>CAYMDG010000053.1:0-10851 GCA_964388905.1 uncultured Bacteriovoracaceae bacterium
GCGCTGGACGATGTCATTGATATGATTTATACCATTTCTAACCGCATGAGGGTTTACAAGGTAATAGACAGAGACTCCAACCTGATGGAATTCTCCACTATCATCGAAAAATCGGTCCGTGCGCTGGCTAGCGCTGTAGAAGGCCTGCTGGACACCAAGCACCCTGAGACAACACTTAAATACTGCATTGAGGTGAACCGGCTCGAGAATGTCGGTGATACCATGAGGGACGAATTCCTGACCAATCTGTTCGAGAACGCAACTGACCCCATATCTCTGATAAAGTGGAAAGAAATCTACCAGTTCGCGGAGAATGTGCTTGATATCTGTGAGGACGTTGCCCACATAGTTGAATCTATTATCGTTAAGCAAGCATAAACAATGACCCTTTACATAGCCTTTCTGATCCTTCTTGCCTTGACGTTTGATTTTCTGAACGGATTTCATGACTCCGCAAACTCCATTGCCACCGTCGTTTCTACTCGCGTTCTTTCACCACGGCACGCCGTAATCTGGGCTGCTTTTTTCAACTTTATCGCCTTCCTGTTCCTGGGTCTTCACGTGGCCAACACAATCGGCAAGGGGATCATTGATGTGGGCATCATCGACGCAAACGTTATCCTCGCCACTCTGGTAGGGGCATGCCTGTGGGATATCATTACGTGGTACTATGGGCTCCCGTCGAGTTCCTCCCACGCACTCATCGGAGGTATGGTGGGTGCAGCACTGGTCAAGGCCGGTCCTGATGCCCTTATCATGAAGGGAATCATAAAGACCATTTCCTTCATCTTCATTTCGCCCACAATAGGACTCTGCCTTGGTCTGACAATCGGAGTAGCCGTCTATTGGACTTTTAGAAAATCCACACCTAGTAATGTCGATCATATCTTCCGTAAAGGCCAGCTTGTTTCAGCAGCGTTATACAGCTTAGGCCATGGAGGCAATGACGCACAAAAAACCATGGGCATCATCGCAGGGCTGTTGTTCAGTGCCGGACTCCTTGGCGATAAATTCTATATCCCGTTCTGGGTGGTCATCTCCTGCCAGGCAGCCATTGCGCTTGGGACCATGTTCGGCGGCTGGCGTATCGTGAAGACCATGGGTCAGAAGATCGCCAAGCTCAAGCCGGTGGACGGCTTCTGCGCAGAGACGGGCGCAGCAATCACCCTCTTCGTCTCCACGATGATGGGAATACCTGTCAGTACTACCCATACCATCACCGGCTCCATCATGGGTGTGGGCTCGCTGCGACGCATGAGTGCGGTTAAATGGGGTGTTGCCGGCCGCATCGTGTGGGCCTGGATCCTCACCATCCCTGCAGCAGCGGCAATATCCGCTGTCACCTATATCCTGGTACGATAGAGCATCCTCACCTAAACAGGGAACTTCTGCTCATCAAGAAAGAATGATCTTCACAATAAATTAACATAATCTTCATCCTTAGTTGATTATCCAACTCTATAATAAAGAAAAAATAAGTGGAGGATTTTCATGAGAACAAATATCAGCTTAAAAACTCTATGGTTTATTATGGCAGCCCTTGTCATAGCTATGCCCGCTTCAATAATCCATGCAGCAGGCAGTGAAATCACCATCAAGGGCTCAACAACCATATTGCCGGTAGCACAGGTTGCCTCCGAGGTATTCATGGAGAAAAACCCCGGCATAAAGATCTCGGTGCAGGGGGGAGGTTCGGGTGTAGGTATTGCATCGCTCCTTGACAAGACCACTGACATCGCCACTTCATCACGCAAGATAAAGACAGAAGAGATCACTAAGGCAACTGCCTCAGGTGTAAATCCCAATGAGATACCCATCGCGCTGGACGGCATTGCAGTCATTGTTTACCCTGCCAACTCGGTTAAGGCCCTGACCAAGACCCAGATCAAGGATATCTACACAGGCAAGATATCAAACTGGTCCCAACTTGGCGGCAAGGATGCAAAGATCGTAGTCGTGAACCGCGATACATCGAGCGGCACCTACGAGGCCTTTGAAATTCTCGCACTGAATAAAGAGAAGGTACGGCCCGATGCCCTGACAACGGCTTCCAATCAGGCTGTTGCCCAGACTGTGGCCCAGACGCCCGGTGCTATCGGATATGTCGGGCATGGGTACCTGACACCCAAGGTAAAGGCCGTGACCGTGGATAAAATTGAATGCACCAAACAGACCATTCAGTCCGAGAAATATCCCCTTTCAAGATACCTGTATGTGTATACGAACGGCAAGCCAACGGGAAATGTCCAGAAGTTCATCGGTTTCATCCTGAGCAAAGAAGGTCAGAAACTCGTCGAGGAAGAGGGTTTTGTCGATGTTCTGAAATAGCGATATGGCTACAGCGGAGAGAGGGCTCCATGCCCTTTCTCCCGTGTTCTGTTCATCATTAACAAAGAATTCACCCGATCTTAACTCTATCTTAACATTCTTTGCCTATACTCTCAAAAGTGAAAATGATAGTGACTAGTAAAAGATTGAGAACCTTAAAAGAAGGTATGTACAAGTGGATTTTTGCCACCCTTGCCTTTACTTCACTCGTCTTCCTGGTAGGCATAATCCTGACCCTCCTCAGGGAATCATTACCGGTCTTTACCCACGTTAAACCGGACTCGTTCTTATTCGGACAAACCTGGTATCCAACCTTTGATCCGCCCGAATTCGGGATATGGCCCCTGGTGGCTGCATCATTCGCAGTGACGGCAGGCGCCATGGTGGTCTGCGTCCCCATTGGAATAGGGACAGCTCTGTTCATCCATGAACTTGCAAGCCATAGACAACGGGCTATCCTGAAACCTGTCATAGAGATACTGGCAGGCATCCCTTCCATCGTGTACGGCTTCTTCGGCATGGTCATTGTGGCCCCGCTTCTACAAAATCTCCTCGGCATACCCACAGGCCTGTGCGCCTTCACTGCGAGCCTGGTGCTGGGAATTATGGCAACCCCCACAGTGGCGAGTCTTGCGGAAGACGCCTTGAGCTTTGTGCCCAGGAGCTTTCGTGAGGCATCACTGGCTCTTGGCGCCAACCGGTGGCAGACGCTGACAAAGGTAGTCATGCCTGCTGCCGGCTCGGGTATTTCCACAGCCATCATCCTCGGCATGGGCAGGGCCGTGGGTGAGACCATGACCGTGCTCATGGTGGCTGGCGGAGCGGCCATGGTGCCGAAAAGCATGTTCGACCCGGTCCGCCCCATGACATCCACCATTGCAGCAGAAATGGGAGAGGCCGTGATGGGGAGCCTTCATTATAATGCACTCTTTGCCATCGGGCTCATCCTCTTTCTGATAACGCTCTGTGTAAATATCGCTGCAGAGATCATCAGCAGAAGGTACAGATTAAAGCTGGGGCTCGGCAGATGACGACAAAAATAAATGTCACAGACAACCTCGTCGACACATATCCGAAAAAGGGCCTTCAACAACGAAAGCTCATCAGGCTCTCCGATATCACCCAGGTCCTTGGGTTCATATTCCTCATGGGCTGCATCCTTGTGGCCTTGTTTTTCTTAGGCTCCATCATCTACTTCATCTTCTCACGGGGAATAACCGTTATCTCCTGGGAGTTCCTTACCGAGGTACCAAGGAGGGCCATGACCAAAGGCGGTGTGGCTCCGGCCATAGTGGGCACCTTATACCTCACGTTGGGAGCCATTGCCTTTGCTCTGCCCCTCGGGCTTGCCAGCGCCATCTACCTGTGCGAATACAGCCCCGGCAGCATTGTGGTAAATATTATTCGACTGGCCATCAACAATCTGGCAGGTGTCCCCTCGATAGTGTTCGGCCTTTTCGGATTCGCGATCTTTGTGAAATTTTTCGGATTCGGGGTAAGCATCCTTTCGGGCAGCCTGACTCTTGGCATCATGGCCCTGCCCGGAATCATCTCTGCGGCCCAGGAAGCGATCCTTGCTGTACCCCAATCGTACAAGGAAGCAAGCCTCGCCTTGGGTGCCACCCATTGGCAGACCATCAAGAAGGTAGTACTCCCCACAGCCCTGCCCGGCATCCTCACCGGTGTGATCTTAAACATAGGCAGGGTGGCAGGCGAGACGGCTCCCATCCTGTTCACCGCTGCAACTTTCTACACGCGGGGATACCCGGACTCAATTTTTTCCGAGGTTATGGCCCTACCCTACCACATTTATGCACTCATGACCGAGGGCACCAGACCTGAGGTGCAGACAACCATTGCATATGGATGTGCCTTGATTCTGCTGGCACTGGTGCTTGCCATATCGGCATGTGCCATTATCTTAAGACAGAGACAGAGGATTACCTATGGCTCCTGAGACAAAAATCAGCGCACGCGACATCAATTTCTTCTACGGGAAGACCAAGGCATTAAAAGATATGTCGCTGGATATTTATGAAAAACAGGTTACAGCCTTTATCGGACCTTCGGGCTGCGGCAAGTCCACCTTCATCAGACTGATCAACCGCATGAACGACCTCATTCCCGGAACGCGTGTAGAAGGCCGGATCTTGATGGACGGCCTTGACATCAACCACCCGAAGACAGATGTAGTGGACCTGAGGCGCAGGGTAGGCATGGTGTTCCAGAAACCTAACCCCTTCCCCAAAACCATATACGAAAACATGGCTTACGGGCTGATCATCGGCGGCATCAGGGACAAGGCCTTTATCGAGCAGCGGGTTATTGATTCGCTGAAAAAGGCAGCACTGTATGACGATGTGAAGGACCGCCTGAACGACAGTGCGCTCAAGCTCTCAGGCGGCCAGCAGCAGAGGCTCTGCATAGCACGGTGCCTGGTGGTCGAGCCCGAGGTGATCCTGTTTGACGAACCCTGCGCCAGCCTTGACCCCATCTCCACACGCAAGATAGAGGAGCTGATCCTGGAGCTGAAAAAAGACTACACCATTGTGATTGTTACCCACAACATGCAGCAGGCGGCCCGTGTTTCAGATTACACCGCATTCATGTACATAGGCGAGCTCATCGAGTACGACCGTACCGAAAAGATCTTCACGGTCCCCAAAGAACGGATGACAGAAGAATATTTAAGCGGAAAATTCGGATAAGGAGCATCCATGTTAGAAGAGACCAAACTGATAAACTTGAAAAAGACGCTCATGGAGTTCGCAACATTAGTTGAATCCATGGTGGACCTGAGCATCACCGGACTGAAGGTGAAAAAACCGGATCTGCTTCATGACGTTATACAGCTCGATGAACCAAGGGCAAACACCTACGAGATCGAGCTCGACGAAAAGAGCGTATCCATCATCGCCCAGCACCAGCCCACAGGCAAGGCACTGCGTACCATCATCATGATCCTTCACATCAACAGCACCCTGGAGCGCATAGGAGACCATGCCGTAACCATTGCCGAGAGCGGGCTTTTCCTCATCGAGCAGGCCCCGGTCAAGTCGCTCATCGACATCCCGAGGATGGCGGACGTGGTGAAGACCATGATTGCAGACAGCATCACATCCTTCATCAATGAGGATGCCGATCTCGCGCGGAGCGTGTGCGAGCGCGACAACGTCGTGGACGGCCTGCGCACCCAGATCATCAGGGAGCTTATTACCTTCATGACATCAGATCCCTCAACTATCGAGCGGGCATTGCAGCTCATGAAGATTGCAAGCAACCTGGAGCGCATTGCAGACCTCACCACAAACATCTGCGAGGATGTGATCTACATGGTCAAGGGGCAGGTGATCAAGCACCATAAAGACGAAAAATAGGTGCCAGGCTTAAAGGTGAATAATGGAGATGAAACGCTCAAAAGGGAAATCACTGCTGAAGACACTCCTGTATGACATGTCCAAGGTTCACAATCCCAACTCGTTGAGCCTTTCCGGAAAGGGGATTCCGGTTTGACCGTCCCACCCCTGTTCATCATAATAATCGTCCATCATTCGTTCCACGTCATCAGGGTTCAACGGCCGGCCGGATACATACTCCAAGAACCCGGGTGAATGGAACCACTTTTCCGGCACTATGTCATCTTTCCTTGAATAACCGGCCCGGACATTGGCCATATGCAGCAAGGTCCAGGCGCGATCGGCCCTTATCCTGAGGGCATCAAGGTCGGTCTTGATCCCGGTAACCGCCTCATAGAGCTGCGCGCATAATCCGGCGTCATAGAATCTATTGATCTGTGCCCTGGCACAGATGCCTAAGCTCCCCAGGACGGTGAACCACTGGTGGGAATACTTCAGCAACCTGCCTATCTTCATTGTCTGCTCAGATTCGGCAATGGGCGCCTCACCCATGCCTTCTCCACCCGGTGAAGGTATGGGGAGGGGTTTATACGATGCAGCTGAACCGGAAAGTATCCGGGAGAGGGCCTCATCAGGCACCCCCATACGCCTTAAGTGCTGGGGAAATACCTCAAGCCTCCGCCTGGCAAAATATGTGGGCGACCCGCTGGCCCCAACGTGCGGACCGCGCGGATCCATGACCTGTCCCAGTTCCATGGTACCGAACAGATTCCATGGCAGCGGCCCTCCCGGCCCCACATAGGTGAGCATCCCCTTGGCCGTACACGGCGCAAGACCCTCGGCCCGGCTGCCGAAATGGCCGAACATGCCGCTGAAACCTTCAGCCAGGACGCGGCCCAACCCTTCCCTTTTGCTGATCCTGCCGGCCCATGCCTCCATGGATGATAGTGAAGTCACATCAACGAGATCTTCCGAAGACATAATGCCCTGGTCCTGCAATACCTTCGAAAACGCCATGATTCCGAAGAACTCGAACATGTCCAGGCCGTAATCATCAAGTGTGGCAATACACCTGGCCGCCTCAAGGGGGTCTTTGAATCCATAGATGAGCGGCATGAAGAGATTCACCGCAGAACTGGAGCATATGAATCGTTCTGAACCGACATCACCGATCCTTATCAGGTCCTTGTCCCCGATGGGGCATGATACGCAGGCGATCCTCCTGAGCTTGAGACCATGGTAAACTTCCCGGGGTACAACGGGAAGCGACTTGAGGAGGCCCAGGTCCTGCCATTCCTTGAGGTATGGATATGCCCGGATCTTGTCCAGGATATCACTGCTCAATGCCCTGTAAGAAGGAGCATGGGCAACAAGGACGCCCCTGGTTCCTTTGACCACGATAGCCTTCAATTTTTTCGAACCCATCACTGCACCGAACCCGCCCCTTCCAAGGGTAGAGATCCGGTCGATATAGGCCATGGAAAAGGAAACCCGGTTCTCGCCTGCCTGGCCGATGGAGATCACACCTGCAGGCCTACCGTGCTGATCCAGGAGCTGCTCGTTCGTTTCACCTATGCCCTTTCCCCACAACAGTGCGGCATCACGGATTTCGATGTCATCGTCCACAATCTTCAGGTATACGGGCGTGCTTGAGCTTCCCTTGATAACGATATGGTCGTATCCCGCATTCTTCAGGAGGCAGCCGAATACCATGCCTCCTCCACCGCACCAGCCGATCCGTGAGCTGCCCGGGAACCTGGTAACACCGTAAACCCGTGAAGAGGCAGGGAGGCTTGTTCCCACAAGAGGCCCGGCGCCCAAGACAATGGTATTCTCAGGTGACAAGGCATGGCATAGGGGATCGAGCGTGTCATAGGCAAGCTTGATGCACAGGCCCAACCCGCCGCCGAAATGCTCTGCCATTACCATATCCAGCGGGATCTTATGGATAGTTTTGTCTGTCAGGTCCACAACCAGTATTCTGCCCGCAAACCCTCCCCTGGTCATGATTTCACCGCCTGTGCCTTTTTCACCAGGACATCATAGAAACATTGGTCCACGCAGATACCGCATCCGGTGCATTCGGGTGTGAAGGAAATCTCGCAGTCAGGCCCTTTAAGGACGATCTGTATGCGTGCCGCTGAAGGGTTGAAGGTCTTGGTGTACTTCTCTGAGCATGCCAGCTGGCACCTCAGGCAGCCCGTGCAGTTCTCAGGTATAACTTCGATGAGAAATTTCGACGACCTCATGTCCTTAAATCCATCTGGCATCCCTAGAAGATGCGGATGCCTTGTCTTTTTTTTGCAGGTATGAGGAAACGATATCCCTGATGGAATCGAAGCCAATGCGATTCAGGTCAATATCAGCAGGCTCAACAAAGAGAACGTCCTGAATTTCTTCCGAAAGCTTCTGATCCTTGAAAGATCCGATCGTACAGACAAAGGCGAGATCAAGGGTCTTGTAGGTGATGTTGTCATAGGTGTACGTGTTGGGGAATGATTGAAAATAGGAACACTTCTCTACCTTGAGGTTCAGCTCTTCTTTTATCTCCCTTTTCAGTGCATCCTCGGCGGTTTCATCTGGATCAACAAATCCGCCCGGCAGATCCAAGGCGCCTTTTTTCGGGTCATGGGCTCGAACAGTCAGAAGGAGCCTGCCGATATCGTCAGCAATAAGACCGGCCACCGCTGCTGCAACATTAAAATAGAAGTGATAGCCGCATTTTTTACACGATACCGATCCATCGCCCCGGAGGGCTATACCCTTTGCCCCACAACCGGGGCAATAGCGAAAGGTTCTCACGGGAGACGCATGTCCGGATGCATCAACCATGTCTAAGGGACCTCCATCCTGTATATAAACACTGGGGTAATTTCTCTTAAGCCATCACTTCTTCCGAACGATCCCGGCCTTCTGGTAGTACACGTCCTTTTTGACCATTTCTCTGAGTCCCTTCAAGGTTAGGAATGGTTGGTCCTTCTGGATGATATTCGATATGAAGGCAGGTATGTAACCTGCCGGATCGGCCTTGACGGTGTAGACCACATGCGTCTTGTCCTGGTCTATACGGTCCATGGAATAAGTGGCATTCAGATCCGTCATACGGACGTACTTGTCCTGTATGGGAACAAGTTCTTCCTTGAGGGCTTTAATGGCAATTGTGTTCTTGCCCGCTTGTCTGTCAAACTTGTCAAAGGCCTCCATCACAAGGTCACGGTCCTTTACAGGGCCCATGGTTTTCAACACAAAATACATTACCCTGTGGTTCTCCGTGTCATGCTTGAGGAGCTTTATCTCTTTGCAGAAGCCATACCACTGGGTGAATGAAGGGATATCCTTGAAGACCTCCACGATCACCTCAATGGGTGCATCGATATCAGCAATACCCTTGAACTCGTTGGCTGCAGATCCGGGCACAGACCTGGTAAAAACCTTTATACCTTCAGCCTCTTTGGCAAGCGTCCACGGTTCTTCAGCGTGAAGGATACCTACAAAAAAACAAGTCAGCACGAACGCAATCCAAGCAGATCTCATCATAACTTGACTCCTTTTCATCTGTCTTCTGGATTCTGCATCTTGAATCCTGTATCTTATACACCATGTGCGGCCGTTTTATCCAGATCTCTAATCCTGAGAAAATCAAGGCCAGCTTTATCGATCTTGAGCTGGATGCCGCTGAATTTCCGGAGTTCTCGGTGCGATATAACATCGCACCGACCCAAAACGTCCTCACCGTGCTCAATACCCGGGTCCCGAGGCTTGTGCTCACCCACTGGGGCCTCATCCCCTTCTGGGCCAAAGACAGGACTGTGGGCAACAAAATGATCAATGCAAGGGCTGAGACCCTGCTTTCAAAACCTTCATTCAAGTCCCCGTTTCAGAAACGCAGGTGTATCATCCTCACTGACGGCTTCTATGAATGGAAGGGCACAGGCAAGGGCAAGGAACCCTTCTTTGTCCGTCTCAAGAGCAGGGCCCCTTTCGGGTTTGCCGGGCTGTGGGACAAGTGGACTGACAAGCAGACCGGGCAGGAAATCCTTTCCAGCACAATAATCACCACCGATGCCAATGCCTTGATAGCCGAAGTCCACAACCGTATGCCGGTAATCCTCAATCCTGATCATTACAAGATATGGTTGAGTGAAAAGGAGGTTCCGGACAGCACCTTGACACATTGCCTTAAGCCGGTTTCCGCCCAGGAGATGGAAATTTTCCGGATATCAACCCTTGTTAACAACCCAAGGAACGATTCAGAAGAATGCATCATGCCGATTTGAGTATTGATAAATGGGCAAGACTTATTGACATTTGCACAACAGCTCTTAAAATTTACCGTATGATTAAGGAGGCTACAGATGTTTGAAAAGATCCTCTTCCCCACGGATTTTTCCGATGTGGCGACAAAGGCCCTGCAGTATGTGAAGCGTCTGAAGGAGGCTGGTGGTGTGGAGGTAACCGTACTGCACGTCATTGACCAGTCTAACCTTGAACTCTTGAGCTCCTACAGCACAATCCAGGACTTTATCAGCATTGAGAAAGAGATTGAAAAGCGTTCGACAGAAGAGATTGCGTTGGTCGTCAACGAGCTGAAACAGCTTGGTTTCAATGTGAATAAGCGGATTGAAAAGGGTGTGCCTTTGCGGGTGGTGCTCAAGGTTGCGGAAGAGGAAAATCCTTCGGTGATCGTGGTCGGTTCCCATGGGAAAAGCAACCTCGAGGAGATACTGCTGGGGTCTGTATCTGAAAAGGTTGTAAGAAAGTCTAAACACCCGGTATTGGTGGTTAAGCGGTAGTCAAAAGAGCCGTTCTGACTCTATGGAAGCACTATGGGAGCAGATGAATTGACAAGTCTGCCCTTTTACCTCCCTCTTTATGGACCCCTGTGCCTGAGAATGTCAATGAGCTCGATCTCATAGATAACCCTCTTCCCGGCTAGGGGGGCATTTGCATCGATGAGGATGGAATCATCCAATATCTCAATGACCACGGCAGGCAGAATATTGCCTTCGTCGTCTTCCATCTCGAAATCTATACCTATCTGAAGTTGGAGATCCGAAGGCAGCCCTGACTTGGGGACTTCCAGGACAAGATCTTCATCGTACAGGCCAAAGCCGTCCTCCGGCTCAACGGTTATCCTTTTCCGCTCGCCGGGCTGCATGCCGACAAT
>CAYMDG010000053.1:10951-14580 GCA_964388905.1 uncultured Bacteriovoracaceae bacterium
AGCATCTGCTGGGCCTTGAGGTTGGCCGTTGCATATCCGATGAACTCGCAGTTTTTCTTGGCGATCTCGGGACTGCACATAAAGTCTATGAACTTGTAGGCGGCATCCAGGTTGCGCGCGGACTTGGGGATGACCATGTTGTCCGCCCACATGATGGCCCCTTCCTTGGGGTAGACGAGCTTGATATCCGGGTTTTCCTTGTTTGCCTGGTAGACCTCTCCGCCCCAGATCTGGCCGATGGTCACCTCGTTGTTCAGGAAGGGCTGGCGTGGGGAGTCGGAGTTGAATACCTTCACACTGGGCTTTAAAAGTCTGAGCTTTTCATAGGCCTTTTTGATATGGTTCGGATCCCGGTCATTGCCTGAATATCCCAATGACCTGAGTGACATGGCAAACACTTCCCTGACGTCGTCCATGAGAAGAACCTTGCCCTTGTACTTGGGGTTCCACAGGTCGTTCCAGCTTGTGATGGTCTTGGGATCAATAACCTTGCTGTTGACACCGATCGCTGATGACCCCCACATGTAAGGCACGCTGCAGGTGTTGTTCGGGTCATAGGCCTTGTTGAGGACCTCGGGATTGATATTCCTGAAATTCGGTATCTTGGATTTGTCCAGCACGGTAAGCATATTCTGGCGGCGCATGCGCTCCACAAAATAGGTGGAGGGGAAGGCAACGTCGTATCCTGCCTTCTGCACAATCTTCAGCTTGGCGAACATGGCCTCGTTGCTTTCGTAGGTTGAATACCGCACCCTGATGCCTGTCTTGGCTTCAAACTGCTTGATCACCGCTGGGTCGATGTAATCGGTCCAGTTGAACACATAGACCTCCTGCTTTGCACCAAAGACGAGAGCAGGCAGCAGCACGAACATAACTATGGAAAGCAATTTTTTCATCTATCGATTCTCCTTTGTAACGAGATGTGCGACGGTAACCGTGATCAGGGAAAGAAGGACCATTATCGCAGACAAAGCGTTGATCTCGGGTTTGATCCCGAGCCTTACCATGGAATAGATCTTCAGCGGCAGGATCTCAAAGGACGGCCCTGTGGTGAAAAAGCTTACCACAACGTCATCGAGCGACAGGGTGAAGCTTAAAAGCCAGCCCGCGATGATGGCGGGCATCAGAAGAGGCAGCATGATGTGCCTGAACATCTGGAGTTCGCTGGCGCCCAGGTCTTTCGCCACATCGATGATGTTGCGGTCGAATCCGCTGATGCGGGAATAGACCGTGACGATAACGAACGGCAGGCAGAAGGTTATATGTGCGAGCAGCAGCGTGAAGGGGCCGGTGGCCATGCCGATGGTGATGAAAAACATGAGCAGCGAGATACCCATGACTATGTCTGGGCTCATCATGACGATGTAGATAAAGGTATACAAGACCTTCCGGCCTATGAACCGGTAGCGGTAGAAGGCCAAGGCGCCTAGAGTACCCAGGACGGTTGCGATAACGCTGGAGGAAAGTGCGATGATTATGGAGTTTACAAGGGCATCCTTCAACGGTGAATCCGTGAAGAGCTGTGTGTACCATTTCAGGGTGAATCCCTGCCAGTTGGTGGAATATTTCGAGTCATTAAAGGAATAGACGACAAGGATGAGAATGGGGACATAGAGGAACAGGTAGACGCTCGTGAGATAGATGTTCCGAAAAGCCCTTTTCATGACATGCCACCCATGCCTTCGGTGTGTGCCCTGCGGGAACTCAGGAAGTATACATACAGGAACAGGCACATGAAGAAGGTAAGGATTACACTGGCGGCAGAGCCCAACGGCCAGTTGCCCGAAACAAGAAACTGGTTCTTGATGAAGTTGCCGATAAGCATAACCCTTGCCCCGCCCAGGAGGTCCGGGATGTAAAACAGCCCCAGCGCCGGCAGGAACACCATGGTGCTGCCGGCAACAATGCCGGGCAGGGTCAGCGGCAGGATAATATGGAAGAAGATGTTTTTGGAAGTGGCGCCCAAGTCCCTGGCTGCCTCGATGAGCCTCCAGTCGAGCTTCTGGATGGATGAGTAAATCGGCAGGACCATGAAGGGCAACAGGGTATAGACAAGCCCGATAAATACGGCGCTCTGAGTGTAGAGCATCATGATCGGTTCATGGATAAGACCAAGGTACAGGAGCAGCGTGTTAATGATGCCGTTGGCCTTGAACAGGATGATCAGTGCATACGTACGTATCAGTGACGAGGTCCAGAAGGGAATGATCATGAGCAGCAGCAATATCCGCTGAACTCCTTTGGGCAGGCGAGCCAGAAAGAAGGCAAAGGGATAGGCCGTGAGCAGGGTAATAATCGTAGTGCCAAGCGCCAGCAGAAGGGAATACCAGCATACGACCAGGAATACCGGTGAAAAAATATCGCGGTAATTAATGAGAGTGAAGCCCCAGACGATTAACCTGTCAGGGTCCGGCGTAAAGAAGCTGAACAGGAGAACGAACAGATAAGGGACAACGACAAAAGTAGTGATCCAGAGCATGGTTGAGCCGATGGCAAAGTATCTGAACCGGCTCTGGGTCTGCATGGCTAGAGCACGACTTCCCAGCCGAACAGCCAGCTCACATGGACCCGCTCACCTTCGCGATAGACAAGCTCCTCCTGGTCTTCGTTGAAGAACTGGGTAACGAAGATGGTCTCGCCCTCATCGAGTTTAATGATCAGGTCAACGGTCTTTCCCTTGTATATGACCTCTTCGACGCTGCCTGTCATGGACGGCCCGTCGTTGGTCCAATCCTCATCAATGGTTACCTGGATGTCCTCGGGCCGGAGCAGCACCTTCACCACTTGCCCCACAGTTGAATTTTTCCGGTTCTGAACCGGGAAAGCCCGGCCGTGGATTGCAACCTCTGCACTGCCGTTGTTCACGGTAGTAACCCGGCCTTCAAAGACATTGATCTCACCGACGAATTTGGCCACGAACATATTTTGGGGTTCCTCGTATATCTGGATCGGGGTGCCGATCTGCTCTATCCTGCCCTCGTTCATGACCGCGATGCGGTCGGACATGCTGATGGCCTCTTCCTGATCGTGGGTGACGAACACGAAGGTGATGCCGAGCTGGCGGTGCACCCGCTTGAGTTCGATCTCCATCTCCTGGCGCAGGCGGTAGTCCAGAGCGCTCAATGGCTCATCCAGCAGGAGTACTAAAGGCTTGTTTACTATTGCACGGGCCATGGCGACACGCTGCTGCTGGCCGCCGGACAGCTGGTGCGGCATGCGCATCTCGAGACCGGTCATCTTGACGATGTCAAGGGCTTCCATAACCTTGAGACGGGTGGAGAGCTTGTCAAACTTCTTCATGCGCAGGCCAAAGGCGATATTGTCAAAAATACTCATGTGAGGGAAAAGGGCATAACTCTGGAACACGGTATTGACATTGCGCTTGTTGGGTGGTGTGTTGTCAAGACGGGAGCCGTTCATGGAGATCATTCCCGAGGAGAGCGTCTCTAAACCGGCGATGAGCCGAAGTACTGTGGTTTTACCACAGCCTGACGGACCAAGGAGCGTAAGGAACTCCCCTTGATAGATATCCAGATCTAACGAATCGACGGCGAGTACGTCGTCAAATCGCTTAGTTACCCCCTGCAAGCGGACAATGGGCGGCTTCGCCATCCATGCAGCCCTCCGTC
>CAYMDG010000054.1:0-4651 GCA_964388905.1 uncultured Bacteriovoracaceae bacterium
ACGGGATTCGAACCCGCGACATTCAGCTTGGGAAGCTGACACTCTACCAACTGAGCTATGCCCGCATTGCCTACTCTAATAGAATATGACCATGTTGCTTGTCAAGGAAGTCTTTGGATAGACGCACCTATAGGGCCCGGACAGCCCGGCCCTTTAAGAAATACCAGCACAGAATCACGCTCTAAGCGTGAACAGGGGATCAGAAGTCTTTAGTTCATCCGGGAATGACCTTAATCAAAATAGACCGCTTTCTTGGCCCATCATACTCGGCGAGGAATATCCCCTGCCAAGTCCCAAGGATCAAAGCGCCGCTCTCAATGATTACCGTAACACTCGACCCTGTAATGCTTGCTTTGATATGCGCATCCGAGTTGCCCTCGGCATGGCTGTACTGCCCGTTAAAGGGTATAATTCTGCTGAGAAATGCGGTAATGTCTTCCTTAACCGAAGGGTCGGCATTTTCATTGATTGTGATGCCGCAGGTGGTGTGAGGCACATAAATAACGATAACGCCCGTAGAAATGGCAATACTTCTCAGAAATGACTTGACCTGGGAGGTGATGTCAATGAGCTGGGTACGCGAGCCAGTCTGTACTTCAAGCTTCTTTATCATATATTTCCTCCCTTCCACTAATCCCTAAAGCCTTACTTTAAGTTATCGGGCGAGCGTCTGAGAAAAAGCCGTGAGAAGTTTCCCGATGTGATCCGGGATACTTCTTCAGCGCTCGTCTTTTTGATCCGCGCAATCTCTTCAATCACCTTAGCCACATAGAGCGGTTCGTTCCGCTTGCCTCTAAACGGTTCCGGTGTCAAATAAGGGGCATCCGTTTCCACCAGCAGGGACTCCAGTGGTGTCCTGGCCACTACATCCTTTAATTCATGGGCGCTCTTGTAGCTGACCACCCCTGGAATGGAGATATAAAAACCTTTTCCGGTTACTGTTTGGGCAAGTTGTGAATCCCCCGAAAAGCAATGAAACACACCGCCTATAGGCCATGCGTTCGTATCGTTCATCACCTGAATCGTCTGCTCGTGGGCCTGTCTGTCATGGATCACTAGCGGAAGACGAAGCCGCCTTGCCAGTTCTATGTGGGCCACAAAGAGATCCTTCTGTCTGGGTTCGCTTTGTGGTGTCCGGAACAGATCAAAGCCGGTCTCTCCTATGGCCACCACGCAAGGGTCGCTGCTCAGCCCGGCAAGGTTTTGTACCTCTTTTACCCCGTACTTATCCGCGTTCTGGGGGTGTATACCTATGGAGACAAAGACCCCCTCATATCCCCGGGCAACATCAATGGCCTTTTTGCAATCTTTAGGATCAATTCCCACGGTGAGCATCGAGGAGACGCCACCATCAAAGGCCCTGCTCAGGGCCTCTTCCCTGTCGTGAGCAAAGGCCCTGAAATGGATATGATTGTGCGAATCGACGATATTCATGCTACAACATGCACCTTAAGAGTTCTTGGTGTACTTTCGCGTTACTTGCCAGGATATCTCCCCTGTACAGGTCAAAGGGGCTGCCGTCAAGGGAGGTTATCATGCCGCCGGCTTCCGTAAGGATGGTAACGCCGGCCGCCATATCCCACGGCTTCAATCCCTCCTCCCAGAAGGCATCGAAGGCGCCTGCCGCCACATAGCACAGGTCCAATTCAGCGGAGCCCAGTCTCCTGATCCCCTGAACTTGGCTTAAGACGCATGAGAACCTTGCGATGATGGCATCAAGGTTTCCCTGCGTATACGGAAAGCCGGTCGCAACAAGGGAATTTAAAAGCTTATCGTTAGAGGAGACACGGATCCTTCTGCCGTTATGATACGCCCCCTGGCCCATCTGGGCATGGAAAATATCTCCGGAAATGGGGTTGTAACATACCCCAATGAATGGTCTGCCTGATTTCGTTAGCGCAATGGAAACGCAAAAAAAAGGGATGTGGTGGATGAAATTGGTTGTACCGTCTATGGGATCAATGATCCACATATATTCTGAATCACCTTCTTTCGTGCAAGCCTCTTCGGCTAAAATGCTGTGATCTGGCCATTCCTTCTCGATCTCCTCAACAATCCTTGCCTGTACCTGACAATCCATGTTGGTCACAAGATCGATACGCCCTTTGTGTTCAATGGTAATATCATCATGGAGATGGTCGTTCAGGAATTTTCCTGCATATGTTGCAAGACGGATAGCAAAATCCAGCATGGCTCCACTTGTAAAATGAATAATTTTATGTAACATAAAAGACATGGAGCATGTTTACAAGATAAAAAAAGCGCTTAAGGCACCTATGGTGCTTGCAGTCATTTTATCAATTCCCGTTTTCGTTGATGTCATTCGCATGGGATATGCTACCAGGATACTTGTCATGGCCTGCATGCTCATGGTTCTTTTTTATCTCTTTACCTTGAACAATCTTATAAAGAAACTCATCGTGAGAGACAACGAGATCATTATCAGGGGTCTGTTTGGATCAACCAGGATACCTGTTGATGAAGTGAAACTCGTTGACGGAGTAACGATGGGAACCAGGCAGTTCATCACCATTTCGTCAAAGAAAAACACTTTCATACCCAATAACTTCGATGATTTTGTCAACATTATTGATTCTCTCACCTCCGTTGTGAAAGCCGATGCCCTTGGCAAGGATCTGCAGGGCTTCAGGGATCATGTAGTAAACCGAAAGAGCGACATAACCATGGCCTGGATAACAGTGATTTTGCTCTTGATCATTGTTGCTGTCCGTTTCTTTCCTCTGTGACGGAGCACCTCGAATCTATGAATATAGCCTTACTAAAAGGGTATTTACCCATTCATAGATCAGCCAAAAAAGTGGTGTGTTTCACGTGAAACTTTTTCAATTCATCTTTCATAACTTTTATGGTAGTCCTCCATTGTGCCTCATAAAATAATAAGTATCTCCAATCAAAAGGGTGGCGTGGGCAAGACAACAACAGCCATAAACCTTGGATCTTCTCTTGCCTTGCTGGGGAAACGCACCCTCATCATTGACCTTGATCCTCAAGCGAACGCAACCACTGGCCTGGGTGTCGATCTCACAAAACTGAATTCCCATATCTATCATGTCATGCTTGATCATCTTTCCCTGGAAAGCATTATTGTTTCCACCAAGGTCGGAAATCTTTGTCTAGCTCCTAGCAATACCGATCTGGTAGGTGTTGATGTTGAGCTCATGGATATTCCCTTGCGGGAGAGGATCATCAAAAATATCCTTAACCAGATGGATTCTGTTTTTGATTTCATCCTTATCGACTGCCCCCCTTCTCTAGGCCTGCTCACCCTGAATGCGCTGACCGCGTCGGATTCTCTCCTTATCCCTGTACAATGTGAATATTATGCCCTTGAAGGAATCAAGAGTCTTCTGAACACCTATGCCCTTGTAAAAAAAAGACTTAATCCGTCCCTTTCCATCGAAGGGTTTCTCCTTACCATGTTTGATTCACGCACCCGTCTCAGCCATGAGGTGGCTAACAATATGCGCGCTCATTTCAACTCCCAGGTTTTCAAAACGGTCATACCAAGGAATACACGGCTATGCGAAGCGCCGAGCTATGGGCTGCCGATCTGTCTCTATGATATTTCTTCCAAGGGCGCCCAGAACTATTTAATGCTGGCTAAAGAGATATTGAGCAGGGAGGTTGCTGATGAAGGCAAAGCCTCGTCTCGGTAAAGGGATTGATGCCCTCATCCCTGTTGAAGAGCATGATATTACTACTCATGTTGTTGAACTTTCTCTGGATGAGATCCGTCCCAATCCTATACAACCCAGAAAGTCCATTGACAGGGATAAACTTACTGAACTTTCGGAATCCATCAAGGTTCATGGCCTGATATCACCTATCCTAGTCCGTAAATTTAATACAAAATATGAAATTATTGCAGGCGAGAGAAGGTTCCATGCCTGTAAAATGGCCGGCATCGAGCGTGTCCCGGTTATTGTGAAAGACGTTTCCGATGATGATTCTTTTAAGCTTTCTTTAATTGAGAACCTCCAGCGGGAAGATTTAAATCCCATGGAAGAGACTGAGGCTTATTACACATTGAAGGAACAGTTCGGCCTTACCCACCAGGAAATTGCCGAGTCTGTAATGAAGGAGCGTTCCACTGTCACCAACGCACTACGTCTCATCGGACTTCCTGATGAGATGAAGTCGGCGCTGCGGGAAGGGACTATCACCCCTGGTCATGCTCGCGCCATCCTCATGATGGACACGGAGGATGCCAGGCGCTCCTTGTTTAATAAGATCATTGTAAAAGGTATAAGTGTTCGAGAAGCTGAACGCTATGCTTCCAAAAAACGCCAAGAAAAAGAACTGCCAAATAAATCGGATACTGCTCTAGAGGCCCTTTCTTCCATGCTCTCAAATCACTTTTCTGCTCACGTTATCTGCTCCTGGACCAAAAGAAAGGGGAAGATCACCATCGAGGTTTCTTCTCGTGATGAACTGGACAGGGTTGTGAATGAACTTACAAGGTCTGTTTCTCCTTTATGAACATATGAACATTTTTTGTGTCAGATAAGCCGGTTGCTTTGAGTTATGAACGTATGAATGGGAACCATATACAGCGATAATTTAGAGTGTTAGATAACTTTTCAACATATTGACATGATCATTAGTATATATAATTCATACTTATGAGGAG
>CAYMDG010000054.1:4751-14491 GCA_964388905.1 uncultured Bacteriovoracaceae bacterium
ACTTTTCAACATATTGACATGATCATTAGTATATATAATTCATACTTATGAGGAGAATAAAGATATGAAGTGTACAATCTCAAAAAGTGTTCTCCAGAACATGCTCGCAAAGGTACAGGGTTTTACCGAGAGAAAGTCTACTCTTCCTATCTTAAGTCATGCACTCATAGAGGCTGTGAAAGGGACCTTGATTATCAAAGGCACAGATCTCCACACATCTATACAGGTGGTGGCTGACTGTTCTGTTGAATCACCCGGGTCATGTGCTATTAATGCAAAGGGTTTTTACGATATAATCAAGGAACTTCCAGATAAGGATCTCCTCATCTGGACGGATGACAACAACCGTGCTCACATATCGGTAGGTAATAAGAATGTGAAGATGAACATCATGGATTCGGATGAATTTCCTACAATAGATTTATCCGCCAATCCAAGCGGTTTTTCAATACCTCTTGAAGTCATGAAACCACTGATTGAAAAGACCATATTCTCAATACCTCTATCGGCAGAGAGCGATACCAAATACACCCTTGGGGGAGCGCTGCTCATTGCCCGAGAAGAGAAACCGAAACACACCTATATTGAAATGGTCACCACTGACAGCAGGAGGCTCTCAATGGCAAGATATGCTGTTGACGGGAAGCTTGATATGGGTGAAGGAATCATCGTGCCGCGTAAAGGTCTGCTGGAGATAAAGCGGCTCATGGACAGCAAAGATCAATCAGCCCATGTCGTGCTTGCCAAGGAGTCACTTTACTATGTATCCAAAGAGACAACAGCCACGGTCCGTCTCTTTGACGGCAAGTTCCCTGATTTCAGGGGTATCGTAAATGAAGAAGCATACCCTATTTTAACCCGAATAAATGTAGGTGAACTGGTGGGTGTTTTAAAGGTATGCGTTGCCATGGTATCCGAGCTGGCAAGCTGTGCTAAGTTCTCTTTCACCAGCGACAAGACGGTAATTTACGCAAATAACCCAGAACAGGGAGAGGTGGAAACGGCAATACCATCGGAACACACGGGGGAAGAGGTGGAGATAACCTTCAATCCGAGATATTTTTTAGAATGTCTTGCTTTTATAGAGGGCGAGGTAGAGATACGACTGAAGGGGCCCCAGGGACCCTGTTTGATATCAGACAGTGCTAACCCGGAGTGTAAGTGGGTCATCATGCCCATGAGGTTTTAAACACACAAGAAAAGAGGAAGGAACATGCAGGAATATACAGCAGATGATATAAAGGTCCTCGGTGATTTTGAGGCAGTCAGGCTCAGGCCGGCCATGTATATCGGATCGACCTCGGGACAGGGGCTTCACCACCTGGTATTCGAGGTTGTTGACAACAGTGTGGATGAGGCCATAGCAGGATTCTGCACCACCATCAAGGTCACCATCCACATGGATGAGAGCATCACGGTTATTGATAACGGAAGGGGTGTGCCGGTGGATATCCACAAGGAGACCGGTAAATCGGCCGTTGAGGTCGTCCTTACCACGCTCCATGCAGGGGGCAAATTCGATAATTCCATCTACAAGGTTTCAGGAGGACTCCACGGAGTAGGCGTATCCGTTGTGAATGCCCTGTCCGAATCCCTGGAAATAGACATCTTCCGGGACGGACACCGGTATTGTCAGAAGTATGAAAGGGGAATACCCGTAACTCCGCTGAAGAAGCTGGAACAGAGTGACAAGAGGGGCACCATGGTGCACTTCAAGCCTGATGCAGATATTTTCGAGATTACCACCTTTGAGTACGACATCCTGGCCAACAGGCTCCGCGAGGTGGCATTTCTCAACAAGGGATTGAAGATCGAGCTTGAGGATGAGCGGACAGATACGCTTGTTACCTACATTTACAAGGACGGCCTCCTTGATTTCATGAATTTTCTCAATGCCAAGAAAAAGGCCATTCACCAGCCCATTTATTTCAAGAAGACGAAGGGAGATGTGGTGGTTGAATGCGTGCTGCAGTACAACACCTCATACTCCGAGAGCCTGTTCTCCTTTGCGAACAACATCAACACCCATGATGGGGGAACGCATGCAATAGGTTTCCGTAAGGCCCTGACGCGGACCATCAACGCTTATGCAAAAGACAAGGGTATGATGAAGAACGCCAAGATCGCCATTCAAGGTGATGATACCAGGGAGGGATTGTGCGCCGTTGTCAGTGTGCTCCTACCTCAACCCCAGTTCGAGGGGCAGACCAAGGGCAAACTCGGCAACTCGGAGATTCAAGGCATCACCGAAAGCATCACCAATGAAGCGGTAGGCGCGTATCTGAATGAGAACCCATCAGAGGGAGCAGCCATTGTGAAAAAGATCCTGGACAGCGCCCAGGCAAGGGAGGCCGCCCGCCATGCACGGGAGCTCACCAGGCGCAAGACCGCTATGGAGAGTACGCTTCTGCCCGGGAAGCTCGCTGATTGCCAGGAGCGGGATCCCGCCCTGTGCGAGATCTACCTCGTGGAGGGCGACTCGGCCGGTGGAAGCGCCAAGCAGGGGAGAGACAGGAAGAACCAGGCCATCCTGCCCTTACGGGGAAAGATCCTTAACGTGGAAAAGGCCAGGGTGGACAAGATGCTGTCCAGCCAGGAGATCAAAAACCTGGTGACCGCACTGGGCACAGGCATAGGCTCTGACAGCTTCGATGTGTCCAAGCTCAGGTACCACTCCGTTGTGATCATGACGGATGCCGACGTGGACGGCGCGCATATCAGGACACTGCTTCTAACCTTTTTCTACCGGCAGATGCCCGAGATCATCGAAAGAGGGCATCTCTATATCGCCCAGCCTCCCCTTTTCAAGCTCGCCAAGGGCAAGAAAGTGAGCTATCTCCTGAACGAAGAGGTGCTCGACGACTTCCTCTTGAAGGGCATCACAAAGGACATCGTTCTTAAAGGGGCGGTAGAGATCACAGGCACAGAGCTTGCCCGGTATCTCAAACTCATTACCCGCAGGCAGAACATCCTTGAGAACTATGAGCAGCGACAGATGGATGACAGGATCGTCCAGTCCGTATCCTATGTAAGTGAAGAACTCATAGCCTCTGCCCTTGATCCGGCCCGGATCAGGGATGAAATTATCCATATAATCAGTGAATGGTTCCCCCATATCGGTCCGGTTACCTGCGAGATATTTGAAGACCATATCGTGTTCCATTCCATAAAGAACGGCATTCGCAAGGCAACCCCCATTGACAGGCGCCATATCGAATCCAAGGGCTTCGAGGAACTCCAGAAGATCCATAACCAGCTCCAGAAGATCGGCAAGCCGCCCTTCAAGGTGATCAAGGGCGATACCGTTCATGAGGTGACGAACCTGACAGAGGCGGCCGAAAGGATTTTTGAAGAATCCAAGAAGGGCTACGCCATCCAGAGGTATAAAGGACTGGGCGAGATGAACCCGGAGCAGCTCTGGGAGACCACCATGGACCCGGCAAGACGCACAATGCTCCAGGTAACCATCGATGACGCGCTCGAAACCGACCATATCTTTTCCACCCTCATGGGCGATGAGGTTGAGCCCAGGAGGGAATTCATCGAAAAGAACGCACTGAAGGTATCCAATCTTGATATCTAGCTTTACACCTAAGAAAGAGGAGTATGCATGAGCACGAACACTGTTGCCATAGACCAGGAGATGAGGCGCTCATACCTAGACTATTCCATGAGCGTTATCATCGGACGCGCCATCCCTGATGTGCGCGATGGACTCAAGCCCGTCCACAGAAGGATACTGTTTGCCATGCAGGACCTGGGCAACACCCACTCCAAGGCCTACAAGAAATCCGCCCGCATCGTGGGTGATGTCATCGGTAAGTACCATCCCCATGGCGACCAGTCGGTCTATGATGCCATAGTGCGCATGGCCCAGCCGTTCTCGTTACGATATCCCCTGGTCGACGGCCAGGGCAACTTCGGGAGCGTAGACGGCGATCCGGCCGCTGCCATGAGGTATACCGAGATCAGGATGTCGCGCATTGCCGAGGAGATGCTTACGGACCTTGACAAGAATACCGTAGGTTTCCATCCCAACTACGACGAGTCTCTGCAGGAGCCCGATGTCCTGCCCACGAGGATACCGGGGCTCTTACTGAACGGGTCCAGTGGTATCGCGGTAGGCATGGCAACCAGTATCCCGCCGCATAATGCCACCGAACTGATGACCGCCCTCATCGCCCTTGTAGACAAACCTGATCTGACGCTGCCCGAGATCATGAGGATCATCCCAGGTCCTGATTTTCCCACCGGCGGCATCATCATCACCGAAGGTGAGATCGAGAAGGCCTACCGCACCGGCAGGGGTATCATCATTGTCCGCGGCAAGGTGGAAAGGGAGGAAGAGCAGAACCGGGAGAAGATCATCATCTCCGAGCTCCCCTTTACCGTAAACAAGGCCGAGCTTGTAACTCGCATAGCCCTGCTGGTCCAGGAAAAGAAGATAGACGGCATTGCCAACATTCGAGACGAATCGGACAAGGACGGCATGCGCGTGGTTATCGACCTGAAGAAGGGCGCCCCGTTTGAAGTAATTGAGAACCAGCTTTACAAGCTCACCACGCTCCAGTCCTCCTTCTCCATGAACCTGCTCGCCATACACAACAAGAGACCCGCTACCATGGGCCTTTTGCAAATGCTTCAGGCCTTCCTTGATTTCCGTGAGGAAGTTGTCACCCGCAGGTGTCTCTTCGATCTGGCCAAGGCAAAGGACCGCATTCACATCTTGGATGGACTCTTAAAGGCGCTGGAGCACATCGACGAAATCGTTGCGCTCATCAAGGCATCCGCCAACCCGCCAGAGGCAAGGGTAAACCTGATGGAGCGCTTCGGCTTCTCCGAAATCCAGGCTCAGGCCATCCTGGACATGCGACTCCAGAGGCTTACCGGGCTGGAGCGTGACAAGCTCGCAGACGAGCACGCATCCCTTACCAAAGAGATAGCCCGGCTCGAGCTCATTCTTTCTGACCGCAATGAGCTGCTCAAGGTCATCAGGGCGGAGCTGGAAGAGGTCAAGGCCGACTACTCGGACCCCAGGAGGACCCTGATCCTGAAGGGCGAGATCGGGGAATTCAACATGCTGGACCTCATCGCTGATGAGAAGATGGTGGTCACCATCACCCGCAAGGGTTATGTGAAGCGCACCGAGCTCGACAAGTACCGCACCCAGAAGCGCGGCGGAGTGGGGGTAAAAGGCGCGTTGACCAGCGAGGATGACTTCATCGAGCATATTTTCGTGGCCACCAACCATACCTCAATCCTGTACTTCACCAACAAGGGCCGGGTCTACCACACCAAGGTCTACGAGATCCCAGAGCGCGACCGCGCACTCAAGGGCGTACCCATCGTGAACATCAGGCCCATCCAGAAAGAGGAGCGCATCTGCGCCATATTGGTCACCACCGACATCAACATGGAAGCCGAGGTCGTCATGGTAACGGCCATGGCCAACATCAAACGGGTAGAACTAAAGAGCTTCAGCAACATCGTGCGTACGGGCATCATCGCCTGCACGCTGGAGCCAGGCGACGAGGTAATGTCGGCCCGCATCACCTTCGGCAGCACCCGCATCATCGTTGCATCCAGGGCAGGCAAGGCCATCATCTTCCCGGCCGACCAGGTCCGCGTCATGGGCCGCCAGGCCCAAGGAGTTCGGGCCATCAGGCTCGACGAGGGCGATTCGGTTATCGGCATGGACGTCATCACGAGCGATGAGGACATGGTCATCAACCTCACCGAGTACGGCTTCGGCAAGAAGACGGTTGTAAGCAAGTACCCGGTCCAGAACCGGGCCGGCAAGGGAGTGAACACGGTCCACATCACCAAGAAGACCGGCGACCTGGTGGGTGTGAGGGTGATCAAGGAAACCGATGAACTCATGATCATCTCCACCTCGGGCCAGATCATACGCATGCCCGTCTCCCAGATACGCACCACAAGGACACGCTCGGCCCAGGGCGTGCGCGCTATCCGCATGAAGGAAGACGAGAAGATCGTGGACTTCACCAAGTACATCAGCGAGGAGGACGCCGAGTAAAGCGGCGCCTCATCACGAGAATACCCAAAAAAAAGCCCGGTCTCCAGAAGGGGGCCGGGCAATTAATAAACCTTAGACTATGACGTTGCGTCATTCCCGCGAAGGCGGGAATTCAGGTGTGATGACTATGGTTATGAGTATACGCAGCATAATTTGTTCATTTTTTTGCTTACCTAACGAAACGAACCAAAGAAAGGGCATCCCATGAACCTGCCCTTTGGGTATGTTCCCTCGTTCACTGGACCCAGAGGGGATCAAAAGTAAAAACGTTACTTATGAGACCTGCTATAGTTGAAGGAAGTGGGGCGGAAAGGGACAGCCAGAACAGAATATAAAAAGTATAATGCCTTACACTCAATAGATTGATGTACTGCAATTTTGCGTTGGATAACAATGGTGATATGCTGCAAAAGAACAGTATAGTAGAGGTGAGTCCGTCAACTACCAGAAGCCCGAGCTTCAATGCGGGCTCAACCAGTCGAATCAATGTCGGTCACTTTATGGTTGATCTGATCACCAGCGATGGTTTCTGGAGCCGGCGGAAAGGGAAGATGCCCGCGATCTATAGTAAGCCATCATCGTCACTAGGAAGAGTGACGCAACACTGACCATTAAACACTGGGCAGATGCTAGCAAATTGTTACAGTGGACACCCCCACCGCGGGTGTCACTGATCCTGGCCTTTATGCATCAATTAGATATTTATTAAAATCTACCCGTTGTTCCGTCCCATTGGCGCTGCAAGAGACCTTAGCCCCGGACTGGGTGTTGTTATGACGCGTTGTAACTCCCTTCGATATGGGCTGCTTGGAGCGTCAGTGGTATTCTTTTGGATCTCCAGTCGTCGATGTAATTTCCGGAACATGCATAGGTTTCGTGCTGGGTATATTTAATCTTGAAGTCACAGGGGCTAATATTATTTGTGCAACTTAATCTTTTCATAAGGCATTCAAGCATGGTGATCAGATCCCTTCAAGTTCAGAGAGCAGTTATAACGTCCCTAAAGAAATAATTTCTGGGGTAAGTTCATGTATGTTTTTTAATAAGGGGTTGCCTTCCTGTTCCTGGGACATCCGTTTGTAGTAGTCCGACAAATAAGAGCCCTCCTTCTAATGGGAGACATCTGCTCTTTTAAAAAAATTTGCATATTTTGCCCGGCTTGTTCCTGAGGCATACCAACTACCCCGTGCACTCAAATATTTTTAATGCCGGCTAAATCAGAGGTTAGTTATTCTTCGCTACTGCCAAAGGTGAAGTCTCCTGTCAATTTTTTGGGATTCTTGAGGGCTGCCACCTTGAAATTTTTTGGATGTTGCCGCCTTAGCATCATGAGCAACATGCTCTTAATTTTAACAACCAGAGCAACGCTTGGAGTATCGTGATCCCATAAGGAGGGTATCCAATTCGAACATGTGGGCATAGTTGTCAGTAATAAGTTTTAATATAAAAATAAAATGTCAAAAAAACAAAAGAAAATGATTTTATTTGATGGCAGATATGACAAGAGGATGATGGTTGGAATAAAAATCTTATTACCAGAGAAAAATAATTTAATAGTAGGTATGTCTTATATTAAATAGTTGGGAATAAGAAAGAACAGTGATAGAGGAGGTTGTTGAAATAAGACGTGTAAGACAGATGTACGAAAGCGGAAGGAGAAGCACGGTTTAATCGTAATAAGAATAAAAAAAGATATTATTAAAATTATCTATTCTCCATGGGTAGTTGGATCTCGTTAGGGTGAAGATAATCTCAGTGAACCTAGTCTACCAATTATTCCATGAAAGAAATCTCAACCGACTCTTTATCCCCTCCCCTCATCCTTCTGGCGAAGAGCCTCACGATGCCTTTCGAGCTGCCTCAGTTCTCTGCGCGCATTAGCCTCCTGATAACGCCGTGTCTGCTCGGTATTCTCCACGATCAGAGGTGGAATCTTCATGGGTTTCGAATTGGAATCCAGGGCAACATAGGTAAGGTAGGCCGATGCAGTATGCCACACCTCTCCAGTGAGAAGATCCTCAGCCTCTACACGCACCCCCACTTCCATGGATGTTGTGCCGGCCATGTTCACGCAGGCCTTGAGTGTGATGAGGTTCCCGATATAGACAGGTTTGTGAAAACTCAGACGATCAATGGATGCTGTGACCACATTTTTTCGGGCATGCCTTGCAGCCACTGTTCCGCCGGCATTATCTATGAGTTTCATAATGACCCCGCCGTGGACATTCCCTGCCGGATTGGCGTCTTCCGGGGTCATCAGCTGGGCCATCAGCACCATGCTTTCATTTACCCTTTTGCCGTTCATCCCGCTTACCTCCCCAGAGTCTATACGTTTATTGGTTTATCCCTGGAAAGCCAAAGGGTCAAGCATTGCTTTTTTGTGATTCATTTATATATAAAGTGAAATTTTCCAGAAAAGTGGCGTAGTAAAAGTAATACACCCAACAGAATGTTACTAAAAATAAAATTAATATAAACCGATACAAGCAAAACAATATATTTAACTATTAAATACTTATATATTCATAATATAAATAGTTAAATAATCTAAATAAATCAAAGATGATACCTGAGTTTACTGAAAAACCGTATGCCGATATAGTTTTAGATGTGTGTCCTGCAAGCTACCCTCTGGATGAGTCACAACCTTACCAGGTTTTCAGCAGAAGTTTATTTTTTTGACGGTATTTAGACAGCATCTTGACGTTATTCATTGTAGGGGGAAATCATAGCGAGGATTATCCTCTAAATGGTCCTGGTCCGAAGCGCAAACAATTAATACAATAATATTAATAATTAATGAAAAAAAGAAACAGCATCATGGCCTTCCGGAGAAGGGGTCCGGTTACAAAAATATCAGGCCGATGTACGATATTGTAACAAAATCCAAAAAAATCGAAATGTAACTCTTTGATTAAGAAACAGAAAAAATATGGCCCGGTTTTTGCTTTTTGTTTAAAAAAGTACTGCATTGGAACTACTGGATTGGAGTTATTATTATGAGGCGTTTTCGAAATATTGGGGCTCTGATTATTGCCTTCATAGCGGTTTTCCCTCCTCTTTGCACCGCGGCTTCTCTGCTTATTACATGGAAAGCGAATACCGATGCTGATCTGGCCGGTTACAAGGTGTACTACGGCACTCAATCGGGAACATATAAAACTGTTGCAGATGTACAAAAGTCCACGAGTTATTCGATCAGCAATGTACAGAGCGGATTAACCTACTATGTTACTGTGGCTTCGTATGACAACTCTGGGAACGAATCGAGCAAATCAACGGAACAAAGCGCTTATATACCTGTTATTGTGCAAGCCATGGACACCACGGCCCCCACAGGGCGCGTGGTCATCAACTCAGGGGCTGCGACAACCACGACGAATGCGGTAACGCTCACGCTGAGCGCCAGCGACGCAGGCGGAACAGTGACAGGGATGAAGATCAGCAACGACGGGGTGAGCTACGGCAGCGAAGTTGCCTACAGCACCAGCCGAACGTGGATGCTGTCAAGCGGCTACGGTAATAAGACGGTCTATGTTCTTTTCAAGGATACGGCAGGGAACTGGACAAAGACCCCGGCCACGGACACGATCCAGATAACAGACACCACGGCCCCTACAGGGAGCGTTGTGATTAACTCAGGGGCAACGACAACCACGACGAATGCGGTAACGCTCACGCTGAGCGCCAGCGACGCAGGCGG
>CAYMDG010000055.1:0-6584 GCA_964388905.1 uncultured Bacteriovoracaceae bacterium
CGGTAGAGCGCCTCCATCAGGGTTGAATCCTTTTCGATAGGGATCTTGTGCTCTTTGGCCAAGGCAAGGATCTTGTCTGCAATGGCGCCACTACCCTTTGCCGTAACCTTGGGGGCCGCATCCTTTCCCCTTTCGTATTTCAAGGCAACAGCCTTTTTTATCTTGTCCTCTTTCTTCATACCACCACATCCACCGGAGTACGCTGCGCTGCAGCCGGTTTCTTCTGCACAATCTCAATACCCACAACCCCAAAGGGCTCAAGGCTTGCGCCAAGGTCTTTCACATGTACTTTCAAAAAGTCCACAACCTCTTCGAGCGCAGAAGAGATTTCAACAGATATCCCTGCTTTTGTCCTTAAGACCGTGCTCTCAATAAGACCCAGGGCATCGGTCTCCATGTCAAAATGCAACCGATAATCCTGCCCATCCTTTTCAATGGATACCTGCGCCCTGCCACGGGTATCTTCACCCACAAGAGGGATCAGGAGATAGGCAATTGTATTGGTCGGCAACTGCGAAAAGTCCTGGATAAACTTCTGGGCAAACTGTGCAGCCATCTTCTCATCTGGGGACTCGGATATTAGCTTCTTCAGGATCTCCTTAATCTCAAATGCCTGTATCGGGGTACTGCCGAATTTTCCCACAAGCTGCTCCACGAGGTTATCCATCAGCTTGACCGCTGACCTCACTTCAGGATTCGACTCAACAGGTTTCATGATAACCTTAGGGGTGGTGGCATGCACCTTGAGGTTGAGGATCTGATCCTTTTGCAGGTCAAGGGTCGTCTCCACAAAGAATTGCTTACCGAACATGGAGACAAGGACAAGTCCGTCTTTCGCACTGGCGAGCACAGTGGCGATAACCTGCCTACCGATAACCAGCGCTGGCATCTTGTCTTTTACAATGATATCGCCGGCAGTGATCTGGGCGGGTACAATGCGCATAACTTATTCTGGTTTTAGCCCTGGGGATTACTTACCTTGATCATGAGCTCAATCTCACCCACCGGTACACCGGTGATCTGGGAGATCTCAAGGGCATCAAAACCTCCCCTGTGCAGTTTCAGGACATCCGATGAATTGAACTGTCTGGCCTTCTTCACCTTCAGCGATGTCTCTTCCAATGCCTTCATGAGGCCCTCGGCGTTTCGGATTTTGCTGTCAAGGTCACTCATGACCTTGGAGACCAGGTCGATTCTCTGCTGGACATTATTATGGAAGGCACTCGAGAGATCCTGTGTCTCCTTCACTACTGCCTTGAGCTCATCAAAGGCGCCAGGCGTAACCTTTCTCTTTTTTTCCAGGACAAGGAGAAACACCACGAATGCAATCAGGATTACCTGGATAATGACTTGCGCAATAAGGAGGAGTCTTGTAGGGTCAACACCAGGAAGCTGCAAGATTACACCACCACATCGATGATGTGTTTCTCGCCTTGGGGGGTTTCCTCTTCGGAAACGATCTGTGTCTTGGCATTGTCGTCCTTGGGATTCTCTTTACGGTGTTCCTCTTTTGCCTTGTCGCTCACCGATATTTCCTGTGCCTTCTTGGTCTGGGCAACTTCCCTGCTTCTGAGCAGCCTTGCCTTTGCCTCCTGTTCGGTGAGAATCTGACGTGCGAACTCCGATTGGGCAAAGGTGTTCTGATTGATCTTCTCAATCCTCCCTGCCTGGGAGAGTATGGTAGAAATGTCAGTCGGTCCTGCCATTGCCTTTTCCTCTCACAACCTGTATCGACATATATCCACTTATACTTGAAATTGTAAAGAGCAACCTGCAGAATACTCTGGAGTCGTAGGACTAACGGCTTAAGAAAAAGAAGCTAGGTAAACATAGTGGGAGAGACGCCTAATCCTGCGACTCTCCCACTTTCTGTACTGATCCCTGCATCCCGGCTGTAAAGAGCCTCCCGCATGACTCGAACATGATAAAGCGTGTTGCGAGCAGGGGGATGTTCTTCTCCTTGGCCAGCTTGATGGCATCCGGAGCGGGTCGTTTTCCCCGCACAAAGACTATGACCCTGAGATCCAGTGTATCAGCGGTGCGGACCACAAGGGGATTCGTGAGACCGGTGAGAAGGATGGAACCCTCTTTTGCAAAGGCAAGAACATCGCTCATGAGGTCAGCGGCAAATGCCCTCCCGACCTCCATATCCAGCCTGTCCTCACCAACGATCACATCAGCATCGAGGATCTTTTTTACCTCCGCAAGGGTCATACACCCTCTCCTCTCTTAGAAACGTTATTTTTTCATCATCAGGTACTGATGAATTGCCGTGGCTGCCTTCCTTCCGGCACCCATTGCAAGGATGACCGTGGCAGCCCCGGTTACGATGTCGCCGCCTGCAAATACACCTTCCCGTGAGGTTTGTCCAGTCTCTTCATCAGCAACTATGTAGTTCCATTTGTTCGTCTTAAGCCCAGGTGTAGTGCTCTGAACCAGCGGGTTCGCGCCTGCACCGATGGCAATAACGGCAGTGTCGATATCAATGACAAATTCGCTGCCCTTCATGGGTACCGGCCTTCTCCTCCCGGACTCGTCAGGTTCGCCCAGTTCCATTTTGAGACATTCTACACCTACCACCCACCCCTTGTCATTGCCAATATAGCGGATCGGGTTGGTCAGAAGATGCAGCTCTATGCCCTCCTGCTCGGCATGGTGGATCTCCTCGATTCTGGCAGGCATCTCATCCCTGGACCGCCGGTAAACGAGGTAGACATGGTCTGCGCCGAGCCTCATGGCCGTGCGTGCCGAATCCATAGCCACATTCCCGCCGCCCACGACCGCCACGTTCTTGCCCTTGACAATTGGGGTGTCATATTCAGGGAACTTGTATGCCTTCATGAGATTGCTCCGGGTAAGATACTCATTGGCGGAATAGACACCATTGAGGTTCTCGCCGGGGATGTTCATAAAGGTGGGCAGACCCGCGCCGGTTCCGAGATAGACGGCATCGTATCCTTCCTCGAAAAGCTCGTCGACCGTGGCGACTTTGCCGATGACGCTCGAGGTTTCGATTTTCGCGCCCAGCTTCTCGAGGTAATCCACCTCTGCCGCCACGATGGCCTTGGGGAGCCTGAACTCAGGGATACCGTAGACCAGTACCCCGCCTGTCTTGTGAAGGGCTTCGAAGATGGTGACCTCATGGCCGAGCTGAACCAGATCACCGGCAACAGTCAGACCAGAAGGGCCTGAGCCGACAACTGCGACCTTCTTGCCCGTAAGGGCCGGCTTTTCAGGTATGGATACCTCGCCTGTGGCTCGCTCATAGTCTGCCACAAACCTCTCGAGCCTGCCGATGGCGACCGGTTCAGCCTTCTTCCCGCGCACACACAGGGCTTCACACTGCACTTCCTGAGGGCATACCCTTCCGCATACCGCGGGCAGTGCGTTGGTTGTCTTTATCTTTTTCGCTGCACCGATAAAATCACCTTCCATAACCAATGCGATGAAACCGGGGATATCGACTTCCACCGGGCACCCCTGGACGCAAGCGGGACTCTTGCACGTGATGCACCGAAGCGCCTCTGTCTTGGCCATTTCCGGGGTATATCCCAGCGGGACCTCATCGAAATTCCGTGCCCGTACCTTGGGATCCTGCTCCGGCATCGGTTGACGGGGGATCTTGAGCCTGTCTTTCATATCCATGTTACTTGCCTCCCTTCCCAAGTTTGCATGAGCAGTAGTGGTCGTAGCATTCCTTTTCTTCGGTGAGGTAAATCCTCTGCCTGTCTATGAGCTCCCGGAAGTCAACCTGGTGGCCGTCAAACTCGGGCCCGTCCACGCATACGAACTGCGTCTTGCCGCCGACACTTACCCGGCACGCGCCGCACATGCCTGTTGCATCGACCATGATGGAATTCAATGATACGACCGTCTTCACGTTATATTTTTTCGTGGTGTCACAGACCGCCCTCATCATGGGCACCGGGCCGATGGCTACAACCATATCGATCTTCTTGCCCGGCAGGAGGTACTTATTCTCCAGGGCCTGGCTTACAAAACCCTTATAGCCGTATGTGCCGTCATCTGTTGCCACAATAAACTCATCAGAGACAGCCTTCATGTCGTCTTCCATAATGATGAGGTCCTTGGTGCGAGCCCCGATGATGGAAATGATGTGGTTGCCCGCGTTCTTCAAGGCCTGGGTGATAGGGAAAACCGGTGCGATCCCAACACCGCCGCCGATACAGGCAATCGTCCCCACCTTCTCAATATGGGTGGGCTTACCGAGCGGACCTACGAGATCCATCAGCATATCGCCGACATTCATATCGGCAAGGATCCCCGTAGACTTCCCGACCACCTGGAAGATGATCGTCACGGTCCCCTTTATCGGGTCGGCATCGGCAATGGTCAGAGGCACCCTTTCGCCCTCTTCGTGGATCCTTATAACCACGAACTGTCCGGCCTTACGTCTCTTGGCTATCTTCGGGCCATCGAGCACCATCTTGAACACGTTTTCGGATAACTGCTGTTTCTCAAGAATCTTGGCTGACATACTCCCTCCATTATCCCTAACTCTTTGAGCTAGCCTTTTTTCGTTCGTCCTCTAATAAAAAAGTTGCAGGAGACTGATGATGGTGCCCCAGCATCGCCTCCTGCAACTTGTCTGTTTGCTCCTAGTTTTATAGGTGTATGCGCCTAGTCCTCATCATCAAGGTGCGCTATGGCGCCGTCACGCTTCTGGATTGACCTGTACAGACCTCGTGCGAGGATCAATGCAATGATGAATAGGAGGATGAGCGACACGAACACCACAACAATGCTCGATTTCTGCCACCGTTCAACCTTGAGCTGGATATCCTTAACCTTTTCCTCGCTCAGCTTGTGGTACTTGTCAATATCGACCATCATGCCGACCCAGCCGAACCCTTCGGGCTTGCTGTAGATAGAGCCGTAATAAGGGATGTGTGCATAAGCGATGAAGACCCTTTTATTATCGACCGTATAGGTGAATGATCCGGACTTCCCGGAGACCGCCAATGCATGAATCTTGGGGAGGTTCTCATCCAGAAAGCCCATATTCAGTACATTCATGCCGCCGGAACCGGTCTTGATCAACTCATTATAGCTCTTGTCATCCATCGTGGGCACCGGCTTATTGTCGGACCCAAGGCCGCCGATAAGGTATTGCGCCGGATGAGCAAGAGTTGAGCCGTCCCGGCCTATAAGGAAGGTATAGTTAACATCATCAGGGTTAACCTTGGAAAAGACCATTCCCGGCTCTGTGGGCACAATATGTCCTGTGAACTCCATGATATGGCTGAAGTCCAAGGCAAGTTCCACCACCCCTGCAAAACCGGTGGAATCAAAGACCGGCGCTGCTATACGGATGACTCCATTGAACTGCTTTCCTGCCTCAAACTCCTGCTTTGTCACGTGGTAACCAACAACATTGCCCATGTAGATATCACCCGGGGCCAACTGTTTTGCCTTCTGAAAATAATCTTCAGCACCAAAATCGCCATTGGCCGGATTAGACATATCCTTAAGCTTGTCTTTAGGCACCACACCTTGGGCAGTGACCTTCAAGATCTCTTTCCCGGTCTTATCAAGGAAGGCGATCTCTTTATAGACAGGCACGGGGATCTTCACAATGCCCACATTCGAGGACTGGATAACACCCCTGGTATTGGATTTCAGAAATGTGTTATATGACTGATCGTCCCTCGGGAGGATAGTTGCTATCCTTATATCCTTCTCCCGATCTGTGAGAAACTGGGCTACCGCATCACCCACATTCTGTGCCCTACCCGCAATGGATAGCTTCTGATTATCATCGAGAATTCGCAAGTTTGCCTGCGTTGCCTCCTCCCCTACCTTAATAACTCCCTTGCTGATGATAACGCCGGTTATGGTAAGGGGAAGCACTATGAGAATAAAGAAACTAATTGCAATACTGGCAAAACTGAAATTCTTTTTTGCTCCCTGTTCCATATCAATCTCCTGATCGTGTTATGCGAACTTAAAAAAAGCGTCTCGATAACACTGCAACCTCACGGTTCACAATACGAATTCCGCCCGCCCCCTGCATACCAGGCATGGTCAACCCACAATATACCAAAAAAAGAATGGGCCGATTCCGATTGCCTGGATTCTTCCAAAGGGGTCAACCTTTCACAAGCTATCCGAGAATGACTGCTTTGAACGGATTGGCGTACAGGATGATGAGCGAAATAACCAGTGCGTAGATTGCAATGGATTCAATCATAGCAAGACCGACCATGAGGGTGAGCATGATCTTGCCCTGTGCATCAGGGTTGCGACCAACTGCCTCGGTTGCTCCCGCCAATGCGGCACCCATTCCTGAACCGGCTCCTGTAGCACCGATACCCATGCAAAGACCTGCGGCAATGATGGATGCAGCCACAAAGATAACCTTGGCCCAATCAACAAAAACCGGCTGTGCCTGTGCTGCGTCCGCAGCAAAAGCCATACTGGATACAACTAAGGTCATCATTGCAACAAATACAAAGGTCATTAATCTGCTCATCGCACACTCCTTAGAGTTTTTTATTCATGAATTCAGAGAATTATTCTGAATCATGGTTCATTTAATACACTATTGGGAGTGTCTATGCAAG
>CAYMDG010000055.1:6684-8725 GCA_964388905.1 uncultured Bacteriovoracaceae bacterium
GCACGCACGGCAGTGTCCATCATGAACATATCCTTGAGATTTGTTATCACCAGGACATCGGGGTCCAGCCTGATGACCTTATCAAATACCTCGGGCAGGTCCTTGTCGGTGTCATGGCCTATCTCACGCTGATTCACATTGGAGAGTCTGTGGTGATGAATATAATCGATAGGATCTTCGAAAGTGATTATGTTGCAGCTTTGCGTGTTGTTTATATGGTTGATTAAAGCGGCTATGGTCGTATCCTTCCCCTGCCCCCTGGCGCTGCTAACGAGCAGGAGCCCACGCCTGTCAAGCAGGGAGGTGAGCATGCCGGGCAGCCCCAGTGAAGAAACGGAAGGGATGACCTCCACAAGCTTTTTCGCCGCGATAGCGATCTCGCCACCCTTCTGGAGATAGATGTTAAGACGGTATCTTCCGTGCCCGGTCTTGATATACGTACACTCGACCTCTTTCTTTTCCTTAAGGATCTCAAAATCCTTTTCAGACAATATCTCCTTGAGGATCTTATCCATAATGATTTCAGTTATGATGGGGAGGTTGCAACGCCTGAAACGCCCACCCATCCGGATAGCCGGTGTTGTCCCGATGGAGATATGAAGATCCGTGCACCCAGGCTCATCCAGCAGTTTCAACACTGCCGGGGCATCCATGTCCAGGGCGACAAGGTTCGTAATACTGCGCTTCACTTCATTCAGAGGCAGGTTCCTTGTGCCATACCCAATATTATCAAGATGAGCCAGTATGTCATCGATCTGAGCAAGGGAGGCGAACACAGGGGTTACGCTCCTGTTGATGAGAAATTTAATGTTCTCGACCACCTTATAGTTAAAGGGATCGGCAAAGGCTACAGCCGCCCTTTTGTTATTTGCATCCAGGGGGATGGCCTTCATTTCCCTCATACGCTCGGGCGGCAGCATGACCTGGGCATGTTTTTTAATGGTCCATGCTCTCATATTCAGAGTCACTACTCCGGTTAAATTCCTGAGGATATCCAGGACCTGGTCTTCACTGAGATACCCCAGCCGGATGAGCATCTCACCGAGCTTTAGCCTTTCTTTCTTGGAAACTTCCAGGGCATGCCTGAGCCTGTGCTCATCAATAAGTCCCAGTTCCACCAGGACTTCGCCCATCATCTGCTTATCGGCCACGCAACCTCCCGATCATGCTCACGTCATACCTGTCCATCAGGGATATGTTATCGGTCAGCGCCATTTTTTTCCTTAACCTCACCGGCCCTTGCACAGATTATAGCCCTTAAGGGGTAGCCTTATGATTCCATTTTCAGGTATCATACCTGCATGGGCATCCTGGAAGTGGCATATTTAACCATAGGGCTGGGGTTGTTCTTCAACTTCAGTAACGGATTTCACGATGCATCAAACATTGTAACCACCATTGTTTCATCCAGGGCCATGAGCATGCAAAGGGCTCTCATCATGACTGCCCTGCTCGTATTCATCGGATCTCTCATCTTTGGCACCGCAGTGGCAAAAACCATTGGGCAGGGAATCGTCGGTATCGACTCCATGACCATCAAGGGCATCATAGCGGCTATCACTGCCGCCACACTCTGGAATGTACTCACCTGGATCATCGGACTCCCTTCGTCCTCTTCCCACGCCATTATCGGAGGGCTAATGGGGGCGGCGTTACAGATTTCAGGGATGAATTCCATCCAATGGAAGAGCGTCCTGGTGATATTCGGGGTGATCCTGATCTCTCCGTTCCTTGGCTTTATAAGCGCCTTCCATCTCACAAAGATGAACTTCCGCCTCTTCCGGCATGTCCAACCGGTGGTGGCAACACTCATTCTCAAAAGACTCCAGATATTTTCCGCAGCCATGCTAGCCATTTCCCATGGCACTAATGACGCACAGAAGGCCATGGGGCTCATTACCCTGAGCCTGATCGTGTTGTCCCGGTACGACCCTGCAACCATGGCTCAATTTTATACCCCTGGCCCCGGCGGGGCCTTCGTTGTCCCCGGCTGGGTCATCCTTGCATGCTCGATGGCCTTGTCGCTGGGCATGCTCACAGG
>CAYMDG010000055.1:8825-14296 GCA_964388905.1 uncultured Bacteriovoracaceae bacterium
TTTTTAAGGAGAAACCATGGCCCAGACCCTTACCGCCAAGATCATTGAAAGCCACCTTGTGGAGGCCACGGATACGGAATATGCCCTGAGGATCGACCAGACACTGACCCAGGACGCTACGGGAACCATGGCATATCTCGAGTTCGAGGCCATCGGGCTTGATCGTGTTAAGACAGAGCTCTCCGTAAGCTATGTTGACCATAACACTCTCCAGACCGGATTTGAAAATGCCGACGACCACCGCTTTCTCCAGGATGTGGCCAACAAGTATGGTTTGTACTTTTCCAGACCGGGCAACGGCATCTGCCACCAGGTGCACCTCGAACGCTTCAGCGCTCCCGGCAAGACCCTGCTGGGCTCTGACAGCCATACGCCCACTGGAGGGGGAATAGGAATGCTGGCCATCGGTGCAGGCGGGCTGGACGTTGCTGCGGCCATGGCTGGCATGCCCTTTAACATCCCAACTCCCAAGGTCGTAGGTGTCAATTTGAGTTCAACCCTTAAACCCTGGGTAAGCGCCAAGGACATCATCCTTGAGATCCTGCGCAGGCTCACAGTCAAGGGAGGCGTGGGCAGGATATTCGAGTACTATGGACCCGGCGTGAAGACGTTGAGCGTCCCTGAACGTGCCACCATAACCAACATGGGCGCAGAACTGGGTGCAACTACCTCCATCTTCCCCAGCGACGAGGTGACGCGTGCCTTCCTGAAGGCCCAGGGCCGCGAGGAGGCCTGGATAGAACTCTGCGCCGATGAAGGGGCTTCCTATGACGAGACCATTGAGATCGACCTTTCAACAATCGAGTCCCTTGCCGCATGCCCGCACAGCCCTGACAACATTAGGACTATACGGGAGCTTGCAGGGATCAAGGTGGACCAGGTGCTTATCGGGTCTTGCACAAACTCGTCGCTGAAAGACCTCATGATGGTGGCTGCCGTCCTTAAAGGCAAGAAAATCAACCCAGACGTGAGCCTCGCCATTGCCCCGGGCTCCCGCCAGGTCATGGAGATGCTTGCAGCAAACGGGGGGCTTAAAGATATTATCGCCTCCGGCGCAAGGATACTGGAGACGGCTTGTGGTCCGTGCATCGGCATGGGTCAGGCGCCTTCCACGGGCGCCGTGTCTGTGCGCACATTCAATCGCAACTTCAAAGGCCGCTCCGGTACGGAAGATGCCGAGGTATATCTTGCCTCCCCAGAGGTGGCAGTGGCATGCGCGCTCACCGGGAGTTTTATTGATCCAAGGGAACTGGGTGCATACCCCTCAATCACGCTGCCCGAGACTTTCCTCATTGATGACTCCATGATCAGAGAACCCTTAAAAGGACCAGCAACCAGTGAGGTCCGCAGGGGCCCCAATATCCGGCCACTGCCCAAGCGGGGACCTATGGAAGACACCTTGGAACTTTCGGCCGTCCTGAAGCTCAAGGATAACATCACCACCGATGACATCATGCCGGCAGGCTCCAAGATCCTGCCGCTACGCTCCAATATCGATGCCATTTCGCGCTATGTGTTCTCCGGTATAGACAAAGACTTTGCAGAACATGCAAAGGACTCCCAGGCCGGTTTCATACTGGCAGGCAACAACTACGGCCAGGGCTCTTCCCGGGAGCATGCCGCGCTGGCCCCCATGCACCTGGGCATAAAGGCCGTGTTCGCCAAATCCTTTGCGCGCATCCACAGATCCAACCTCATCAACTTTGGGATCCTGCCCATCGGAATTGATGAAAAAGGATACGACCGGATTGAAAAGGGCACAGCGGTGTCAATAAAGAGCATCCATGCTGCCCTTTCAAAATCGTCACCCATAGAGGTATCCATAATAAATATGAATGCTGACAAGCACCTGAACTGCACCCTGACCCTTTCCGAACGCGAAAGCGAGATCCTTAGAGAAGGCGGGCTGCTCAACTTTATCAATAGAAAGGTACGAGGCTGATATGTCCCAAGAGATAAGAACTCGGTTTGCACCATCACCCACAGGCCAGCTCCATATCGGCGGAGTCAGGACGGCATTGTTCTCGTGGCTTCATGCCAGGCATACAGGCGGGAAGTTCATACTGCGGATAGAAGACACGGATGCCGAACGCTCCACGGATGACAACACCAAACAGATCCTGGCATCCATGGAATGGCTCGGCCTTGACTGGGATGAGGGCCCTTTCTTCCAGTCAGACCGGATCGATATCTACAAGTCTTATATCTTGAAGCTTGTCGATGAAGGCAAAGCCTACTGGTGCGAGTGCACCCCCGACAACCTGGAAAAAAAACGCAGCCAGGCCCTTGCAGAAGGGAAAAAGCCCAAATATGACGGCACGTGCAGAAAAAAAGGGTTGGGTCCCGGCCCGGGAAGGGTGGTGCGCTTCCTCATGCCTGATGAAGGTGTCACCTCCTTCGATGACATGATCAAGGGCAGGATAACTATGGACAACGCCGAATTGGACGATCTCATCCTGCTCCGTTCCGATGAAATGCCGACCTACAATTTCACCGTGGTCATAGATGATGCCACCATGAACATGACCCATGTCATAAGGGGTGATGACCATGTAAACAACACCCCAAGACAGGTGAAGATTTATGAAGCCCTTGGGTTCGAACTACCCCTGTTTGCCCATGTCCCAATGATTCTGGGGCCGGACAAGACCAAACTTTCCAAGAGGCACGGCGCTACATCGGCCATGGCATACCAGGAGATGGGGTACCTTCCTGAAGCCCTTGTAAACTACCTGGTAAGGCTTTCATGGTCACACGGAGACCAGGAGATCTTCACCCTTGATGAGCTCAAAAAGTATTTCGACATCCACGACGTGGGAAGGGCTGCAGCCGTATTCAATCCTGAAAAACTCCTGTGGCTCAACCACCACTATATCAAAACCGGCGATCCGGAGAGGCTTGCCGGGCTCGTCGCGGACTTCATCACAAAAAAAGGATATCAGCTGCCCGAAAAGGAATACATCACAAAGGTGGTCATTGACGTGAGGGACCGCACCAAGACCCTCGAGGAGATAACGGACTTCGGTGGCTTCTACTTCCAGGACATAGACCCTATGGAAGATCTCAAGAAGCAATTTTATACCCCGGATATAGAGCCGGTATTCAAAGCCATCAAAGGCCGTTTCGAGCAGCTTGACCTGTGGGACAAGGAGCACACGGAAGACGCCGTTAAGGCCATCCTCGAGGAATTCAACCTGAAGTTCAAGACCATCGCGCAGCCCATAAGGATAGCACTGACCGGCAAGACGGTTTCACCGGGCCTGTTCGAGATCATGCTGACGCTGGGAAAAAGCACGGTTCTTTCCAGACTTGAAAAGGCACTTTCCTCTATGCAGACATAAATTTTTTCATTCCGCATACGGAGGTATTCATGAAAGTGAAACAACTCGCCCTGGTGGCACTCTTCATGGCCCTGGTGGCCGTTGCCACAATGATCGTACGCATCCCCATACCCCAAACCAACGGGTATATGAACCTGGGCGACAGCATGGTACTGCTCTGTGGCCTTTTTTTCGGCCCCAGCCTGGGATTCATGGCCGGGGGTATCGGTTCGGCCCTGGCCGACATCTTCGGGGGTTACTACCAGTGGGCCCCCTGGACGTTGTTCATCAAAGGAATCGATGCGATGCTCATGGGCCTTTGCGTAAAGTATCTGAAGATCAACACTGAGAGGATCACCTTATTTATCATTCTATGCTTCATCGTATCAACTGTCTGGATGGTACTCGGCTATTATGCAACCGAGGTTTTCATGTATGACCAGAAGGCCGCCCTTGCCGAGGTGCCTGCTAATCTTCTCCAGGCCGGCGGCAGCGTCATATTGGCTACACTGCTGCTTCCTGTGTTCGGCAGGATCATCAGGACAACACGACCTGAAATGAACTAATAAAGGATTACCATGCTCACTATTGAGCAGATCGCAACCCAGGGCTTCAACCTCCTGAGCTACATCATCCGTGATGATGCCGCCGGTGAGGGCATCATCATAGATCCCCCACACCACATTACCCATCGGCATGGTCTTGATTCAATGAGGATCAATGCAATCATCAACACCCACATCCACCCTGACCACACCATGGGGAACCGGTGCCTGGCCGACATGGCGCCAGTTCTTGCCCATCCGGCAGAGAACACTTGGTTTCTCAGATTTTACAATACCCTGTTCACCTTTCTCCTTACAGGACGTATCCAGCCGAGGATCTCCTTTACCCTTTCCGAGAATGCGCAGATCATCCTGGGAGACACAAATATCGAGGTGTTCCACACACCCGGTCACTCTCCCGGCTCCATCTGTTTATACTGGGGAGAAAATCTCATCTCAGGCGATACGGTTTTTGCAGATGGAATAGGCAGGACAGACATTCCGGGCGGCAACATGGCACACCTGAAAAAGAGTATTGCCCGAATTATGGACCTGCCGGACAACACCATCATCTGGCCCGGCCACTCCTATGGAAATAAGTTGAAGGCTACCCTTGCGGAGATCAGGCCATATTTGTCATGGGTGATAACGAACTTGTGATGCTCATAAAATAAAGAGGGGGTTCTATGAAAAAAGTTACTTTTATCGTGTTTTCACTCCTGCTCTTAACCTTCCTTAACAGCTGTGCTTCTGTCCAGGAGTCCATGTATGATGCCGGCATCTCTACAGAGCGTTTGTTCTCTGGGATGGATGAAGCCTATGTATCCGTACAGGGGCAAAAGATCGCATATCTCGAGCGCCAGGGCAGCGGCGAGACTATTGTGCTTCTCCATGGCTTCGGTGCGAACAAGGACAACTGGGTCCGTTTCACCAGGTTCCTTCCCAAGGAATACCATGTCATTGCCTTTGACCTGCCGGGACATGGAGACAATTCAAGAGAGAATGACAAGGCCTACACGATCGACTTCATAACACGAGGATTTGCTGATGCCGCAGATGCCCTCAAGCTGGATCGTTTCCATATCGCGGGTAACTCCATGGGCGGTTGGGTGGGCATACTCTATACGAACCGGAACCCTGAGCGGGTCATCACCCTCGGCCTCTTTGATACCGCGGGCATCAACTCGCCTGAGCCAAGCGACCTTGTCAAGGCCATTGAAAAAGGGCGGAACATCCTTATCCCGACATCTGAAGATGCCTTTAAAGAACTCATGGGATATGCATTCTACAAAGAACCTTTCATCCCCTGGCCTGTAACTTCTGTACTTGCCAGAAAGTCAGTTGCTGATGCCCCTTTCAAGCAGAAGATGTGGAATGATATCCGAAGCACCTACAAGGACGCAGCAAGCGTACTGCCAGACCTGAGGCTGCCGGTGCTTATCCTCTGGGGCTCCCGGGACCGGATCACCCATGTCTCATCGGTGCAGGTGCTAGAACGCTATCTGCCGAACTCAAAGACAGTTATCATGCCAGACTGCGGGCATATGCCCATGCTGGAAAGGCCCAAGGAGGCAGCTGTGAATTATGTCACCTTTCTCAAGGAGCA
>CAYMDG010000056.1:0-14238 GCA_964388905.1 uncultured Bacteriovoracaceae bacterium
GTCCTTCCCAGCTCATCCCATCCGAAATGTTCAACCAGCTCGGTGAGAATCTTTTCAAGGGTCAGGCCGTGCAGAGGGTTGTTTGGTTGTTGGTCAGCCATGTCTTATGCCTGATTGTCACTTTCTCAATCTTTCAAGACCATAGGTCGGGTTTCATTTTCACTCAACCCAACCTACGGTTACTTCTTGCCGCTCTAACCTGAGGCCTTTTTCTTCGCCACGCTCATGCCATGGCGTTTTAACGCGGAGAGTTGGGTCTTGCGGAGCCTGACGGATTTGGGCGTCACCTCCACCATCTCGTCTTCCTTGATGAACTGCAGGGCCTTCTCCAGGGTCATGGGCGTTATGGGCGAAAGCATGATATTGTCGTCGCGTCCTGCTGCCCTCATGTTGGTCAGCTTCTTCAGCTTGCAGGGGTTCACGTCGATGTCGTTCTCACGGCTGTGCTCGCCCACGATCATGCCTTCGTAGATAGGGTCGCCCGGCACCACGATGAGCCTGCCCCTGGGCTCCAGGCCGCTTAAGGCATACGGTACGGCAACACCCTTGCGGTCGGCCACGATGGACCCGGTGTAACGGGTCGCGAACTCGCCTCGGTGTTCTTCATAGCCCAGCAGGTACGAACTCATGATGCCCGTGCCCTTGGTGTCGGTGAGGAACTCGTCACGGTACCCTATGAGGCCCCGCGATGGTATATTGAACTCTATCCTCACCCGGCCGGCGCCGTGGCTGGTGTAGTTGATCATCCTGCCCTTGCGGATGGAGAGCTTCTGGGTGACAATGCCCAGATACTCCTCGCCGCAGTCGATATAGAGGTGCTCGATGGGCTCCAGCACCTTGCCATCCCTGTATTCGTTGATCACCTCGGGCCTGCTCACGCACATCTCGAAGCCCTCGCGCCGCATGGTCTCGATGAGGATGGCAAGTTGGAACTCGCCGCGGCCCTTGATGATGAAGCCGTCCCTGTCCGGGGCAATTTCCAGTTGGATGGACACGTTGCGGAGCGTCTCTTTGACGAGGCGCTCGTGTATCCTGTTGGACTGCACGTAGGTACCCTCGGTGCCTGCCAGGGGTGAAGTGTTGGCAACAATACGCATGGACACGGTGGGCTCATCCACGATTATCCGTTTCAGTGCCTTGGGGGCATCCTGGGTGCAGATGGTGTCACCGATCTTCACATTCTCGATGCCTGCCAGCACCACGATGTCTCCGGGTTGCGCAGTGGCGACATCACGGATGCTTATCCCCTCGTAGCTCTGGAGCTTGGTGACCTTGAGCGGGATCTGCACGCCTTCGGCATTGATGCACAGGAGCGCATCGCTGGCGGTCGTATGTCCATGGTGGATCTTGCCGATGGCAAGCCTGCCTACATAATCGGAATAGTCGAGGTCGGAGACCAGCATCTGGAAGGGTTCCGCCAGGTCGTATGACGGGGCCGGGATCTTGGAGAGGATGGTTTCGAAGAGGCACTGGAGGTCCACGGGGACTTCATCCAAGGATTTCATGGCGATCCCGTCACGGCCGATGGCATACAGGCAGGGGAAATTGATCTGCTCGTCATCGGCACCAAGGTCGATGAAGAGGTCGTATATCTCGTTCAAAACCTCTTCGGTCCGTGCGTCCTTGCGGTCGATCTTGTTGATCACAACGATCACCTTGAGGCCGGCCTCCAGGGTTTTTTTCAACACGAAACGGGTCTGCGGCAGCGGCCCTTCGGAGGCATCCACCAGGAGGATGGCTCCGTCTGCCATGGAGAGCGCCCGTTCCACCTCGCCCCCGAAGTCGGCATGGCCGGGGGTGTCGATGATGTTTATCTTCACACCGCCCCAGATCACGGAACAGTTCTTGGCGGCGATGGTTATGCCTCGTTCGCGTTCCAGATCCATACTGTCCATAATTCTGGTCTCAACTGCCTGGCCATCACGGAATACACCGCTCTGACGGAACATGGCATCCACAAGGGTGGTCTTCCCATGGTCGACATGGGCAATGATGGCGACATTCCTGATCTTTTTATTCCTTGCGGGCTGATTCATGGTGATCCTTTCACTGCTTAAGGCGTGTATCCAATTCTCCAACAGCGCTCAGTGCCATATACCACACCAACCGCCTTGGCAACAGAATTCTCAATATCCGATCTGACTAGGAAATTATTATTTCAGTTTAAGTTTTCCATAGTCGATATTGATGATAGCAGGATTGGACCCTGCAAAGGGTAGCTACGTATTGCCCAAGCCTTACTGAAACGTCTTTTTTCTTGGCAAAGAAAGGATATTGATAATGAACAATACGACTAACTGCATAATCCTGGCTTCATACCATAAACATTCCCATTGCAAGGAGGGTCCCATGGGATCTTGTCTTCCAAGAATAAGAGGTAAGGTTCTGCTTGAAAATGCACCTGCAAAATCTCTTGTCATGCTTTTACTGGGAGCCCTTATTTTATTCTCCCTGACCCCGGTATGCAGGGCTCAAGAGAATGAAAATAATCCCAATACCTTCAGTGCTGATCTTACAGAGATGAACATCGAAGACCTCATGAACATTGAGATCACCTCTGTTGCCAAAAAGGCTCAGAAACTTTCTGACGCTGCAGCCGCCATATTCGTCATAACCAGCGAGGATATCAGGCATTCGGGTGCAACCAACATACCGGAGCTCCTTAGGATGGTGCCGGGCCTGGAAGTCGCACGGATTGATACAAACAAATGGGCCATTACCTCACGGGGATTCAATGGCCGTCTGGCCACCAAACTCCTGGTTCTGATGGATGGGAGGAGTGTCTATAGTCCAATTTTTTCCGGTGTCTTTTGGGATGACCAGGACACCATGCTGGAAGACATTGAGCGGATAGAAATAATACGTGGCCCCGGAGCAGCGCTGTGGGGTGCAAATGCCGTCAATGGAGTCATCAATATAATCACAAAAAATGCAAAAGATACCCAAGGTGGTTTCTTGAGCACCGGAGGTGGGACTGAGGAAAGGGGATTCGGCAGCGTCCGTTACGGGGGGAAGCTTGCCAATGATCTCACCTACAGAATTTACACCAAATACTTCATTAGGGATGATGGTGTTTATTCATCCGGAGACAAGGCTGAAGACGGTTGGCATGCCGGAAGGGCAGGTTTCCGGGTGGACTATCCGAAGTCCGGCACCGATGAATTTACCTTCCAGGGAGACATCTATAATGGAAGAGAAGGAGAGACTGCTACAGTATGGTCCCTTGAGCCTCCTTATTCCAGTAAAATTGATAGCACCACAAAAATCAAAGGAGGAAATATTATCGGGAGATGGACCCACTCCTCCTTTACCCTGCAGTTTTATTATGACCGGGCTGATCATATAGTGGAAAATGTAAGCATAAAATGCAACACCTATGACCTTGATTTCAACCAACGCATGCCTCTAGGAGATAGTCAGGAGATGATGTGGGGGTTCGGGTACCGCTATTCCAACGATCAAACCAACAACAATTCATTCACCGAGAATTTCATCCCAACCTCCCGTAGCTATGCCCTTGCCAGTGCATTTATCCAGGATGAGATCATGCTTTCCAAAGACGTGCTGCGCCTCACCATCGGCTCTAAATTCGAACACAATTCCTTCTCTGGATTTGAGATCCAGCCGAGCACGAAATTGATATGGACGCCTGATGAACGCAACTCATTGTGGGGTGCCGTCTCAAGGGCCGTGAGATCGCCGTCGAGAGCTGAGGATGATGCCAGTTTTACCCAGAGGGTGATCCCTGCGAATGCGATGGGCAGCGGATCACCATTGACACAGGTTCTCTTTAGCGGGAACAGAGACTATGACTCCGAAGAACTGCTGGCCTACGAAATAGGATACCGTTTAAAACCAATCGACAAAGTATCTGTGGATATCGCGACATTCTACAACGACTATGATAAACTGCGAACCGCGGAGCCCGCAGGGCAATCCTTCGCAACCTCTCCTTTACCGCCGCATGCCCTCATTTCTTATACGGCAGGTAATAAGATGGAGGGATATTCATATGGGGTTGAAACGGCTGTTGACTGGAAGGTAATCGACTGGTGGCACCTCCAACCTGCATATACCTTCATAAAGATGCATCTCACCCCCTATGCATCAAGCAATTATGATATTTCCACCCAGAACGATGATGTGGTGCCCCAACATCAGGTGTCGCTGCGATCATCCATGAACCTTCAAAAGGATGTAGAACTGGATTTGTGGTATCGGTATGTTGATGAGCTGTCACGGCAGAAAGTAGACGCTTATTCTACTATTGATGTGCGCATCGGATGGAAACCCCTTACTAACCTGGAATTGTCCATTGTGGGCCAGAACCTGCTTAAAAACCATCACCTCGAGTTCAGGCCTGAACTCCTTGACACTTCGCCCAGTGAAGTGGAACGAAGCGTTTATGCAAAGGTGGCCTGGCAGTTTTAACGCAGTTTTAACAATGATAAGAATAAAGGGAATAAAGTATTCAGGCCACAAAGCTATGATGTTAATGGCTAAGGACAATATTGGTGCTTAAAAAAACAATTAGGCTGCTATCCATAGTTTGTGTTCTCTGCACAGCAGTGATCTCTTATCCTGTCCGCGCATCTGAACCGTCTATGAGTGAATACCTCCTCAAGGCGGCATTTATCTATAATATAGCAAAATTCGTGGAGTGGCCTCCAGGGTCTTTTGAAAATGAAAAGGCTCCCCTTGTTTTGTGCGTTCTCGGTAAAGACCCTTTTGGATATACCCTGAACACCATAGATGGAAAGATTGTTCAGGGCAGAATCCTGATCGTAAAGCGCGTTGAGAGGATTGACGAACTGCGCACCTGCCATATCCTTTTTATTAGCAGCTCCGAGAGGGATAAATTGCAGCAAGATCTACAATCACTGAAAGACTCTAAGATATTGACTGTCAGCGATATGCCCCATTTCGCTCAAAGCGGCGGCATAATCAACCTGATCACGTTGGATAATAAGATCAACATGGAAATAAATGTGACCGCTGCTGAAAAGGCCAGGATGCAGATCAGCTCGAAGCTCCTCAAGCTTGCACGAATCGTTAATGAGTAGAAGGTAAGACGCGAATGGATTTTTTGATAAACGTCTCTATCAAGCGCAAGTTGAATTTCATCATGATGATGATAAGCTTCATTGTGCTCCTCATAGCCTGTGGTGCCTTCGTTGCAAATGAGGTGATCTCCTATCGGACAGCCATGATCGAACACCTTGACACCCTGGCCAAGGTCATAGGCTCTAACAGTACTGCCGCCTTAATCTTCTCCGATCAGAAATCGGCCAATGAAACCCTTGCAGCCTTGAGTGCAGAGCCCAACATCATTTCAGCAACCATCTTAGATAAAGAGGCAAAACGCTTTGCTTATTATCCTGTTCAAACCAACAATAAATCAACAGCCTCTATCTCTGAAGCAAAGGGAGAGTCATTCAATAAGTCTCTACTAATCAAAGACGGGTTTGAGTTCCACAAAGGCCATGTGGACCTGTCAAAAAAGATAATCTTTGACAAGGAAACCATAGGGACTATCTATATACAGGCCGACCTGAAGGATCTCTATTCCCGGCTCAAATTTTATCTCATTGTAACATCCATGATCATGATGGTCTCCATATTCATAGCATTCATATTGTCTTCGCGATTGCAGAGGATCATTTCCGAGCCCATCTTGAAATTGGCAAACACCATGAATATCGTCTCGGACCAAAAGGAATACACCATCAAGGTGGAGAAAACGAGTTCCGACGAACTCGGCGTACTCATCGATGGGTTCAACGACATGCTGGAGCAGATCCATGAACGGGATATTCAGCTTCAGAACCACGGAATGCGGATGGAAGACCAGGTTGAAAAACGCACCAAAGAGCTCATGCATGCGAATATCGAGCTGGCCAATGTGGTTGAAGACTTAAAAAAGACCAAGGATGCGGCAGAGGCGGCAAACCTCGCAAAATCCCAGTTCCTTGCCAACATGAGTCATGAATTGCGGACCCCGTTGAACCACATCATCGGGTTCAGTGAATTGCTCACCGACAAGGCCTTCGGAGAACTGAACGATATTCAGCACGAGTATCTTGGCGATGTGATCCACAGCAGCAAGCATCTGCTTTCCCTGATCAACGACATCCTTGACCTGTCCAAGGTGGAATCGGGCAAGATCGAGCTCCATATAACGGATTGCGACCTGAAGGATCTCTTGAAACGGAGCATCATCATGGTAAAAGAAAAGGCCATGAAACACGGTATCAATCTTGATCTGAAGGTCGATGCTGCTCCTGAAAAGATCCGGATTGATGAACGCAAGTTAAAACAGATCATGTACAACCTATTATCAAATGCAGTCAAATTCACACCAGGCGGAGGTTCCGTGGTTGTCACTGCCCGGAATATCAGTAACAAGGATGAACTGATACGGCTCATTGACTGGGAGAAACTGGGTGATATAACGAAAGTAAGGCTTATGCAGCTTCCATTAAACGGCAATGTCCTGCTCATTTCCGTGGCGGATACAGGGATCGGGATAAGCCACCATGACCAGCTTCGGATATTCAACCCCTTTGAGCAGGCAGACGGATCGGCAAGTCGCAAGTATGAAGGGACTGGCCTTGGCCTTGCCCTCACCAAGAATTTCATCGAGCTCCACGGGGGTGAAATATGGCTACACAGCGAAGGGCCCGGCAAGGGCAGCACATTCTGCTTTGCCATACCCAATATTTCATAGGTATTTAACATATGGATGAAACAGGAAAAAAAACAGTACTGGTAGTGGATGACAACGAGCTGAATCTCAAACTGATCCGCAGCATCTTTACGATCACCCCCTACAGCTACATTGAGGCAGTAGATGCGGGGACCGGCATCGGGATGGCAATCATGCACAAGCCGGAAATGATTATCATGGACAGCCAGCTGCCGCGCATGGACGGGGTGTCGGCAACCAAGATATTGCGGGAAGACACAAAGATGAAGTCCATACCCATCCTTGCCATCACCGGGGATACCAATATTACTATTGAGATGAAGTCCTGTTTCAACGATTTTATTTTCAAGCCTATTGATCTGAAGGATTTCCTCAAAAAGCTTGATCACTATCTGAAAGAAACACCTTAAAAAAAAGGACCTCATCCATGGACAGAAAGATCATCCTCCTTGTGGAAGACAATGAGCTGAACATGAAGCTCTTCCGCAGCCTGTTGAAAATGGACAATTATGTCGTGCTGGAGGCCCTTGATGCGGAGATAGGCCAGGACTTGGCAAAAAAGCATCACCCGGACCTCATCCTCATGGATATCCAACTCCCGGGTATGGATGGGCTCACAGCAACCAGCCTGCTGAAACAAGACCCTGAACTACGCGATATACCCATTGTAGCGCTTACTTCCTATGCCATGGAAGGGGACCAGGAAAAGGCTCTTGCAGCAGGTTGCGTCGGCTATATCACCAAGCCCATCGATACCAGGAGTTTCCTGGATACGGTAGCCGGTTTCGTGAGATTCACCAGAAACCAGACCTCTGCCAGAAACAAGAAGGTCCTCATCGTGGATGACGATCCTTTGAACGTCAAGCTTCTCGCGAGCATGATCTCGGGAAACAACTACGATGTTCTCAAGGCCTATGACGGAGAGGAGGCCCTGAATGTCATCAGCAGGGAACACCCTGACCTGATCCTACTGGACATCATGATGCCCAAGATCGACGGGTATAGAGTACTGGAGATCCTCAAGAGCAGCGCCAATACACGGGATATCCCGGTCATCCTGATAACGGCGCTGAACAGCGTCGAGGACAAGGTCAGGGGTATGGAGGCAGGCGCTGACGAATTTCTGAATAAACCTGTGAACAAGTTTGAGCTCCATGCGCGGGTCAAGTCTTTGCTCCGTCTGAAGGAATATCAGGAACAGCTCTCGACCCATGCCAATACGGAAAGCTCTTTTTTAAGGCACACATCAGAAGATGAACCGGTACGGCACCTTGATAAACCATGCATACTTCTTGTTGAGGATAATGAAAAAGATGCCTTCCTGATCCGGAGCATCCTGAACAATCAGCAGTACACCTTTATTAATGCAACCACTGGCGAGGAAGCCCTTGAAGTTATGAAGCACAACCCTATCGATCTGATCCTTCTGGATGTGCTCCTGCCGAACATGAACGGCTTCGAGGTATGCTCACGCCTCAAAGAGGTGGATAGCACCAAGAATATCCAGATCCTCATGATTACGTGCCTGGATGACCTTTCCAGCAAAATAAAGGGTATCGATTCCGGGGCTGACGACTACCTGGTCAAACCGCTCAACAGACAGGAACTTGAGGTGCGCGTCAAGGCCCTGATCAGAAAAAAGGAATACCTCGACAAACTGAGCGCCAAATACGAGAACGCTTTGAGCGCCGCCATTACCGACAAGCTCACCGGTCTTTACAACCACACCTATTTCAAGCACTACCTGGGCCTGGAGATAAAACGCTCTCAAAGACAGGATCAGCAAGTGGCGCTTATCATGATCGATGTGGACAACTTCAAACAGTTCAACGACACCCTCGGGCATATGGCAGGCGACGCGGTACTGAAGGAGATAGCATCCCTCATAAAGAAAAGCATCCGGGATATCGACTTTGCAGCCCGTTACGGCGGAGAAGAATTCTCCGTGATTATACCGAATGCCCACCGTCAGTGCGCCACCCTGGTAGCGGAAAGGATCCGCCGGGCCATCGGTACATACGAATTCTCCAACACATTCTCCCCGGGTATAAGCACAATTACCGTAAGCCAGGGAGTGGCCATATTCCCCAAAGACGCCCTGACAATGAATGACCTTATCCAGAAAGCCGATACAGAGCTCTATAGGGCAAAGCGTGAAGGAAAGAACTGTGTGTCGGTTTACGGGACACACTGAAGAGCAATCCTCAGGCATTCTCTGCGCATATTCAAGATGTAAACCTAGGTTTTGCGTCTCAAAGCTTAAAACTTTTCCGTCCAAAATCAATATGTTGCAGTTTTTGCTATATGCTGATTCTGTTGGACCTGAAAGATGCAAGATGGGGGTTTTGAACGGACCTATTATAAAATTCCATGCTCATAATAAGTTTGCGCTTAAGGCCACCTGAAGTGCTTTAAAGCGTTTGTGGGTATATTCAATTATAAAAATTGGGGATATTTGCCTGTTCTGAAGGGGCCAAATGTAGGGTTGATATGGCTGTTGCTGTTTATGTCCTATGGTGCTATAGAAGGCGTCCTGAATCGAGGCCTCCCATGAAGATAGGACTGATAGGACTGAAGAAATCGGGCAAGACCACCATATTCAATGCGCTCACACGCATGGATATCGCCATAGACCAGTACTCATCCGCCAAGGATGAGCCGAATGTGGCTGTGGTGCATGTGGCGGACCCCCGCATCACGCGATTAAGCGATTTATACAAACCAAAAAAGACCACCCATGCAACCCTGGAGTGCATAGATTTCGGCGGATTCCGCAGTGACGGCAGCAGCGATAAAAAAGAGGTCTTCTCGGCCTCCGAGCTGGGCCTCATCAAAACCTCCGATGCCCTGGCCCTTGTGGTGAGGAACTTCCATGATGAGTACATCGACAACCTTCTGGGTGGGCCTGACCCTCTCTCGGAGATCACCGGCATCATCTCGGAGCTCATCCTGTCCGACCTCATCCTGGCGGAGACCAGACTCGAGCGCATTGACCACCAGATAAGCAGAGGCCAGAAGAATGCACCCCTGGAACTGGAACGGGATGCACTCCAGAAGGTACGAGACTTCCTCGACAAGGGAGATCTGGTCGAGCCCCCCGCCCTTTCCGTGGATGAAGAAAAGGTCCTGCGCGGCTTCCGGTTCCTCACGCTCAAGCCCATGCTCGTCATCCTCAACTCGGATGAAGACTCCTTCGGCCGAAATGCCGAGCTGCTTGGACGGATCTGGAAGGATTACCGCGGCATCGAGTTTGCCGGCAGATTCGAGATGGAACTCTCCAGGCTCGACGCCAATGAGGCGGCCGAATTCATGGCGGATATGGGCATCAGCGCCTCTGCCAGAGACCGGCTCACCCTGGCTGCCTACGAGCTGCTGGGCTATATCTCGTTCTTCACCGTGGGTGCGGACGAGGTGCGCGCCTGGACCATCCGTGCCGGCGACACGGCGGTGGATGCAGCCGCAGCGATCCATTCCGACCTGGCCAGGGGGTTCATACGGGCCGAATGCTTCACCTATGACGATATCATTGCCCATAGTTCCGAGAAGGCACTCAAGGATAAAGGGCTCATAAGGCTCGAAGGCAAAACCTATCCCGTCAAGGATGGCGACATCCTGTCCATCAGGTTCAGCGTTTGACAATAAGGGATCGTTTTAGATTAAATACCTGGGTTATCAGGTGATCTGTTTGACCCGGATTTCGCGTTTAAGAAGAGTAAAAACTTGGTCCGTTCAAATCCTTTATCTTGCAGCCTTTGTGCAGCGCAGATTATTCCGGTCCTAGAGGCTGCAAGATAAAGGATTTGAACGGACCTATAAAAAACAATTCAATGGCATATCGGGTATATCCCCGGCAGCTTGCAGCGGGGATGTCATAATGCCTGCAATTTTTCCCTTTGAAAAAAAACGGAAGTTCATTATATGAAGGTGTCTTTGGGACCAGAAGAAAAGATTTGCGGATATTCCGCCAGCCCTTAAGGAAACGAGGGTTGTTGAGAATTACCGCAAGGCCGGTTGATCCTGCAGCACTTCAAAGGAGATTACCCATGAGCAATGGGACGGAAAAGATCATTTATTCCATGATGAGGGTCAGCAAGTCTTACCAGAACAAACCGGTAATAAAGGACATTTCCCTGTCATATTTTTACGGGGCCAAGATCGGTGTACTCGGGCTGAACGGATCAGGAAAAAGTACGCTGCTGCGCATCATGGCCGGTGTGGATGACAAGTTCGACGGCAAGGCCACCATCTCGCCGGGATACACCTTAGGACTGCTTGAACAGGAGCCAAAGCTCGACGCGGACAAGACCGTGAAGGCCGTTGTGGAAGAAGGCCTGCAGGAGACTGTTGACCTGGTCAAGGAATATAATGCCATCAGCGAGAAATTCTCAGAGCCCATGAGCGATGACGAGATGGACAAGCTCATGGCACGCCAGGGCGAACTGCAAGAAAAGATCGACCACGTCAATGCCTGGGATATAGAATCGCGCCTGGACATGGCCATGGATGCGCTGCGCTGCCCGCCTGCCGATACACCCATACGCGTTCTTTCCGGGGGTGAAAAGAGGCGGGTGGCCCTGTGCAGGCTCCTGCTGCAGAAACCCGACATCCTTCTTCTGGATGAACCGACCAATCATCTTGATGCAGAAACTGTGGCCTGGCTTGAGCATCACCTCCAGCAGTATGAAGGCACGGTCATCGCCGTCACCCATGACCGGTATTTTCTGGATAATGTCGCCGGCTGGATCCTGGAGCTTGACCGGGGATACGGCATCCCCTGGAAGGGCAACTACTCGTCATGGCTCGAACAGAAGCAGAACAGGCTCGCCACTGAAGAGAAGCATGAGTCAGAGCGGCAGAAGACCCTGCAGCGGGAATTGGAGTGGATTCACATGTCGCCCAAAGGCCGCCATGCCAAGGCAAAGGCACGCATCAATTCATATGAGAACCTCCTGAATCAGAACTTTGAGAAAGAGGACCGCGAGCTCGAGATCTATATCCCACCGGGACCACGCCTGGGAAAGCTCGTCATACAGGCGGAAAATGTCTCCAAGGCTTATGGCGAAAACCTGCTCTTTGAGAATATGAATTTCTCGCTGCCTGCTGGTGGTATCGTGGGCATTATCGGCCCCAACGGTGCAGGCAAGACGACACTCTTCAGGATGATAACCGGCAAGGAACAGCCCGACAGCGGCACTATCAGGATCGGCGAGTCCGTCAAGCTTTCCTATGTCGACCAGGAGCGTGATACCCTGGATCCCGGCAAGAACATATGGGAAGTGATATCCGGCGGCCACGATACAATAGAGCTCGGCAAGCAGGAGGTGAACTCCAGGGCCTATGTGGCGCGGTTCAACTTCTCGGGAACCGACCAGCAGAAAAAGGTGAACATGATCTCGGGCGGAGAACGCAACCGCGTGCACCTCGCATGCATGCTCAAGGAAGGCGCCAATGTGCTTCTCCTGGACGAGCCCACCAATGACCTGGACGTGAACACCATGCGCGCCCTTGAGGAAGCCCTGGAGCACTTTGGCGGATGTGCGGTCATCATCACCCACGACCGCTGGTTTCTGGACCGCATTGCCACGCACATCCTCGCCTTTGAGGGGGACAGCACTGTGGTATGGTCCGAAGGCAATTACTCCGATTACGAGGCTGACAGGAAGAAGAGGCTTGGCAAGGCAGCCGACCAGCCGCACAGGATCAAGTACCGGCACCTGACACGGGGATAAGCCGGTCGTTTGTGGAATGAAGAAGAACAGGAGGAGAAATCCATGAAAGTGGTCGCCTTTAATGGGAGCGCGCGAAGAGACGGTAATACGGCCATCCTTGTGAAGCATGTGTTTGCAGGGCTGGAAAAGAAAGGCATTGAAACGGAACTGGTCCAACTGGCCCGCAAAGACATCCGCGGCTGCATCGTCTGCTACAAGTGCTTTACCAATCAGGACAAACAATGCTCGGTAAAGAATGACTCGGTAAATGAATGCATCAGCAAGATGCTTGATGCGGATGGGATCATCCTGGCCTCCCCCACCTACTTCACCGATGTCACGACCGAGATGAAGGCGCTGATCGACAGGGCCGGCATGGTGGCAAAGGCAAACAGCGACATGTTCAAACGCAAGGTGGGGGCCGCTGTGGTAGCAGCCAGAAGGGGCGGCGCCATCCATACCTTTGACACGCTGAACCACTTCTTCTTTATCAGCCAGATGGTCGTTCCCGGCTCAAACTACTGGAACGTGGGCATCGGCATGGAACCGGGCGATGTGGAAAAGGACGCAGAAGGTATCTCCACCATGAAAACCCTCGGCGAGAACATGGCATGGCTTATGAAGAAGATTCATGCATAAGGGGTACGACTTTAGAAAGGAAACCCATGCCGCAACAGAACGAACAGCAACTGAGAGATAAGCTTACCGGTGAACTCGATGTGTCCTCGTGGAAGGGGTTGATCCCCGAGACGCTCTCCAAATCGCTCTTCTGCGTATCCAGGGACCTCGACCTGGTGGAAGTGGGTGTACGGGTGGCCCTGGACTGTAGCAGCGAGGTGAAACAATGGCTGGATTCCGGTCTCCTGAAGCGGCCTACCAAGGATCAGATCCGTCATTGGGAGACCTTCGGCTCCCTGTTCCAGTTCATCATCGTTGAACCCTATGTCTTCTTCCAGGAATACGAGGTCAAGATCAATTCATAACTATAACAGTATTATGGGCTCATTCAAATGCAGAATCCGGGTAAATCTCTGGCAGTGGTGAGCCATATGATCTTTCGTACCGGGAAAAGGACGATCCGTTGACACCGCATGTCCTGGGGGTCCTCTGTGCCCTCCTCTCGGCCGTGATCTGGGGCACTGGCGACTTCACCGGCGGCATTGCCACGAGGTCAAAAACCGAGTATCAGGTCCTCTTCCTCGCATCGATCCCCGGCATAGCGGTCCTGGCGGTCTTTGCCCTGTTATTCGGGGAGGTACCCCCACCAGCAAAAGATGCATTATGGTCCTTCAGCGCGGGCCTTTCGGGCGCCTTCGGCATTACAGCCCTCTACAAGGGACTGTCCCTGGGGAATGCCGCTGCCGTCGCACCCATTGCTGCGGTTATCGGAGCAGGACTCCCGGTGGCATTCAGCTTCCTTGAACTCGGACTCCCCGGCTCGGTCCAGATCCTGGGGTTCATCATGGCCATCATGGGCATCTGGCTCGTATCCAGACCTCCTGGGGGCCAAAGACATGCAAACAGACAGGAGCTGATCCTGGCAATGATTGCCGGGACAGGGTTCGGCGGCTTTTTCATCCTCATCGCCCAGGTGGACAAGGGGCTTGTGTTCTTGCCCCTGGTCATCTCAAAAATTGCAGCGATCATTCTTGCCGTTTCCACCCTCCTCTTCAGACGTGAGACGCTTCCTTCCCTGAAAGGGAATCCCATCGCACTCGTTACCGGTCTATTCGACGCGGGGGGAAACATCTTTTTCATGCTGGCAAAGCAGTATACCAGGCTCGACGTGGCTGCCGTGCTTGCCTCCATGTACCCGGCCATCAC
>CAYMDG010000057.1:0-3053 GCA_964388905.1 uncultured Bacteriovoracaceae bacterium
CTCATGCAGCATGACTGGCCGGGCAATGTGCGCGAACTCAAGAACATCGTCGAACGCCTTGTCATCATGACGCCTGGAAACACCATAACGGCCGATGACATTATGCAGCTCGGGTCTAAGCCAGCTTCCGAATTGGACAAGATCTTGGATCTGGTAGAGTTCAAAGATGCACGTTCCGAGTTCGAGAAGATCTTCATCGAACGCAAGCTTATGCAATGCGGGAACAACATTTCCAAGACCGCCGATCTGATCGGCGTTGAGCGGAGCAATCTGCACAGGAAGATCAAGAGTCTAAATATCGATGTGGAATGAGACAGGCTCAGTACGCAAGGACCCTGGCGGCAAGCTGAACATCGCCTTAGTCTACCCGAACACGTACTGGGTGGGCATGTCGAACCTCGGACTTCAGCACATGTACCGCCTGTTCAATGATCAGCCCGGAATTCTCTGTGAGCGGTTCTTTACGGACAGACAGCGTTCAGTGGAATCGGACAGGCCGCTTAACGACTTTCATATTATCGCTTTTTCCATCTCCTATGAGCTGGATTACATCGAGGCAGTAAAGATCCTTCAGGCCAATAACGTCCCTGTGGCCTCTGGTGACCGGGGAGGCAAGCCTGTCGTGATGGCGGGCGGTGCAGCCATTACCTCAAATCCCGAGCCCGTAGCGGATGCCTTTGATATCTGTTTCCTGGGTGACGGCGAGCCCCTTCCTGCTCTTCTTGATAAAGCCTATGCCGCAAGCACCGGATATGAGGAATTTCTTGATCGAATGAACCTGGTGCCGGGGGTATATATCCCGTCGCGAACCCGGCCTGTCTATGTAGGGCCGTCCATTGCAGGATTCGAAGGCCTTAGACCGCAACTCTCCTTTAAGACCGAGTTGGATAGTCCGGCCTGCACAAGCATCATTACTAAGGATACGGCATTCGGCGACATGTATCTTGTGGAGATTGCACGGGGGTGCCCCTTTTCCTGCAAGTTCTGCAGCGCCCGGGAGATCTATGCCCCCTACCGCTGGGCGCCCATGGAAAGGCTCGTCCCCATTTTCGCCGAGGCGGCACGACACCGCAACAAACTCGGTCTGGTGAGCACCTCGCTCAACAACCACCCAGCAGCTGCTGAGATCTTTAAAGAGTTACACAATCGAGGGCTCAAGGTGGCCCCGCCCTCACTCAGGCCGGGTATGATAAGCAATGATCTTATAGAGGCCCTGGCGACTTCAGAGGTCAAGGGTGTGACCCTAGCACCGGAGACAGGCTCACAGGATCTGCGGTTTGCCATGGGTAAGCATATCACCAATGCCACCATCTTGGATGATGTCAAAGTTCTGGTGGCATCGGGAATACGGGACATAAAACTCTACTTCATGGTGGGATTGCCTGGAGAGACCCCTGCCCACCTCGACGAGACCATTGACCTTATAAAGCGCATCCGCCAGATCTTCATCCACGTCTCCAGGGGCAATAAGAAGATCGGCACGGTGAGTGTCAGCATCAATACCTTTGTGCCCAAGCCCCACACGCCCTTCGAGCGCCACGCCATGGTTGAGCAAGGCGATGCCAAGACCCGCATCAAGAGGATCGTGAAAGGTCTCAAGGGCGAGAGCAACATCACGGTTGCGTTTGAAGGACCCAAGTGGGCCTTTCTCCAGGCCCTTTTCGCCCGGGGTGACAGGAAGCTCCTGGGGCTCATCAAGGAAATGGCAAAGTATGAGCCGGCCAACTGGCAGCGCCTCCTGAAGCAATGGCAGCTCAACCCTGATTATTATGCACTGCGGCAAAGGGATGCCGGTGAGATCCTGCCGTGGTCCTTCTACACAACGCAGTGCAGCAGTGAGGATACGTATGACCGCTAAAGGACTGGAGGGCCGGAAGGACCTTAATGCAGGCCACAGGCTCAGGCTGAAAGGACGCCTGAGAAAGTCCGGAAGAAAGGCATTCTTGGATCATGAGCTTTTGGAACTGCTGCTTGGCTATGCAATCCCCCGCAGAGACACCAAGCCGCTTGCCAAGTTCCTCCTTAGCAGGTTCAGGACCTTCCAGGCCGTGCTCGACGCCCCTTATGAAAGCCTGGAAGAGGTCGACGGCATAGGTGAGCATGCATCAACACTCTTGGGGCTTTTCAGGGCCTGCATGAGTCGCTATATGGAACCCTCAGGAGATGATTCACCTGTTATCACCGGACCTGAGGATGTGGCTGAATATGTGAGGGCCGAGATCGGGGGTGGCACGAAGGAACAGTTCATGTTGCTGTGCCTGAATGCAGCAGGCAGGCTTGTGCATTCGAAGGTCATGGCAGAGGGCACGGTGGATGCGGCACATGTCTACCCGCGGGAGGTCCTCAAGGAGGTCATCTCTCACAATGCCACTGCCCTGATCCTGGTGCATAACCACCCGTCGGGGACCCTTAACGCCTCCGAGCAGGACATGCACCTTACCCGCCAACTCACTGACATCTGTTCGCAGGTGGGCATCAGCCTGCACGACCATCTCATCGTCACCAGGGGCGGGGCCTACAGTATCAAGATGGGATCATGCCTCAGCACCACCTGAGTGGGAAGGTGGGATGTTCAGGGTTATCCCTGATTTTACGTTCAAGATGCGTAAACTTAAGATGCGTAAAAACCTGATCCGTTCAAAACCTTTATCTTGTAGCATTGAAGGACAGTGAAAATTAGCACTCCTCAAAGGCTGCAAGATAAAGGTTTTGAACGGACCTATTTAAAAAGACAATACCATGATCACAATGGTTTAATGCTTAAGACCTCCTGAGGTGTATAGAGTAGTACTGGGAACAGCCAAATACAAAATCCAGGTTTAATTCTCCCCTCCCCTATCAACGCCTTCTGTAAATCATTTGCAAAGTTAATGTAATTCAAATGTTAATTCAAATAATTAGATTGTTATTGCCCTTGATCTGGACGATACAAACCCTAACATAATGCCGTAAGGGAGAACAATAATGGAAACAACAAATCCTGTACATCCGCTCGGAACGCGAGCCAACATATTATTAGCAAGCGTTTTTGGACCTTATGCAAAAGACGATGA
>CAYMDG010000057.1:3153-7103 GCA_964388905.1 uncultured Bacteriovoracaceae bacterium
CGCGAGCCAACATATTATTAGCAAGCGTTTTTGGACCTTATGCAAAAGACGATGAATATGGAAGCAGGAAGATCAACCCAATGGAGCTCTATCATAACCAGGTCACGCGAGAGCAGGGGCCTTTTTCTCTGCGCATGTTTCACCGTTCGTTCGGGTTGATGCTCCTGAAGGAGAATATCGACGCGCCGTGCACGCTCCTGGACTTTCCGAGCCTGGAGCGTTTTACCAACGAACTCATGGATAATTCATATGACATTGTCGGTATCAGCGCCATCATACCCAACGTGGGCAAGGTGAAAAAGATGTGCGAGCTGATCCGTACATATCTGCCCAAGGCAACCATTGTCGTGGGTGGACATATTGCCAACCTGCCGGATCTCAAAAATACCATTGATGTTGACCATGTCTGCAAGGGTGAAGGGGTTCGCTGGTTCAGAAAATTCCTTGGCGTCAATGAAAACGCCCCCGTAAAGCACCCCTATGTCTATTCCGGCTATGGCACCCGCATCCTGGGCATCAGCACGCCCGACAAACCCGTAAACACCGCAGCAATGCTCATACCCTCAGTAGGGTGTCCCATAGGGTGTAATTTCTGTTCCACCTCCGCCCTTTTTGGGGGCAAGGGCAAATCCATTAATTTCTATGAAACAGGGGATGAGCTCTTCAGAGTCATGTGCGACATCGAGGCAAAACTTAAAGTCAGCGCCTTTTTCGTGATGGATGAGAACTTCCTTCTTCACCGGAACAGGACTCTCAGGCTCCTGGAACTGATAAAGGAAAACAACAAGTCATGGGCCTTGTTCGTTTTTTCCTCCGCCAGGGTACTCAAATCATACACCATGGAGCAATTGATCCGCCTGGGCATATCGTGGGCATGGATGGGACTGGAAGGGGAAGAGAGCACTTATGCAAAGCTCAGCGGGGTCGAAACAAGAGAATTTGTTCAGGAGTTGCAGTCCCATGGTATTCGTGTGCTGGGATCAACCATTATCGGCCTGGAGAATCATACCCCTGATACTATTGAAAAGGTTATAGACTTTGCCATAAGCCACGATACGGTCTTCCACCAGTTCATGCTCTATACGCCGATTCCCGGCACGCCTTTATACGAACAGCACAAAAAGGATGGAACCATTTTCAATGAGGATGAGCGTCCGGCTGCAGACAATCACGGGCAGTACCGTTTTAATTACCGCCATGAGCATATCAAGGACGGCAAGGAAACCGGATATCTGCGCAGTGCATTCCTGCGTGATTTCGAAAAGAACGGACCCAGCCTTGCCAGGATGATACGCACCATGCTCCATGGCTGGAAGAGGTATAAGAACAATCCTGACCCATGCATACGCAAACGCATGGCATGGGAGATAAAGTATCTGAAGACCACCTATGCTGCGGCAGTATGGGCCATGAAGAGATGGTACAGGGATGACAGCCGGATGCATGACATGATGGGTTCACTATTGGGTGATATCTACAAAGAGTTCGGATGGAAAACCAGGATCATTGCCCCGCTGTTAGGGTTATATGCACATGCCAGCATCAGGAAAGAGCAACAGAGGCTTGCTGACGGATGGACCTATGAGCCGAGTATATTTTATGAAAAGAATGCCAAGGCGCTGGAATTGGAAGCCCTGGCAAAGGCCAGGAGCAAGCCGGAGCCAATCCCGCAGGGTACTTTCGTGCCTCAATCCGCACAGAATTGAAAAAACCATTGCACAAACTTTAAATCAGCCTGCGCTGAACCCTCCAAACATTTTGTCCAGTGAGGAAAAAACCTTACCTGTTCAAAACACTCATCTCGGCTTCACCGAGATGAGTGTTTTGAACAGGCCAATTTTTGGTTTGCATCTTAAAAATATTTAGGTTGTGCAACGGCCTGAATCAGCTGATAAATGATAGTCTAAACGAATAGGGGAGGCTGCACCCGGCCTCCCCTATCACCGCAAGTCCCATAAGGCTTTCTATGAGTCGGCCTTGATCCTGATCTTCTTTTGGGACTGCTTTTCCCTCTCGAGCTTGGGAAGGGTGATGGTGAGCACGCCCTTCCTGAATGAGGCCTCGGCCTTTTCCGTGTTCACATCCTTGGGTATGGGCAAGACCCTGGTAAAGGTTCCGAAGGAGCGCTCAAGGTAGTACGACTCTTTATCTTTGAGTTCGTTTTCCTCCTTCTTCTCCCCTTTGATGGTCAGGGAGTCCTTGCTCAGGCTGATCTCAAGGTCCTTCTCGTCAAGCCCGGGCAGTTCGGCACTTACCTGGATGGATTTCTCATCCTCGGTCATGTTCACCTGCGGAGTAAAGGCCCCCAGAGATTCCATCTCTTGTGCCCACGGCTTTACGCCGGTGCCCTTGAAGAAGTCGTCAAAAAGCCTGTTCATCTCCCTCTGGAAAACATTCAGCGGGTTGTCTTCCGGTTCCCTGTTGACAGGAGCACCCCTTTGTCCCCATCGAAACGGAGTCAGGTATCTCATGGTTTTTCACCTCCTTCGCGTTGATCTATCCTACCTTGATAGGAATATTTCTGGTCTTGGCCGCCTCTGCCTTGGGCAGCACGATGCTGAGCACACCGTTTTTCATCTTTGCCTCGATCTTGTCCCTCTCAAAGGCCTCGTTCAGGGTGAAGGCCCGGTAGTAGTCGCCGATACCATATTCAGAGTAGGTGACGTTGTGTTTGTCAAACTTCAGATCGCCTACCTGGGCCTCTATAGTCAGCACATCGTTCTCAAGGGTGATATTCACACCCTTGTCGTCAGCACCCGGCATGTCTGCGTAAATATAAAGGTTGTTCGCATCCTCAAGGATGTCCACCTCCGGTATGTATGTACTGCGGTCCTTGGTCCTCTCGGCTACAGGCTTTTCTTGCACCGGAGCCTTTTCGAGGTTAAGTGCCTTTGTTTCATCTGCCATAAAGGTTCACCTCCTTTTTACTTTCCAGGCGTCACACTGATCTTCCTGGGCTTGTCAGCCTCAGCCCGGGGGAGCTCTATCTTGAGCACGCCACCAACATAGTCAGCCTGGACCTTATTGCCGTCGACATTGTAAGGAAGCTGTACGGTTCGGTAGAAGTTCCCTGCCCCTCGCTCCCTGCGGTGCCAGGTCTCACCCTGTTTGGATTCCTGCGCCTTTCTTGTCCCCTTGATGGTCAGCGTATCGCCGGTTACGGTAAGATCGATGTCGGCCGGATCGATTCCAGGGATCTCGGCGGTGATGATGACATCTTCTTCGCCGGTATGAATGTTCATGGGCGGATACGCTGCCAGAGGCCGTCGCCTCGGAAGGGTAAAGATGCTGCTAGCATCCCGCTGGAGGCGATCAATTTCACGCCAGGGGTCCCATCTCCAATCTGGTCTTGCTATGGTAATCATGTTTTTCACCTCCCAAAATCAGTAGGTTATGATTTTTCAAAATTATTAATAGGGTCACTTTGCAAGATTTCAAGGGGAAAGATCGTGAGCGCCTAAGACAAGAAAAACTTTACTGTACACCGCAGCTTTTTGATGTTAATAATCTCAAATCCCGAAAAGAAGAGTAATTGAAAGGCTATGGCAGCAAAGGGAAAAATTACCATCGACCAGGGACTCTGTAAGAGTTGTGAGCTGTGCATCACCGTATGTCCTGAAAAGGCAATCCGCATAGCTGAAATCTTCAATCACAGAGGCTACCATCCTGCAGAGTTCATTGTTGAAACCTGCAAGGGGTGTTCTTTGTGCGCAGTAATGTGCCCGGAAGTAGCTATTGAGGTATACCGTGGATAACGCCCAAAAGGTACTGATGAAGGGAACGGATGCCATTGGCGAGGCTGCGATCCAGGCGGGATGCTTATGTTACTTCGGCTACCCTATAACCCCGCAGAACGAGATCCCGGAATATATGTCCAGACGTATGGAAGAGGTGGGCGGTGTATTTCTCCAGGGAGAAAGCGAGATCGCATCCATCAACATGGTGCTCGG
>CAYMDG010000057.1:7203-13972 GCA_964388905.1 uncultured Bacteriovoracaceae bacterium
GCGGTGTATTTCTCCAGGGAGAAAGCGAGATCGCATCCATCAACATGGTGCTCGGTGCAGCGGCGAGCGGCGCACGTGCAATGACCAGTTCGTCATCTCCGGGTATCAGCCTCAAACAGGAAGGGCTCTCCTTCCTTGCCGCCCTTGAATTGCCTGCGGTCATTGTCAATATCAACCGAGGCGGTCCGGGTCTTGGCAACATAGCCCCGAGCCAGGGTGACTACTACCAGGCCACACGGGGAGGCGGACACGGCGACTACCGCATGCCGGTATATGCACCCGGAACGGTCCAGGAACTCTATGACATAACCATGAAGTCCTTTGACATCGCTGATATGTACCGTTCCCCGGTCATGATCCTAGGCGACGGCATGATGGGCCAGATCATGGAGCCCATTGTCATGCACAAAAGGATAGAAACCGAGCTTCCTCCCAAGGATTACATCCTTGATGGAGCCTCAGGAAGACCCTCACGCATCGTTAAATCACTGATCCTGGATCCAAATGCCATGGAAGAGCACAACTGGAAGCTCAAGCGCAAGTACGACCTCATGAAAAGGGACCTCCCCCTGCATGAGGAGTACATGACAGAAGACGCCAAGCTCATCGTCGTTGCCTATGGCACGGCTGCCAGGATAGCCAAGGGGGCTGTAAAGCGAGTCAGGGACAATGGTCTGAAGGTGGGACTCATAAGGCCCATAACCGTATGGCCCTTCCCGGATGAGGCCTTTGCCAAACTCGCCAAGCAGGCCAAGCTTTTCTTAGTCTTTGAAATGAGCACCGGCCAGATGATCGACGATGTGCGCCTTGCAACCCAGGGCAGGGTGGATTGCGAATTTTACGGCAGGCCCGGCGGCGTTGTACCGGCACCCCAGGAGATCTCCCGGATCATAGAGAGGCACTGGCTGCAGAGGGAGCTGTAATGAAAAAGGTTTTCACCAGACCCAAATGCCTGAAACCCACCCCCTTCCACTACTGCCCGGGGTGTGGGCATTCCATAATCCACAGGCTCGTGGCCGAGATCATCGACGAGATGGACATGAGCGGCAGGATCATATGCGTCCCGCCCGCAGGATGCGCGGTGCTGGCATACAACTATTTCGACATCGACACCTGCGAGTCGGCCCATGGCAGGGGCTGCGCCATTGCAACAGGGTTCAAGAGGGCCCTGCCCGACCGTATCGTCTTCACCTACCAGGGCGACGGCGACATGGCCGCCATCGGCACTGCAGAGACAATCCATGCAGCCAACCGGGGTGAGGTGATCACCAGCATATTCGTGAACAACGCAGTCTACGGCATGACCGGTGGCCAGATGGCCCCCACAACCATGATCGGCCAGAAGACCAGTACATCACCTTACGGCAGACGGGCAAAGGTGGAGGGCTACCCCCTAAAGATTACCGACCTCATTGCCCAGCTTGAAGGCGCTGCATATGTGGTACGGACATCGGTGGCTACGCCAGCCAAGGTCATGGCCACGAAAAAGGCATTGAAAAGGGCCTTTGAAATACAGATAGAGGGCCTGGGATATACCCTGGTAGAGGTGTTGTCCCCCTGCCCGACAAATTGGAAGGTGTCGCCCAAGGAAGCCTTCATATATTTAGAAGAGATCATGGAAAAACAATACCCCCTGGGCATCTTCAAGGACATTACCAAGAAGAAGGAAAGCTGATATGCTCAAGAAAACCATCATGAGCGGCATAGGTGGACAGGGAATACTGTTTTCCGGCCTGTGCCTCGCCTGGACGGCCATGCTTGAGGATCATCATGTGACCTACCTCCCGTCTTACGGCGCTGAGATGCGTGGTGGCATTACCTCGTGCACCATTGCCATCTCGGATGAAGAGATCGCGTCGCCTGTGGCGTCATCTCCCGATTACCTGGTCGTTATGGACAACGAGTCGCTGCTTCGACTTCAGAACCAGGCCGCATCGGGAGGGGAAATCATTATTAACTCCAGCATCGTCACAGACAGGCCGGGCAGGGGAGATATCGAGCTTGTTGAGATACCGGTCAACGACCTTGCACGGTCGACCGTGGGTGAACAGTATGGTAATATGATCATGCTGGGCGCCTTTGTGAACAGGACTCACCAGGTGAAGTTCTCCACCATGCTAGATAAAATGGATATTATACTTGGCAAATCGAAGATCAAGTTCAAAGACAAGAATATCGAGGCCCTGAAGGTCGGGTATGAATATTTTCTGAAGGAGAGGTAGATCATGCCTGTCAAACAGTTTCGGCTCCAGACTGCAAACGTATCCGGAAAGCTTTCATACCTCTCTGACGTACTGGCCAAACACGGCGTGAATATCAGGGCCATCTCGGTGGGACTGGAATCCAAAGAGGTGTCCTCCATATGTATCGTTGTGGATGACCCGAAAAAGGCAAAAAACGCCTTTGCATCAGAGGCTGTTGAATTCTCGGAGTCAGATGTAATGGCTGTGGAAATGCCGGATCATCCAGGCGGCATGAACGCCGTACTCAAACCGCTGCGCGATGCCAAGATAAATGCCATAGCCATGTACCCCTATATCGGCAGGGCAAGTAACCCTATCATGATCCTGGAGGTGGACAACATCAAGGTCGCCACCGAGGTGCTCAAGAGAAACTGGGTCAAGCTCTGGGACAAGGATATTTACCGTCTGTAAGCATTTGCCCCTTGAGGATGCTATCCGACTTCGTCTTGATGCCTCTTGCCCGGGAGTTCGCGCAATGTGAAACGGCCAACCTTTACAATGGTATCATAGGCGTCCCAAGCAGACATAACGATACCAAACCCGATGGGCATGAGCCGTGACTTTCTCCTGAAGGGAAGCAGCCTTTTCATGAAAACCTTGACCCACCTTGCCAGCCCAAAGTTTACATATCGTGCGGGTAATAATTTAATAATGAATCTCTGAACATAGGCCTTTGAGTCGCTCCCAGGGCCTGATGTTTCAATACCATATGCCTGGCCTATTACACTGATGGCAAATTCCTCCATGCCTTCATGATCTTCCGGATCCAGTCCATGAAGTATGTAAAGGGCCATAATGAGGGTAACGCTCTGGTCCAGGACAAAGAAATCCTCCAGGCTTATGAGTGCCCATGAAATAATAGTGCCGATACCAGGGAAGGCAGAGGGCAGGTTGATGAACGCGTTACGCACGGCCTGGCCCTGGGCCAGGTCCTCAATGAGGTTCTGAAAGGAGACGTGTTCGCCGTCTGCAGGTATTTCGCGGCGGACCTGTGCAGCAAGTGCCCGGGCCCGTTTGATGTTACCCTTCAGAAGCCCTGTGATGAGCCTCCTGAAGCGGCCGCTGATGGCGCTTAGAATTTCAGTGTCATTCCCGTTCATTGCACTCATCATGGGTACCTGGCTGGAATTGTTCATGTTCGTTCATGACAAAATTGCCCTCTTGTGGTATGTACTGGGATGTTCAATGGTTTGTAAAGGGGTCATTCTTGACATACTGTTATTTTTCCCATAAAGGATCATTTCTTTTTCATGCAATCAAGCGCCGCCATGGCGCAGGCCATATACTATAAGGAGGAAGTAAAATGGGTATAAAGTCCATTAAAGACCTGGACCTGAAACAGAAACGGGTGTTGATCAGGGTTGACTTTAATGTGCCGCTCGACGAAAACATCAACATCACCGATGATGCCCGCATCAAAGGTGCCCTTTCCACCATTCAGCATGCCATCAACCAGGGGGCTAAGGTCATACTCATGTCACACCTGGGCAGGCCCAAGGGCAAGGTGGACAAGAAAAAAAGCCTCATCCCTGTGGCCAGGAGACTCTCCGAACTGCTCGGCACCAGCGTGAATATGGCGCCTGACTGTATCGGTGACACGGTAAAGGCCATGGTGGACTCCCTGAAGCCAGGCGAGGTCCTCCTGCTGGAAAACCTGCGCTTTCATCTGGAAGAGGAAAAGAACAACCCCGATTTCGCCAAGGAACTGGCCTCCTTAGGTGATTGTTTTGTAAATGACGCCTTTGCTACGGCGCACCGTGCACATGCATCCAATGTGGGCGTGTGCGCATATATCAAAGACACGGCTGCCGGCTTCCTTCTTTTAAAAGAGGTGGAATATATCAACAAGGCCCTTTTGTCTCCACAGCGGCCATTTGCTGCCGTGTTGGGCGGATCCAAGGTCTCGGATAAGCTTGAACTGGTGGAAAACCTCCTGGGCAAGGCGGATAAAATCCTTATCGGCGGCGGCATGGCCTTCACCTTTGTGAAGGCTCTGGGCCAGGGGATCGGCAGGTCGATGGTGGAAGAGGATCTCCTGGATACGGCCCGGTCCATTCTGGAAAAGGCCAAGGCCAGGGGTGTAAAACTCTACCTGCCGGTGGATGCACTTTGCGCTGCCGAGCCCAAGGAAGGTCAGGCAACGTCATTCGCGACCATCCAGGAAATGCCGGAGAACCTCATGGGGCTTGATCTCGGGCCTGCAAGTATAGCCCTTTTTTCCGAGGCCCTCTTCGGGTGCGGAACAATAGTCTGGAACGGCCCCATGGGTGTGTTCGAAATAAATGCCTTTGCGGCAGGGACGCTGGCTATCGCCAAGGACATGGCCTTATCCAAGGGCTTGACCATTGTGGGCGGTGGTGATACAGATGCTGCACTCCACAAGAGTGGGCTCACGGACAAGGTAAGCTTTGTGTCCACGGCAGGCGGCGCCTTCCTCGAGATGCTCGGCGGCAGGGTGCTCCCCGGTGTGGCTGTTCTGGATAAGTAGGAGAACTTATGAGAAAAGCGCTCATTGCAGGCAACTGGAAGATGTTCAAGACACTGGAAGAGGCGGTTCTTTTTGCAAGAGAGCTGGCGCTGAAGGTTACGGACGTTTCGGACAGGGAAATCCTTGTCTGCCCTCCAGACCTCTACGTATATCCGCTATTCCAGGCACTGGCGGGTTCACCCGTGTTTGTGGGTTCGCAAAATATTTTCTGGGAGGATCAGGGTGCCTTTACCGGCGAGGCGAGCGCCCCCATGGTCAAGAGTGCAGGCGCACGTTTTGCCATTATCGGTCATTCCGAGCGCAGGCAGTATTTCTCAGAGACCGACGAGACAGTGAACAAGCGCCTGAAGGCCTGCCTCAAGGGAGGAATCACCCCTATTGTCTGCGTAGGCGAGACCCTGGTGGAACGAGAGGCCGGCAAAACCCTCAATGTGATCGGCAAACAGATGACAAACGGTCTCAAGGATATCTCAAACACGCAGGCAGCACAGCTGGTGATCGCCTATGAGCCGGTCTGGGCCATTGGCACCGGAAAGACGGCCACACCCGAGATCGCCCAGGAGGTCCATGGTTTCATTCGCTCACAGGTGAAAGACCTGTTCGGACCTGAGATTGCGGGCGCTATACGCATCCTGTACGGTGGGAGCGTAAAGCCGGACAACATTGATGTACTCATGGCTCAAGCAGATATCGACGGGGCACTCGTAGGGGGCGCAAGCCTCGATGTGGCTTCGTTCGAGAGAATAATTCGATATAGAGGGTAAAAAAATGTATGCACTTCTCATAACAATCCACGTTTTCGCATGTATCTGTCTGATAGTGGCCGTGCTTCTGCAGGCCGGCAAAGGAGCCGACATCGGCGCGGTTTTCGGAGGGGCCGGCGGCCAGGCCTTATTCGGCAGCTCTGGACCTGTAGACTTCATGAATAAGGCCACACGCGTCTTAGTGGTGGTATTCATGCTAACCTCGTTTACCTTAGGATTTTTCGCACTCCATAGACCCTCCAAGAGCGTCATGACTTCCAGGCCTGCCCCTGTCGGCCAGACAATGCCTGTTGCGCCTGGTGCCGCACCAGTTTCAAAAGCACCGGCCAACAATATGGTTATCCCTGCAGCACCTGCTGCCCCACCCCAGGCACCTGCACCTGCGACGAAATAGCACGTAAACGCTGCCGTATTCCACGATCCGGATACTTGATGGATATGGAGACGGCAGCGTTTCTTGTATATACTCCCTAGAAACAGAAACGGTCGCGACTGTTTCCTGCAAAGATACTCCTGCATAGTCCTCCAAACATTTTGTTGAGAGAAGAAAAAAACCTTACCTGTTCAAAACATGCATCTCGGCTTCACCGAGATGCATGTTTTGAACAGGCCAATTTTTGGTTTGCGTATCAAAAATTATTTTTAGTTGTGCAATTGTCCCCCTGCGGTCATTTGACAGCCTGCATGCGTTAATGGTAGCTCTTGGTCTGGATTAATAAGATCAGCTCAAAGGAGAAACCTCATGTACTGGGACAAGGACAATGAATGCATCTCGAGGGAAAAACTCCAGGAACTCCAGCTCAAGCAGTTAAAAAAGACCGTGAAGAACGCAAGCAAGGCACCCTTCTACAAAGCCCTTGGGCTGAAGGACTTTACCGTATCCGATCTGTCGGACATCAGGAAGCTTCCTTTCACCACCAAGGACGATCTGCGCTCAGCATATCCATACGGCATGATCTGCACCTCACTGGATAAGGTGGTCCGTCTTCATTCCTCATCAGGCACAACAGGGACCCCGACTGTTGTCTATCACTCCATGAAGGACATCGAGAGCTGGACCGGGCTTGTAGCGCGTTGCCTCTTTATGGCCGGGTTGAGAAAGCACGATGTATTCCAGAACATGATCGGTTACGGGCTGTTTACGGGAGGACTTGGCCTGCATTACGGCGCAGAGCGTATCGGGTGTCTCACCATCCCGTCCGGGCCCGGCAACACCAAGCGCCAGCTCAAATTCATGAAGGACTTCGGCACGAGCGCCATCCATGTAATCCCGA
>CAYMDG010000058.1:0-3702 GCA_964388905.1 uncultured Bacteriovoracaceae bacterium
TCTCGGTGAGGATGTAGTTGCATGTGCCGTTTAATATCCCATAGATAAAGGAGTAATTGTTTGCAATAAGGGCCTCGCGCAAGGTCTTTATTATGGGTATGCCTCCGCCTACTGCGGCTTCATAGTACAGGTCTTTCCCATATGTCTGGGCAGCGTCGAACAGTTCTTTGCCATGGGAGGCAAGAAGCGCCTTATTGGCAGTCACCACATGCTTTCCCTTCTTCAGGGCTTTCAGTATGAAGGTCTTTGCCGTTTCTATCCCGCCGATGAGCTCGATTATGATGTCGATCCCGGGGTCATCAATGAGCTTATTCGCATCCGTAGTGAGCAGTCCTGCGGGGATACTTATACCACGGTCCTTGGTGATATCGATGTCCGCGATCCCTTTCAGGGTTAATGAGAAACCAAGCCGGTCCTCCAGCAGAGCCTTGTTCTCCAGCAGGGTTTTGGCAACCCCGGTCCCGATGGTGCCTAACCCGATAAGCCCGATCTGAATCGTATCCATGTGTTCTCCTTTAATAACTCTTATCCGCACCCATATTGTGCTGTGAATTCCGTATTTCTTTGAGGGTCTCTTTGGCGCGGTAAGAGCTCCTCACAAACGGTCCTGCTAAACAATAGCCTATACCAAGTGATTTCGCAAGCTTGGACCAGCTCTCAAAAAATTCAGGTTCCCAATAACGAGCCACCGGTATCTGTAACCTTGTGGGTCTTAGATACTGGCCGATGGTCACCACATCACACCCGGCATCAGCAAGAGATCCCAGGAGACCAAGTATCTCTGATTCCTGCTCACCGAGTCCTACCATAAATCCTGACTTGACTAGTGTCTCAGGAGAGATTTTCTTAATGTCCCCGAGCACATCAAGGCTCCTTGCAAGGCTCGATCCGGGTCTGATTGAAGGATAGAGCCTTTCCGTCATCTCCACATTATGACCGAATACATCGGGTTTCTCGTCCAGAACGATCTCCAGCAGGTCCTGCCTGCCGGAAAAGTCAGGGGTGAGTATTTCAACAGTGCATGCAGGGATGAGATCCCTTATGGCCCTGATTGTCGAAATATATCCGTAAGCGCCCTTGTCCGGCAAGTCATCTCGCGTAACCGAGGTGATGACCACATGTTCCAGCCCCATTTCTTTTGCAGCCTGCGCGACAAGGGAAGGTTCATGGAGGTTTACCGGAGCCGGGGTGCCCTTATGAACAGAACAGAAGGAACAACAACGGGTGCACATATCACCTAAGATGAGGAATGTTGCAGTGGGTCTAAGGAAACATTCACAGATATTGGGGCACCTCGCTTCTTCGCACACGGTTGAGAGCCTGGAATGCCTGAGTTTTGCCTTCAGGTGGTGCAGAGCAGAGAGGTCCCTGCTTTTTTTCAGCCACCCGGGCAGCCGGTTTGAGGGATTATGGGGTGTTTCCGGATGGTCCATCAATGCCCCCCGGTGGGGTGAGTGATGATCTTGCTGCCTCGGCCCGAACAGACCTGTCCTTGAGATCCTCCAGGTGCTTTTTCGCTCGGCGCTCCTCATCTTTCAGGTCGCCTCCCGACATGAAACAAAAGAGGATTGCCGTCACGGTCCCTGCAAGGAAACAGGCAAAGAGGACAAGATACAAGGGGTAGGTTATTGAGTAGTAAGAGAAGACGTGTACCGTGGCACTGTCCTGATTGGAAATCCCAAAAAGTATACCGGTAACGGCCAATAGAAAGAAGATGGCTGCCTTAAGGTATTTCAAGGGAGGTTCTCCTTGATCTTGTCTCGGGTTTTTTCGATATGCTCAGAAATTATATGTGCCTCACCCAGGACGGGCATGAAGTTGGTGTCACCCTTCCAGCGTGGCACTATGTGCATGTGCAGGTGGTCTGCAATCCCGGCTCCGGCAACATCGCCCAGATTGAACCCGACATTGAACCCTTGGGGCTTCAAGGCAGGCTTCATTGCCGACAGGATCGACTGTGTAATTTTCATGATCTCGGAAAGCTCTTCAGTGCTCAGTTCGGTAAAATCCCCAATATGCCTGTAGGGGGCAACCATGCAGTGGCCTGTAGTATACGGGAAGAGGTTCATGATGGCAAAACAGAGCCTGCCTGAAGTGAGTATGAGCCTGTCCTTTGCTTCAGGTGCAGTGCAGAAGACGCAGGAGAGGTCTTTCGGTGAAGTCAAATATTCAATTCTCCATGGCGCCCAGAGATTTTTCATAGCGCGATACGTTCCCCCTTGATCATATAGTATAGGAGCTTTATAACGTAGCCTCTGCCTGGGGGTAGATGTTCTTAACATCGTACACCACACAGTTCTTGGCCTTGATCTTATCAAGGTCAAGGGTTTTAAATTCATCGTGTGCCACAGCCACTATGATGCCTTCGTATGAAGTGAGTTGGTCTATTCGGGACATGATATCGATGCCGTACTCGTGTCTTACCTCATCAGGATCTGCCACAGGATCGAATACTTCCACGGTGCAGTCAAAGTCCTTTAGTTGGCTGATAACGTCAACGACCCTGGAGTTTCTGATATCAGGGCAATTCTCTTTGAAGGTAATGCCGAGCACCAGGATCTTTGTGTCTGTGATGCGGTGGCATTTTTTGATCATCATCTTGATGAGCTGGGTGGCCACATACCTGCCCATGCCGTCGTTGATCCTGCGACCGGCCAGGATCACCTGGGGTATGTACCCGAGGCTCTCGGCCTTGTGGGTCAGGTAATAAGGATCTACGCCGATACAGTGTCCTCCCACCAGTCCCGGAGAGAACGGCAGGAAATTCCATTTTGTCCCTGCCGCCGTGAGTACGTCGGAGGTTTTGATGTCCATACGGGCGAAGATCATTGCCAGTTCATTGACAAAGGCGATATTGATGTCGCGCTGAGTGTTCTCAATGACCTTGGCTGCCTCAGCCACCTTGATGGATGGGGCGAGGTGGGTGCCTGCCGTAATAATGGAACGATAGAGCTCATCGACAATCTTGGCGGTTTCAGGGGTGGATCCTGAAGTGACCTTCATTATATTCGTGACACGATGGGCCTTATCGCCAGGGTTTATTCGTTCAGGGCTGTATCCGCAGAAAAAATCGTGGTTGAATATCAGTCCGGAGGTCTTTTCAATGACCGGCACGCAGTCATCTTCCGTGGCACCCGGATAAACCGTTGATTCATAAACAACGATATCACCTTTTTTTATAACCTTTCCCACTGTCTCACTCGCCTTTAGCAGCAAGGAGATGTCGGGCCTGTTGAATACGTCAATGGGGGTGGGCACCGTGACGATAAAAAATGTACAGGATCTGAGATCTTCAGGATTTGTGGTGTAGCTTAAAAGCTTTGCAGCCTGCAGTTCGTCGCTGGTCACCTCGAGGGTCTTGTCAGAGAAAGACTTGAGCTCGGATATCCTTTTGCCATTAATATCAAAACCCACAGTTGAGTATTTTTTACCGAACTCAACAGCCAGGGGCAGACCCACATACCCAAGCCCGATAACCCCTATACGGTGTTTCATAGCCCCCTCCGGACACTAGTAAAGAATTGTGGTCCTTATAACCCAAGGATCGTTTGTATCGCCACCATAAAAAAACTAAAAAAAGGAGAGCAGGCTTATGCTCCTGCTCTCCTTAGACAGTGTCTATGTTTAGACAGTGTCTATGTTTTGTTAGATGGGCTTGAACTCCACCCTCCTGTTCCTGGTCCTGTTTTCATCGGAGTCATT
>CAYMDG010000058.1:3802-13765 GCA_964388905.1 uncultured Bacteriovoracaceae bacterium
AGATGGGCTTGAACTCCACCCTCCTGTTCCTGGTCCTGTTTTCATCGGAGTCATTGGGCACAACAGGCTTGCTGAAGCCGAAACCGTTTACCTTTAACCTCTCAGGGGCGATCCCTTTGCCGACAATGTACTTTCTCACCGAATCTGCGCGTTTATAGGATAGTTTCATATTGTATTCAGCTGTGCCTTTGTTATCCGTGTGGCCCTGAATTTCCATCATAACACCCTTGTTTGTCGTAAGATATTCAACAATTTCATCCAGGACAGCAAAAGAATCGGGTTTGATGTTCCATTTGTCAAAGTCGAAGAGGATGTTCCTGAAGATGATCGCTCCCTGCTCAGCAGCAGGCGGACAGCCATTGGCATCGACCTTGATGCCTTTGGGCGTATCCGGGCATTTGTCTACACAGTCAGGGACTCCGTCCCCATCGCTGTCTTTCTTGCACCAGTCTTTTTCTATACATCCATCGGGTCCGCCCGGGCAGAGCTCTTCTTTAACAGGTTCAGCAGCTACAGCAGGTGCAGGGGCTGCGGGTTCTTCGTCATCCAGGCCGAATTCAAAGGTAAGACCTGCGTTATAGAGCAGATTGTGATGGAGATCATTGCCTGTATAGTCCAGAATATACCGTGCATCACCCCTGAGAGCGAAGTTCTTCGAGAGGTAGTGTTTCACTCCGAACCCCGGGTCGAGTATGAAGTCATAGTCCTTCTGGTTGCCGAGGCCTTTGTTTTTATATGAGGTGAAACCGGCTCCGAAGGAAACATAGGGCACTGTCTTGTCCGAAAAGACTCCATTCAGGTGTAGGAGGAGGTCGAATCGATAGAGCAGGATCCTTCCGCTATGTCCTCCACGGCTTGAGTCGACTGAGTTGAAGTTGAATTCAGTGCCGAGTTCTTCTGATAAGTTCAAGCCGGCTGCTATTCCCCAGTCCATTCCGCTGGCATAGTGCAGGCCGCCGTCCACCTTGTATCCGCCCAGAGAAGGGGTAATGTTGATGGTACCGGGCTTGATCTCTGCACATACCCCTGATGGATAGAGGAGAAAAAGAGAAAGAACTAACAACGCGGCTGCATGTATGATGCGATTAGTTTTCATAGAGAATACATCCTCCCCGTTCACCACAGCTCTAACAATGTTCAAAAGGAAAACAATATTTGATATCATACGATATTCGCAAAAAAGTCAATATAATTCATAAAATTAAGCAGTTTATGCCCAATAGTAGTGATTAGAAGAATGCCGATACGGCCATAATACTAACAGGTGCGGAATCAAGTGGAAATACCTACTTAAGATAGTTTCAGCAGCCCATTGCTTTATGTAAAACCGAGTATTTTTCCCTGAAATGCTGTCGACTTTTCTTGACAGCACTTTACAAAAGCACTAGACAGTTAACCACTTTTTTAACGCTATAAACTGCGCGAAAGCTGATTCCTCATGGATAAAAAGATATCACGTATCGGAGTGTTTGATTCGGGAATAGGGGGGCTTACTGTCCTCAAGTGTCTTCTGGAACTGGTCCCCGGCGTAGACATGGTTTATCTCGGGGACTCGGCCAGGCTGCCCTATGGCACAAAATCGTCCAGGACCATTATCCGCTACAGCCTCCAGTGCGCGCGGTTTCTTGCATCCAAGGACATCGACATGCTGGTGATCGCTTGTAATACGGCAAGTGCCCATGCCATACCGGCACTGAAGGATGAATTTCATATCCCGGTCATCGGCGTGGTAGAGGCGGGCGCCAGGGCGGCAATAGAGTGCGGCGGCAGCAGGATCGGGGTTATCGGCACCTCATCAACCATAAAGAGCCATGCATACGAGGAGACCATGAAGTCCTTGAAACAGGGGCTTTCGATCTTTCCCCAGGCATGCCCGCTGTTTGTACCATTGGTCGAAGAGGGCTGGTATGAAGATGAAATCACCGAGCAGGTAGCCAGACGTTACCTGAAAGACATTATTCATTCGAGGGTGGATACGCTGCTGCTGGGATGTACCCATTATCCCCTGCTGAAAAATGTTCTGTCAAAGGTTATGGGAACAGGTGTAAGCATCGTGGATTCCGCTCTCTCCACTGCACGGGTGGTCAAGGGGATTGTAGGACATCAAGATGATTGTTCAGGGAGTCGTGACACCACCTATTACCTTTCAGATTCATCACCGAGGTTCATTGAGCTCGGCGAGCACTTTCTCGGACGTGAAATGAAATATGTATATGATATAGATCTTTGTGTATAATAGGGAGTGTGAGTAGTCCGATGAAAACAAGAAACCTGGCCAGAATGAGGAACATCGGTTTCGTCGCCCATATCGATGCGGGCAAGACAACGGTAACAGAGCGGGTCCTCTACTACACCGGCAAGATACACCGAATGGGCGAGGTTCACGACGGGCAGGCCACCATGGACTGGATGCCTCAGGAGCAGGAGCGGGGCATCACCATCACATCTGCTGTCACGACCTGTGAATGGAACAACCATGACATCCACATCATCGACACACCAGGCCATGTGGATTTCACCATCGAGGTAGAAAGGTCGCTGCGGGTGTTAGATGGGGCAGTAGTAATTCTCTGCGCCGTTGGCGGTGTTGAGGCCCAAACCGAGACTGTCTGGCAGCAGTCCAGGAAATACCATGTCCCTGCCATGGCCTTCATCAACAAGCTGGACCGCATGGGGGCCGATTTCAACTCCGTGCTCGAACAGATCAGGACAAGACTGGAGGTGACGCCGCTTCCCATCCAGATTCCCTACTATGAAGGCGATACATTCAAGGGCGTCATTGACCTCATAACCATGCAGAGGCTTGTCTGGGACGATGATACCTTAGGGGCCAATTTCGTGACATCGCCCGTTCCCGAAGAGATTGCCCAGGAGGCTGTCCTTGCGCGTGAAAATATGTTGGAAAAGCTCTGTGATTTTGACGACGAGATAATGGAAAAATTTCTTGCCGGTGAACAGCCGGATGAAAAGAAGATAAAGCAGGCCGTACGCAAGGTCACGGTAGATGAGAAAATGGTCCCTGTACTGTGCGGTTCCGCCCTGAAGAACAAAGGAATCCAGACCTTGATCGATGCGGTGGTAGATTACCTTCCATCACCGCTGGACGTTAAGCCCGTGATCGCCCATTCAAAGAAATCTTTCGAAGAGGTCCTCATCCACCCGAATCCAAAAGGGCCTCTTGTTGCGTATGTTTTCAAGGTATACATGGATGAAGGAAGGAGGATGGTATACTTGCGGCTGTATTCCGGAACGCTCCATGTGGGGGACGACATATACAACAGCACGCGGGAGATATACGAGAAGGTAGCACGTCTGTTCTCCATGCATGCCCATCAGAAGCAGCGTATTGAGCAGGCATCAGCAGGTGACATTGTTGCCGTGGTAGGCCTGAAAGACTCTGTGACAGGCGACACAATCATGCTCCCGGCCGAAGCCTTGGTTCTTGAGACCATTGATGTACAGAAGCCCGTCATATCGGTGGCAATAGAGCCCAAGACCTCGGAATCATCCGAGCGTCTTCTTGAGGCCATGCGCAAGATCATGGAGGAAGACCCCACAATCAAGGTCCATGAAGACCCTGATACCGGCCAGGTGATCCTTGCCGGTATGGGAGAGCTTCACCTGGAGATCGCACTTGATCGATTCAAGACCGCTTTTGGTGTAGACATCAATGTGGGCAAACCCCAGGTGCTGTATTGTGCATCCATCGACAAGCCTTCACAGGCCCAGAAGATATTTGATAAGCTCATTGGCGAGACTGCCCAATACGGTCATGTAGAGCTGAATATAAAACCTGCCAAGAGAGGCATGGGAAATTCGTTCCACCTGGACCAGACACTTGAAGACGGTTTTAGGAATTATCTCATGAACGGCCTTGAAGAGGCATGTCTGGCTGATCCCATGTTCGGTTACGAGGTAGTGGACATAGAAGTACACGTAGATAAGGTTGTGCTTACCGACAAAACCACGGGACAGGGTCTGAAGATTGCATCTCAGATGGCCCTGCAGGATGCCATGAAAAAATCAGGTGTAATCCAGCTTGAGCCCATCATGGAGCTTGACGCATTAGCCCCTGAAGACTATGTGGGGGATGTTGTAGGAGACCTATCGGCCCGGAAGGCGAGCATAGAGGGTGTTGTCATCAAGGGAAAATATCACCAGATAAAGGCATTTGTCCCTTTGTCCAGCACCTTCGGTTATTCAACTGCTCTACGGTCATTGACCAGGGGAAGGGGGAGCTTCAGCATGAGGTTCCATGGGTTTGACAAGGTTTAGACGATAGATGGACAGACGCTATAAGCTGATTGCAACGATTGTGATGATCACCTTTTTCATATGGGTGATTGCAGGAATAATAACCACAATATTAGGCCACGGCCTCTATAATCCGCCCAAGCCCCAGAAGGTTGCCCCGGTGGCCGGCTTAAGCCGGAACAAACCGCTGAAGACCAGGAGCACATACGACGTCATCTTAACCCGTGACCTCCTCAAGGTTGCCAAGACGGGGACTTCAGGTCAGGATCAGCCAATCACCGGAGATGCTGAAAGGCCGCTGGCTGAAATGGGGATTTCTCTTAAAGGTACAATAACCGGACCCAGCGAAATTGCCCGGGCCATCATTGAGGAGTCGAATGCTCAAAAACTGTACCGGATCGGTGATACCCTTAAGGGGGCAACTCTCATAGCAATATTCAGAAACAAGGTGATCATGGACGTGAACGGCCAGCAGAAAATGCTTGTGGTTGAAGAAGCGAAATCCGGACCAGGTCTTGCTTCAAGGGTCGGGCGGACAAACAGGAATCCGAGGTTCCCTGTTGGAAATTCAGTTGCAGGCGCCGGCGGCGTGCCGGAGGCCATGAAGAATATGGATCAGTTGTTAGGGAATGCCCGGGTGGTCCCATACTATCGTGGAGGTCAGCCCTATGGATTCAGGGTCAGCGACGTTGCTGAAGGAGCAAAGGTTTATGAACTCGGTATGCGCACAGGTGACATAATCAAGTCAATAAACGGCGTACCTATCCGCACCCCGCAGGACGCGTTGAATGCCTACCAGGAACTCCAGAACAACACAAATGTGCAAATGGAGATCGAGCGGCAAGGAACAACCACCACATTGAGTGTGCCGCTGAAGTGACGTTATGACTGGGACAGATGAGCATGTTTGAGCAGTACTTCGGATTATCAGAAAACCCGTTCAATGTCACCCCGGATCCGAAGTTCCTCTTCCTGTCCAAGGCGCACGAGGAAGCACTGTCATATCTGCGCTATGGAATTGATCAGCGCAAAGGCTTCATAATGATAACGGGCGAAGTGGGTGCAGGCAAAACAACCATCTGCAGGGCCTTACTCGGAAGTCTTCCCAAGACGGTACGTACGGCACTCGTACTGAACTCTGCACTGTCAGACATTGAGCTTCTCCAGACCATCAACCAGGATTTCGGCTTGGATGCTTCATCCAACTCGAAAAAGACCCTCCTTGATGGTCTCTATGAGTTCCTTATAAACGTATTCATTACCGGAGAGAATGCCGTACTCATCATCGATGAGTGCCAGAATCTCTCGGTGGATGTCCTTGAGCAGATCCGCATGCTTTCGAACCTGGAGACCGAAAAGGAGAAACTCCTCCAGGTCGTCCTGGTAGGCCAGCCAGAGCTTGTAAAGGTTCTGGCTTCGCCTAACATGAAGCAACTCGATGACAGGATAGTACTTCGGTACCATATCTGGCCCTTGAACCTCAGGGACACAAAAAGCTACATCAATCACAGGCTCATCATATCAGGCGCCCATGGTGACATTTCATTTACTGCCTTGGCATTCAGACTCATCTATCATCAATCACGCGGTATACCAAGAAGGATCAATTCAGTGGCAGAGCGCTCGCTGCTCATTGCCTACTTAAAGGCCACAAAGCGGGTTACCTCACGCATTGTGCTTGGCGCAATCCGGGAGCTCCAGGGAAACTATTCCAGGCCCAATATCAGACAGAAAATTATCATGCCCGTGCTCATCAGCGCCCTGTTGGTATTGACAGCCATCATAGTCTGGCCAGGAGTTTTTTCACCCCGCTTTGAAATGCCGGGTACCAAGGTGAGTGCAAAAGATCAAAAAATAGCCGCACCGGTTCAGGAGGCACCCGTAACACCGCAGACCCCCGGGAATGTGCCTGCAAAGGAAAATGTGCAGCCAAAGCGGGATTCAAAGGACTGGATAATGCAGGACTATAATGCTGCCTTTGATATCCTGAGCCAGCTGCCCGACGGGCTAGCCGGGCCTGATGCACTGAACCTTCATCCTCAGCCGGAATACCTCAAGTACCTTCCATCATCGGCAATCGTTTCCATGGATGGCGGATACCTCGTTATGCTCAAGGCAGAGGCGTCCTTTGTCCGGGTGGTTGGAAAAAACAAGGCTGTTATCGAGATCCCTCTGGATGAATTCAAGAACCTTTACCGGTGGAATGTCATGGTCCCCTATGCGAAACCTCTGCATGAAACCGTGTATAGCCTAAATATGACGGGTAACGATATTGAGAAGATACAGAAAGTCCTGTTCCAACTCGGCATGCTTGCCATCATGCCTGACGGGGTTTACGGGATAGAGACGGTGCAGGGGGTTGAAAAATTTCAGGAAGTCTTCGGGCTCAAGAGGGATGGCGTAACAGGTCCGGAGACCTTGGTCCTTTTACGTAATATTTCAGAAGGTGTCAGATGAGCTCTATTTACGAAGCCCTCAAGAGGACCCAGATGAACAGGAATGTCTCGTCCAGTGCCGATGTGACCGAAGGTGTTCGGTCACACAGGATCTACTGGATTATCATTGCAGCCATCCTTTTGAGTTCGGCACTCACTACGGCCGTGCTCTATGGTGTCGGGATTATAGGCAAGGCCCGAACGGCCAGCCATGAAGTGGAACAACCAGTGCAGGAAGATACCAGTCGGGTCATCGACCTCATGAATAAAGCAGACAGGCTGCACTCCAAAGGACAGATGACTGACGCCATCAATCTATATTCTCAGGTCATCTCCAGGAATCCTGCATTTGTTGAGGCATACCTGAAACTCGGCAGCCTCTACTACGAGCTCAAGTTCTATGACAAGGCCTTTGAAACCTATACGAACGTTAGGAAACTTACGCCGAATGACGCGCGGTTATTGAATAATATGGGGAGTGTGCTATTAGCTAAAGGAGAGCCTGCAAAGGCATTGACGTTTTTCGTCCAGGCCCGGAGATGTTCGGCAGACTATGTGGAACCTTTCTACAACATGGCCTGTGCCTATGCGAGACTGAAAAAGAATGATGCAGCGCTTTCATCTTTACGGCAGGCATGCAGCATGCAGCCTGAGGCAAGGCTATGGGCACGACGTGATCCGGACCTGGCTTCGCTCAAAGGCAGTAAAGAATTTGAAGACATTATTCGCGCGCAGTGATGAATAAGGGGGGGAACATGGATATTAACAGGGTCATTTCTGTTGCTGTTCTGATCTTGCTTGTGTGCGTTTCCGGGCTATGGGCTGCAAGGCTCATACAGGATGATGTGCCTGCACCTGTACAGAAACAGATCACGCCAAGCCAGACAAAGGCTGCAATCCCGGTAAAGCAGCCGGGCATACAGAAATCAAAGGCAGGAACAAGCAGCAGCATCCCTGGTGAGGCCCTTAATCCCCAGGAAAAGAAATCGGATTCCCGGATGAATTTACCCCCCCAGGGAGAAACAACAGCATCCTCGGCCGACGCCAAGACAAGGCAACCGATCATAAAAAACGCAGCGGACTCCGGCGGACAGTTCATAACCATGGACTTTGACGGGGTGGATATCAAGGTCTTTATCAAGTTCATAGCCGACATCACCGGCAAGAATTTTATCATTGATGACAAGGTTACCGGAAAGATTACCGTTATTTCTCCAAGGAAAATGTCATTGGACGAGGCATACCGGGTATTCTTGAGTGTGCTTGAGGTGAACGGGTTCGGCACTGTGGACATGGGCGGGGTGACCAAAGTTGTCAGGTCCGCAGATGCCATAACCAAGAGCCTAGAAACCACCATGGAAGCTCCACAGACCAGAGACGACTCCATGATCACCCAGATCATCCAGCTCAAGTATGTAGATGCCAATGACATCAAAACCCTGCTCTCGCCCCTCATGTCCAAGGCCTCATCCCAGCTCCTGTCTTACCCCCAGAGCAATGTCCTGATCGTCACGGACAACAAGGCGAACATCAGGAAACTCATGGATATACTCAAGGTAGTCGATGTGGCCGGGTTTGCCCAGGAAGTGAAAATATTCCCGCTCACCTATGCCTCGGCGACGGACCTTGCAACCAAGCTCAACGACATCCTCGCCGAGGGGAAGCAGGAAGATGTTCAGCGTTTGAGGGCCATGCGCCAGCAGGATGTCGCCGGTTCTAAAACCGCAACCAAGATCATCCCCTATGAGCGGACCAATTCACTCATCGTGCTTGCGCCGCCAACTGATGTCAGTGGTATCGAAGAGCTCATCAAGAAACTCGATATCCCCACCCCGTCAGGGAAAGAGGATATTCACGTATTCTATCTCCAGTATGCCAATGCGGAGGACATGGCCAAGGTCTTGACCGAAATTCCAACCCCCGAGAACCCGGAGGCCCCGGTGGCGGTATCGGCAGGCCAGAAGGGGTCGCAGCAGGCAGCAGCACCCAGGACAACCCAGAATCCTTCCCTGAAGGAAAAGAACATCAAGATCAGCCCGGACAAGGAGACGAATTCGCTCATTATCTATGCGGACCCCTATGCCTATAAGAGTCTGATAGAGACCATCAAGTATCTCGACATCCCCCGGAAGCAGGTCTATGTCAAGGCCCTTATCATGGAGGTAAACACCAACCATGACTTCAATTTCGGGGTTGAGTGGACGTATGCAAGCGACTTTAAATATGATGGCAAGAACAAGACAGGGGCGGTGATCGGGAGAACCGGAGACAATTTCTTAACCAGCACCAGCAGTCTCCCAACCGGCCCGCTGCTGGGTGTGATCGGCGAGGCCATCACCATCAAACAGGGCAGCACGACGTTGACCTTTCCCAACATGTCCTCATTCATCAATGCCATGGCCAAGGACTCGGATGTGAACGTTATTTCAACTCCCCAGATCCTCACCATGGACAACAAAGAGGCAGAGATCAAGGTGGGTTCCAATGTCCCTTACCTTACGAATACGACCACGGACACGACCAACCTGAGCAACACGGTACGCACCTTCGATTACCGGGATGTGGGAGTTACCCTGAAGCTTACCCCCCAGATCAATCAACAGGGTGATATCCGCATGAAGCTCTTCACGGAAACTTCAACTCTCGTGCAGGGCACCGGAGATCAGCAGTTCGCACCCACAACCCTGAAACGCTCAGCCAGCACTACGGTGAACATGCACGATGGCGCCACCATGGTCATCGGCGGTCTCATAGGCGATACCCTGTCGGTGGGCGATTCCCGGGTGCCGTTTTTAGGGGACATACCCATCCTTGGCTATCTGTTTAAATCCATTAGCAGATCAAGGGAGAAGACCAATCTCTATATCTTTTTCACCCCCTACATCATCGACACGAATGACAAGGCGCAGGGCCTCTACAGGGAGAAAGAACGTGAAGCTGATATGATAAAGGAAATGTTGGACCCCTCCAAAAAGGGAAAGTCGGATGAGAAGAACAAGCCTTGAAAACGTGCTGTTCGAGATGCAGCTCCTTGACGAGGCCTCCCTCGAAAAGGCCAGGTCTGTCCAGATTGAACGCGGCATTGCCCTGAAAGACGCCCTGGTGCTTACCGGGGCGGTAAGCGACCATGACATGATCAGTGCGCTTTCAAGGCAGTGGGACATCCCTTCGGTCCAGACCATCAGCGCATTGGAGATCGACCCTTCAGTGCTTGACAAGCTGCCGGTGAGCTATCTCAGAAAGTACGCCATGGTCCCGGTAAGAATGCAGCAGG
>CAYMDG010000059.1:0-9429 GCA_964388905.1 uncultured Bacteriovoracaceae bacterium
TGAGGAGAGAGCTGTACCTCGGCTACCCTGTTGAAGAATTCGTCCTGGGCCTTTTCCAGCTTTTCCATGAGCCGCTCATTCTCTTCATAGCATGCTATAATCTCTTCAGGCATTACCGGCTTGATCTCCTTGCCGTATCCCTTCTTGAACATGTGGTATATGACAAAAAGCAGGTAGACGCAGAGCTCTCCGGACTGCTCACCAAGGTCCTCAGTGAATTCCAGAATGAAAGAAAGAAGGTCAGGTTGTATCTGTCCGAACTCCATCATCTCTTTCGTGGCGCGGCCTGCATCATAGCGGGCAATCTCCTGCCAGGTTTTCTCTACGAGTTTTTCGGACAATGGTTCCATAGCCTTCTTCTTTCAGAGTGGATTTATCAATTACCATAAATGCATGGCGGTATTACGTCCACTCTAAATTTTAACGAGGCAATTGGAAAACTCAAGAAAATGTGTCACCCCCGCGAAGGCGGGGGTCAGGAATTTTCTGAAAACACTGGTTTCACGCTTACGCGGGAATGACAATCTCGGACTTTTACCAGAGGTTCTACCAAAACATTATCTTCATGTAAAAATCCATTCGTGACCAATTCAGTGAGATGATCGCCAGATCCTTCTGCATGCGCCGGTTAAGATGGCTGAAAGCCATATTCGTGGCAGGATAAGTATGCTAATAAGATAAACAAACCATGATGATGCTCCATGATCTTGCCATGACATTCATCTTCTTCGGGGGTGCCTTGAGCTTTCTCATGGCCCTCGAACAGGTCACGGGCAGGGAAACCGGCCGCCTGAACATCCTGTCTTTTTCCCTGCTGGTCTGCAACGGTCTCATCATCCTCGGGGTGGGTCTCAGTGTGAATCAATTCCAGGCCTCTTACCCCATGGCCGGGTTCCTTTTTTTCACCGCACTCTTTGCCGTTGGTCCCTTGAATCTGTTCTACTACCATTCACTCCTGGATCCTGAGCTGCCCCTTTCATACAAGACCAAGATCCATATTCTGCCTTCTGTTATAATCCTTATCTTCGATGTCATTTTTCTTTTTCAGCCTCTTGCCTTCAAGCAGCACATGATTAGGGGCATGCTGAACAACCCCTTGGACAGCCCCCTGAGCCTCCTTGTTGCCCTGGGATGGACCCATGTGATTTCTTATCTTGTGTTCCTCCTCATGGTGGAGCTGGCGCTCTGGAAAAGGGAAGAGATAAGGTCTGAAGTCAGGATCATTGCCCTCATCAACCTGATGGCCATCCTGTCGGTCGCTGTCCTCGGGGTAGGTTTTGTCTATACCATGATGCCGCTCACCCTGGCAGGCGGGACCATGCTCTCCCTGATCCATGTGCTCATCTTCCTGGCGCGCCACCGCTACCCGCAATTCTTCCAGATCCTGAAGCACGAGATAAAGCAGAAGCGCTACGAACGGACACTTCTAGCCGGCGTGAACACCGAGCTCATCTATACCCGGGTCATGGAATTGATGAAGGAAGAGCAGCTCTACAAGGATATGGAACTCAACCTCAAGACGGTTGCCGATCTGCTCGCCATAACCCCGCATCAGCTCAGTCAATTCCTGAACGAGCACCTCAACCTGGACTTCCGCAACTTCATCAACCGGTTCAGGGTGGAAGAGGCACAGCGGCTCTTGAGGACAGACCCGGAAATGAGCATATTGACCATCTGCTTCGAGGTGGGGTTCAACTCCAAGTCCACCTTCAACACCGCGTTCAAGAAGCTCTCGGGTTTGACGCCCCGTGAGTTCAGGGTGAAGAAGGACGGTTAAGTAATCATTGTTCAGGCAGGTTAATGGCACCAATTTACATATGACAGCAATAAGATGTCCAGCATGACCCTGGCCATTATTATTCCTGAATCCGCATGATTCATATTTGTTAGCGCCCAAGTATACAATCCCGGCCTCTTTTTTCGTCCTTAATTATAATCCCGGGCGACAAAATATATCCTCAAAGCTATTTATTAATATGGATGATCCGATTGCAAAACTCGCTGGATGTCATTCCCGCGAAAGCGGGAATCCAGCATTTTCAAGAACTTCTGGGCCCCTGTTTTGGCTGGGGTGACAGTTTTTTTGATTTTTGCAATTTCCTCGGATGTTACATTTTTACCATAAGTATAGTAGGAGGTGATGATCTTGAAGGGTGATGGCTTCTTTCACGTCCCCATGTCGGATGCACGGACAAGTGAGGGAAGGGTTGACCTCCCCATGTTCTTTTACAACGTGGGTGTGAGGCACCTGAACTACTGGGTTGACTATGAACGGGTGGCGCCGAAGCTTGAAGGGACCGGCCTGGTGCCGTTGAGGTTTTTCAATGGCAAATCCCTCATAAGTCTCATCTTCTACAACTACCGCGACGTGAGCATCGGTCCTTACGACGAGGTGACCATCACTATCGTAGTAAGACCCGTTGCGTTCAAGGATCCGGGTATCTACCTGCCCACCTTCCTCAGGCGCAGCGGTGAAAACTGGGGCAGCATAGGCGCATATGTACTGGAGATGCCGGTCACCATCCCCCAGGCAAGGGCTGCAGGCCGTGAGATATGGGGCTTCCCAAAATTCGAGACAGGGATACCGTTCAGACTGACCGGCAGGTCTTTTGAATTCGAGGTGAAAGATCCTCAGACGGACGGGAGTATTGTGTCTGTTGAAGGCATGCTGGGTCCGGGCATCCCGGTGAGGGCCTCCGACCTGGTGACCTATTCGAACCTGAACGATTCCATATGGAAAACCATTATCCATGTGGATGCAACCTACACTCTGTGCACCTCCAGGGGTTTGAACCTCAAAGGGGGGAACAGCCTCCATCGGATGGCGCAGAACATACGCGACCTTGGTCTTGAGGGTATCAGGCCGTTTCTCATCATGAGTTCGGACAACTTCAGGTCCCGTCTGAATCCCGGCATGGGCGTCGCACCCTGGAAGACCCCTGAGCTTCCTTACCCGACGGGTATAGGCACCCCAGGCATGGCGGAGGGGAAGGCATGAAGGACCTTGGCGGTCTGAACATCCTCATCACCGGAGCCGCAGGGGGGATCGGGAGGGAGTATGTGCGTGCGCTCCTGAGATTAGGGTGCAACCTCATCCTCACCGACCTTGACGCAGGCCGGCTCGCAGCAATGGCCAGAGAGGTCCTTGAAAGCTCCGGGTCATGCGCCGGACGTATCCTGGGGCTTGTGGAAGCAGACATCTCAGATCCCCAGGGGTGCAGGGAGCTCTACGACAGGAGCAGGGAGCTCTCAGGCCATGTGGACATGCTCATCAACAATGCAGGCATCATCACCTATGGCGATTTCCAGGATGTGCCCCAGGGGCAGTGGGAGGCACTCATGCAGGTGAACCTGCTTGCCCCCATGCGCCTTACCTTCCATTTCCTGCCTGATATGGTCAGAAGGGGTAAAGGACACCTCGTGTTCATGTCGTCCGTTGCCGGTTTCGTAGCAACCTCACAGGGCACGCCGTATTCGTGTTCAAAATTCGGCCTGAGGGGCTTCGGCATGGGCCTTTCCGGGGAACTCAAGGACAAGGGCGTGGACGTGACCAACATCTACCCCTGGTGGGTGAAGACCGAACTGCTGAAGTCACCGGAATATGGAAAGGCCAGGATCGATAAGCTCCCGCTCCCCGGGCTCCTGGTGGACAAGCCCGAAAGGGTGGTCCGCGAGATCATCAGGGGCATCCGGAACCAGAAGCTCCATGTCTATCCCGGTATATACGCCAAGCTCGCATACCAGGCCTCGCGGTGGACCCCTATCGTTTCACGCCAGGCACATTGATAGAGGATTGAGGAGGGATGCCAATGGAGAGGGTCGATACGCAATTTTCCAGTAAGGGACTCAGATGCTCGGCATGGCTCTACCTGCCTGATGGAAAGGAAAACCCCCCGGTGGTGGTCATGGCCCATGGCTTTGCAGGCCAGAAGGACTTCGGCTTGCAACCCTATGCCGAGTACTTTGCAGCACAAGGAATGGCTGTCCTTCTGTTTGATTACCGCAGCTTCGGAGGCAGCGAGGGCGAGCCACGGAACCTGGTGAATCCCTGGAGGCACCTTGCAGACTGGAAGGCGGCCCTCTCTCATGTGCGGACTCTCGGCAATGTCGATGGGAGCAGGATCGCCCTGTGGGGCACCTCATTTTCCGGCGGACATGTGATGGTAACCGCTGCACGGCAGGTCGGCATCAAGGCCGTCGTAGCACAGGTCCCCTTTGTCGACGGCATGGCTACAACCCTGCAGTTTCCTCTCCTATACCAGGCAGAAGGGCTTTATCACGGTCTCAAGGATCTGTTCTTCATGGTTACCGGAAAGGATCCCCACATGGTCCCTGCCGTGGCTGAGCCAGGGACCTTTGCCTGCATGAACACACCGGATGCCATGCAGGGATACTATACCCTCGTGCCCCCGGACTCACCCATGAAGAACGAGGTACCGGCCAGGATCTGCCTGACAATATCAGCCTACCGGCCCATCATGTACGCGCGCCGGATTCAAAGCCCGGTGCTCATCATGTATGCAAAGAACGACTCGCTGATCCCTGCTAAGGCAGTAGAGAAGATGGGTTCCAGGATTCCGGATGCAGAGGTTGTGGGTCTCTCGGCAGGACATTTCGATGTGTACACGGGTGAACTGTTCAAACAGGTAGTGATGAAGCAGGCGGAATTTTTAACGAAATATCTGGATTGACATGAGGAGTTTGTCGTGCCCGGCATGAAGCGTTTCCAGGACAAGGCGGTATTTATCACGGGCGGGAGCAGTGGCATCGGGCTGGAGGCGTCACTCATGCTTGCTGCCTTGGGTTCACATGTCATGATTTTCGGCAGGGACCTGAAGAAGCTCGATGCCGCTTGCGGCGAGATCGCAACACAAAAGATTTCGAACAGCCAGAAGGTAATGGCCCTGCAGATGGACGTGTCAGACCGAGAGGATGTTGATCGAAAGGTAGCCCGTGCCGTTCAGGAGTTCGGGATTCCGGATATCCTCATCAACAGCGCAGGCATCGGTCATGCCGACTACTTCGATGATATAACTAATGAGAAGTTCGACGAGGTGCTCCGTATCAACCTCTATGGGACCCGGAATGTCATTGCCGCTATCCTGCCCTTTATGAAACCCAGGGGTGGACACATCGTCAACGTGTCTTCCATGCTCGGTCTCATCGGGATTTTCGGTTACAGCGCATACAGTACATCCAAATTTGCCCTGGTCGGCTTCTCCGAATGCCTGAGAAGCGAACTGAAGAGTCACAATATCCTTGTGTCGGTATTCTGTCCACCTGAGGTGGACACCCCCATGACGGATTACATGCAGACGAGTTCCCCGCCGGAGACACGTGCCCTTGTCAGGATGACGGGATTGATGAGTGTCCGGAAGGCGGCAAGGATTCTCCTGGAAGGGATCGAAAAGAAAAGGTTCCTCATCATTCCAGGATTCCTCTCAAAATGGTCGTATCTCAACAAAAGATTATACCCAGGACTGACCAGCATGGTCATGGACATGGTCGTGAAGTTTGCACGAATTGCCCGGGACAAGAATGAGGAACTGCACGGAGAACGGGATTGATAAAAAGGAGCCGCCTCTATTCGGGTTTTCCTGATTGTCCTAATAATAAGGTGTACTCTATCTTGAGTTGAGCCAAAAGGAGGAATGCATATGGCATACTGGTTTCAGGACCCTGGGATAAAATCCCTTTTGCCCCTGGCGACATCCACATCCATCAAGGGTCTGGTGACGTTTTTCAACTCACCCGCGCTGGTGATAGGCGCCAACTCGTTAGCCGAGGGCTTCATGCCGCAGCCATCCATCATCGACATCTTCAATACGCGCTGCACAACGAAGCGGAGTTTTTTCGTCACGGACGAATACAGCGAGCGCTTCGCCCTCAAGGCTTCGCGGGTGCTCGAAGGGGCCGGCTTCACCACCTTCATCTGGAACAAAGCCCAGCCTGAGGCGCCCATTGACAATGTCAGGGAGTGCGGTGCCGAGATGATAAAGTTCGAACCCGACATGATCTTCGCCGTGGGTGGAGGTAGCGTGATCGACACCGCCAAGGCTGCTTGGATCCTCTACGAACGGCCTGACATCACCGACCTCGGGCAGGTTCATCCGCTGGGCCTTTTGGGCCTGAGGAAAAAGGCGGGCCTTGCAGTCATCCCCACAACGAGCGGAACAGGCTCCGAGTGCACCATGGCTGCCGTGCTCACCGATACCGTCACCCATCGCAAAGTCCCCATTGCAAACGGAGACCTATTCCCGGACATCGCCATCTTGGATCCCGAACTCACCGTGAGTATGCCTCCCAAACTCACGGCAGGAACAGGGCTCGATGCCCTGGCACACGCCTTTGACGGCATCATGACCCCGGCATCAAATGACATCACGGATGCCCTGGGCCTACGAGCCATCAGGCTCATCTTCAAGTACCTCCCCAGGGCTTATGAGAACGGCAAGGACAGGGAGGCGAGGCTGCGCATGCATATCGCTTCATCCATGGCAGGCATGTGCTTCGGCCAGAACAGCTGCGCGCTGACCCACGGATTCGGACACGCAGTGGGCGGCCTGTTCAATATTCATCACGGCCTTTCCGTGGGCATATTCATACCGTACGCCATGCAGTATTACCGGCATGTCACGCAGAAGTATCTGGACATTTGCGATACGCTGGCCATCGGGGGCAAGTCCCCTGAGAGGCGGTTTGCATCTCTCATCAGGAAGGTGAAGGGCCTCCTCAAGGAACTGGATGTGCCTCTGAGTCTGAAAAAGCTCGGCATTGCCAAAGGCGATTTCGAGGCGAAGATGAGCGATATGGTGACCTTCGCCATGGAGGATATCGACACCTTCTTCAGCCCGCGTCCCATAACAGCGCAAGAGAGCGAGAGAATCCTGCGATATGCCTATGACGGCAAAGACATTGATTTTTAAGGGAGGAGAGAGCTCATGTACGGATATCACGGACGTTTTCTGAAAGTAGATTTAAACACGGGCAGAACCGAAGACATGCCCATTGCCGAGGATGTCTTCAGGAAGTATATCGGGGGCGCGACCCTGGCCGCCCATCTGATCTATCCCTTTGTGAAAAAGGGTATGGACCCTCTGGCACCTGAAAGCCCGCTGGTGTTTGCCACCGGACCCTTCACCCTCACCTCCATCCCCATGGTGAGCAGGTATGCAGTGGCCGGCATCTCGCCGCTCACCGGATGGTGGGGAGAGGCCACGAGTGGAGGCGTCTTCCCCTTCAGGCTCAAGGGCGCAGGCTATGACGGCGTCATCATAACCGGCAAGGCCCCGAAGCCGGTATACCTCTTACTTGAAAAGGGGACGGCGGTCTTGAAGGACGCTGCACACCTCTGGGGCAAGGATACTTATGAAACTCAGGACATGATCAAAGAAGAGCTCGGCCAGACCGGTCTCGGCATAGCGCTTATCGGTGTGGCCGGCGAGAAGATGGTGAAGACCGCGGGCATCATGAACGATGCCGGCCGTGCAGCAGGACGCTGCGGGATCGGCGCACTCATGGGCTCCAAGAACCTCAAGGCTGTAGTGGCATTTGGCAACGCACGTCCGGCGCCCGCCGACACTGAAGGGTTGAACCGGCTCGCTAAGGAGGCCCACGCCACTATCAAGCAGAATTTCCTCTCCATTGCCTACAAGGAATATGGGACGTTGCTCTATTCAGACATGGCCATGACGCTTGCGGATGTCCCGGTAAAGTATTTCAGCAAGAGTGTCTTTCCGGTAGAGAGGTTGACCGGCCAGACCCTGAGGCAGGACTACGTGATAGAAAACTTCGCCTGTGCAGGATGCCCCATTGGCTGCGGCAGGGAGGTAAAGAATTTCCGCGGCAACAAATCAGTCGACGGTCCGGAGTATGAGACCACCATGGCCTTTGGCCCCCTGTGCATGAACTTCAATTTCGATTCCATCATCCGCGCAAACCACCTGTGCAACACCCATGGACTCGACACCATAGCCGCAGGTGTGGCCATTTCCTATGCCATGTATCTCTATGAAAAAGGTGTCTTAACCAAAGAGAGGGCGGGCCTCGAGATCAAATGGGGCGACGCAGAGGCGATTGTGAAGCTCGTGGAGATGATTATCAACAATGAGGGCATAGGCAAACTGCTCGCCAGGGGCACCCTTGTCATGGCCCGCGAATTTGGCCGCGACGAGGGTGAGGCTGCCCAGATCAAGGGCATGGAGATACCCATGCATGATCCCAGGGCCTTCCACGGCATGGCTATATCATATGCCACCGGCCCTCGCGGGGCATGCCACCTCAAGGGCGATTATTATTCCGTGGAGCTGGGGACTGCAGTGCCGGAGTATATGATCCTGCCGGGCGACAGGCTCACCTCAGTGGGCAAGGCTGAAAGCGCTGCCAAGTACCAGAGCCTGAAAGACCTCTATGATTCGTTTGCATTATGCAAGTTCTCTTCGCTCACGGTCACCCAACTCTGCCAGATCATGAAGGCCATAACCGGCTGGGAGGTGACCCCTGAGGAGATTCTTACCACCGGAGACCGGTCAATCAACCTCAAACGTGCCATCAACAGCAAGCTCGGGCTTACCAGGGCCGAAGACAAGGTGCCCAAGATCTGCCTTGAGCCGCTTCAAGAGGGGAGTACCGCAGGGATTGTACCTGACATGGATATGATGTTGAGAGAGTACTATGCATATCGGAAATGGGACTGGGATACAGGAAGACCCACAAAAGAAAAGCTTGAAGAACTGGGCCTCAGCCAGGCGGCCCAGGATCTCTCTTCATAATCTGCCATGCCGGGCCCGGGTGATGAATAGCCCGGGCCCGGAAGCTGTCTTTATTCCGTACGGCAGCGAATTGATTGTAAACTTTGTTCTGCATGGACTAGGACCATATGCTTTTCAGATACGCGTTAGCATAGATACTGGAGGCATTTGCAAAATTCCAAGATTGTCGATTTCCGCGGAAGCGGGAATCCATTATTTTCAAGAATTTCTGAACCCCCATTTTTTAGGGGCGACACCTTTTTTGAGTTTTGCAAGTACCTCAGTGGTACAGATGATGTAAATAAGCAAAAACTTGAAGAATACGGGAATACGGCAAGGCAGCAGAGTCCATGATGATGTGGTGACTAAAGAGTTGGATACATCAAAATAAGGTGATATTATGAACACATGCAGGTCTTTCACTGTTCGGATTCATGAAAGGGGAATTTTAATGAAAACCTTATTTTCAATCGCTATCTATCTGTCACTTATGGGAATACTCGCCGGGTGCGCCGGTAAATATTCAGGTATCGGCTGCGTGGCCGGTGACGCAACGCCTGCCACTGTAAAGGCCAATGAGCCTTTCGTGCAGTCGTTGAAACTCGACGACCCACAGGATTTCGGCGATGCCAAGCGCGGTCTTATAGCCAGGCCTAGTGGAAAAATCACCAGTTCGCAG
>CAYMDG010000059.1:9529-13754 GCA_964388905.1 uncultured Bacteriovoracaceae bacterium
CGATGCCAAGCGCGGTCTTATAGCCAGGCCTAGTGGAAAAATCACCAGTTCGCAGCGCGAGGTGCTTATCGATTTCGACGCCTTTACATTTGTCGAGGGCAAGGCCCCGACGACGGTCAACCCGAGCCTATGGCGGCACGCCATTCTCAACGCCCAAATCGGCCTGTTCAAGGTAACGGAAGGCGTCTATCAACTTCGAGGCTTTGACATTGCCAATATGACCTTGATCGAGGGCAACTCCGGATGGATCGTGGTAGATCCGCTGACCTGCAGAGAAAGTGCAGCAGCGGCGATCACCTTCGCCCGCAAGCATTTGGGCAACAAACCGGTCTCTGCAATCATTTTCACGCACAGCCACATGGACCACTTCGGCGGTGTCTTCGGTGTGACTTCGTTCCAAGACGTGGCCGAGCGCAAGATTCCAGTTATCGCGCCGGAGGGCTTCATTGAGGAAGCCACCAGTGAAAACATTATGGTCGGTATTGCCATGGGGCGCCGGTCAATCTACCAGTTCGGTAAGGATCTTGAACGCTCCGCCAAAGGCATGGTCGATACGGGCCTGGGCAAGTCAGTGGCTTATGGCAACTATGGTATCATGCCGCCGAGCCGGATCATCAAGCAGCCAAAGGAGGATATGGTCATTGACGGCGTGCGCTTTGTCTTCTACAATGTTCCCGGTGCAGAGGCGCCCGCCGAACTTACCTTCCTGCTTCCTGACAAAAAGGCCTATTGTGGAGCTGAGATTCTAGGTCAGACTATGCACAACCTCCTGCCGGTGCGCGGTGCCAAGGTTCGCGATGCCCTGCGATGGGCAAACTATCTGGATCAGGCGCTGGAGCAAACCGCAGATGCCGAAGTGTTTTTCGCCACACACAACTGGCCGATCTGGGGCCGGGCACGTATTGCAGAGTTCATCACCAAGCATCGCGATGTCTACAAATATACTCACGATCAGACGGTGCGTCTCATCAACGCCGGCCATACTGCGCGCGAAATCGCCGACATGGTGAAGCTGCCCAAGTCTCTTGAAACCTACCTCTCCAGCCGCGGCTACTATGGCGATCTGCGCCACAACGTCAAGGCGGTCTATCAGTTCTATATGGGCTTCTACGACGGCAATCCAGCGAACCTGAATCCGTTGCCGCCTGAGGAGTCGGCCAAACGCTACATCGAACTTGCAGGAGGCGCCGACAAGGCCATCGCGGCGGCCCAGGCCGCATTCGACAAGGGAGACTACCGCTGGACTGCTGAGTTGCTGAATCACGTCGTGTTTGCACATCCCGACAACAAGAGTGCCATTGAGTTGCTGGCATGCACTTACGATCAGATGGGCTACATGGCCGAAGCATCCACCTGGCGAAACAGCTATCTGACAGCAGCAGCCGAGTTGCGTAATGGCCCGCCGAAGAAGGGCATTGATCGCAGCTCCTTGATCGACATGCTCAGGCAAACGCCGGTCGAACGTTTTCTTGAAGCCATGGCCGCTGGCCTCAACGGCCCATCTGCAGAGGGTAAGGATCTCAAAATTAACCTGGTAATCTCTGATACTAAAGAATCCTTCGTGCTCTGGATAGAGAATGCGGTGCTGCACCACAAGAAGGCAGCACCAGCAGCCGACGCCGATGCGACCCTGACGCTGACGAAGGAAATATTCATCAAGATGATGGCAGGCACCGCCGGTGTGAAGGACACTCTGCTAAGCGACGATCTCAAGATCGCCGGCAGCAGCATCGACCTGGTCCGCTTTTTCATCATGTTCGACAAAGCACCAGGTACGTTCGCCATTGTAACACCATAATCACGAAGGCTTTACTCAGTAAGAGAATTGAATTAATAAATAGAGTTCATAATAGCTATGGAGGACACATGGCAAAAGATAACCTCACGCATAAGCACTCCACAACAAAGAAGCAGATGGACCGCAGGTCGTTCCTGAAGAAGGTTACTGCGGCACTTGGCGGGATGACCCTGATGAACTTGGGGCTTTTCCCCTTCAAAGGGTTGGGGACATCCATACCCGGAGGGGATCCAGGAAATAGCCGAGAGAAGCTTATCTTCATTGCCATCGATGCCCTTCACCCGAAATACTTTGAGCTCGATGCCCGGGGAATGCCTGGAGGAAGCGATGGCAACTGGCTCATGCCTAATATCCGAACGTTCCTGAAAAAGTCATTATGGTACCGGAATGCAAAATGCTTTTTGCCTTCCGCCACAGACATGAACCACCTCAATGCCCTTGCCGGGACCTCATCGGCCCAGACCGGCATCGTGAGTGTGTGGGCTCAGCCTACAGGCTGGGATGAGGGCGGGAATGCAGTGATAAAGCGGACCAGCATGTCCTTTGCCCGGGATGATAAAGGCAGTCCTGTGGACACCCTTTTCCATGCATGGAAACGCAGGTGGCCTGACTCCAAGACCCTTTTTATCTCAGGTAAAGAGTGGGTGGCAGAGATGTTAAAGGATAATCCTGCAGGGTCAGGCATTGATATCCTGGTGACCGGCCCGAATCATCCGGGCTACCTCAAGGCCCCTAAAAGGGAAAGCCTTGCCGATCCTCATACGGATAAGGATGCCGCGTGTGACCCGGAATCGACGCACCTTCCCTACTTCGCAGCGTCCATGATGCCGAGCGATACCATGACCAGGCTCTATACGGGTCAGGGCAGCCTTTTGACTTGGCAGATGGAGCTCTTTGCCAGTCATTTTCCCCACGACAGCTGGGTTGTTGACTCGACCCTGGAAATATTCAGACGGGAACATCCTGACATGGCCTATATCCTCCTTGCCCAGTGTGATGACGCCGGGCACTGCATCGGGTGTGCTTCGGATCCTGATGAGTTTATTAACATCGATCCGCCCTATGACCCGCCCGAGGGGTGCGGGAACAAGCCTGCATACCAGCTGGTCAGCAGCAGGAACAAACTCCTCTTCAAAGAAGCAATCCTCGATGTTGTCCGCGATGTGGATATCCAGTTCGGCCGCCTTATGGAAGGCCTTGAGAAACAGGGTGTTCTGGAGCATTCCAGGATTATCCTTCTGAGCGACCACTCAGCAGAGAACCACCTCTATACCGAAGATTTTTCATCCACCGATTGTGTGGGTCTCCTTGAGAGTGCAGGGATAATCGAGAAGAGGGGGATACTGGAAAAGAAGGAGATGTACGCCTTCAGCGTGAGCAGCTACGGGGTCATGTACTGGCGGGAAAACAAGGATAAAGTAACAAGGGCAAAGGCGTTGCTGTTGGCCCACCGGGCCTTGAATCCACAGACCGGCAAACATGAATGCCCGTGGTGGGTCGTTGACCGCAGCGACATGAAAAAGGGCATTGAGGGGGTCTGCCTGCCCGGAGAGCTCTATCACACATTCTATGTAGATGTTGACAAGGAACAGACTGTCATCTGGCCCGACCTTATCATCCTGGCGAAAAACGGCTGGCAGATCCCGGTCTATAACGGCCAGATCCCCAATGTGGGCATTAAAGCGCCCACATGGTCTCCTCCCTGGCGTGTGTACAGTGGAGGCCACGGATCGGTGGATACGCTCCCTATCGTTGCTGCCGTCTCGATACCCGGAGGGAAGACAGGCATTCTTGACAAACCCGTCCGTATTGCGGACCTGGGTGTTACAGCAGCTGCTCTGTTAGGCTTAGAGTTAAAGAGCGCCACCATCGGGAAGGATTTGAGCAAAGACCTGATCTGACCCTTATTTTGAACTCATAAGTGCATCACTGCACGAAAAAAGGGGAGAGGTATGAACATGCAGGAATCTGCATGGGGTGAGACCCCTGTACGTTTACCCTCTCCCCTATAAGTATGGGGAATTCATTAGAAATATAATCCCATAGAACCATAATAGAGGCAACAAATGAAGATAGCAGCTATCTTCACATCCCCGGTGTTCACATTAAGCTCTATCACAATTAACCAGGAATTAATATATGATAAAAAGATATGTTCGAGTAAGGATAAAGGTATTATATGTTGATAATATTTATACGGCAAACATAATGCCTGGTCGGTCGGCTGGTGATAGTCTGCTCTGATGTGAGAAGCGAAGCTCAACCCTTAAAGCAGTTTTTCTGCCAGGAGTTCGCTTTCCTGGCTCAGTGGGCACCCGAGATCGTTGATGATCTTATCCTTGCATCGCTCATAGGTCTTAAGCACCATAGGTTTGTTCCCGCTGAGTGCATAGAGGTTCATGAGGTTTTGATAGATTTCCTCGGCAT
>CAYMDG010000060.1:0-12058 GCA_964388905.1 uncultured Bacteriovoracaceae bacterium
TGTATAAGGCAAGGGGTGTGCCAGTTTCTGGCAACTTATAACTTATTGATATCAAACAGTAATAATTTTATGACCCTTCCCGAGATTGCCATTTTGGCAGAAAAGCCTTCTGTCAGGGCATGGGCAGGTACAAAATGACAAAATACCCAAAGGGGCACCACGAAAAGTGTCAGAATGGCAAAGGCCGGAATTGCACACATGCCTGTCATCTCCCGTTATGAGATGACTACCTGATTCAAGGCCCCTCGTCTTCATGAACCCCGTTGTTATAGACATAGCTTGAATTGGTCATAAAGGTCCTGATGCCCCCCATGATGCCCTCAACAATGGTTTCCAGGTGTGCATTATCATGCAGGAGCAAGCAATCGGCGGGGTTGGTTATGAAGCCCATCTCGATGAGGATGGCCGGCATCTGCGCGCCCATAAGAACATAGAAGGGCGCCTGTTTGACGCCCAGGTCTTTGCCGGTATAACCTACCTTTCTCAGGGAAGAGATAATGGCATTCTGGGTGAAGGTGGCGAACCTCGATGATTCATTGATTTTGGCATTGAGCATGAGATCCTTGATGATAAGCTGAATGCCTTTCATGGACGACGAGGACATAGCGTTCTCACGCTCAGCAACCTTATTGGACGAGGCGTCGGTCGTGAGGTTCAGGAAGTATGTCTCAACCCCATCCCTGTACCGTGCCTCGGTTGCATTCACATGGATAGAGACAAAGAGGTCCGCCTTGTGCTTATTGGCAAAGGCCGTCCGGTCTTCAAGGGGGATATAGGTATCATTCTCCCTGGTAAGGAAGACCTCCACACCTTCATCGGCCAGGCGTTTCGCAAGGATCCTGCCCACATCGAGGGTGATATCTTTCTCCTTCTCGCCGTGCGGGCCTACACCTCCAGGGGCCTTTCCCCCGTGGCCGGGATCAATGACGATCTTCAATGCCTTGGATTTCTCCAGCGGGTCGGAGGATGCTGCAAGAAGTGTCTCGTTGCTGCCAAAAAAGGAAAGAAAAACGGCTACTACTATGAGGACGAACAAAGGTCTCGCATTGTTCGTATTCATGATAGACCAAGTATATATGAAAGTCAGTTGAGATACAATTATTTCCGGATTGCAGTTTTACCTAAAACTGCTCTTTCTCATTGATGATATTATACTTCCTGATCTTGTAATGCATGACCCGCCTGGATATGCTCAGGATCTGGGCAGCGTCTTTCTGGACCCAGTTGGACTTCTTCAGTGCCTGGATAAGCATGGCCTTCTCATGGGCCTCAATGGGGTTCAGCCCCTCTTCCGAGAGGGCAACAGCCGATGTGCGGTCAAACATACCCGAGGGCAGGATCTCGTCCGGGGTTATGATAGGCCCCTTGCTGAGCACCACTGCGGACTGGATGATGTTTTTCAGCTCTCTGACATTACCCGGCCAGGAATGGGAAAGGAGCATGTCCATGGCCTCCCTGCTGAACCCGGTGACGGTCTTGCCTGTCTTGTTGGTGAATTCCGTAAGGAAGACCTGGGCCAGCCCGATGATGTCCTCTTTCCTGTCTCTTAAAGGCGGCAGGTTGATGGTGAAGACCTTAAGCCGGTAAAAGAGATCTTCCCGGAACTCTCCCTTATCCACCTTGGCCTTGAGATCCACATTGGTGGCGGCTATCACCCTGATGTTCACATGTTTCTGGTTGACCTCGCCCAAACGCCTGTACTCTCCTGATTCCAGAACCCTCAAGAGACGTGTCTGCATCTCGGGTGAGATGTTGCCGATCTCGTCGAGGAAAAGCGTCCCTCCGTCGGCCTCTTCGATGATACCGCGCTTATCTTTCACCGCCCCGGTAAATGCGCCGCGACCATAACCGAACAGCTCGGCCTCGATGAGGGTGTGCGGGGTGGCCCCGCAGTCCATGATAACAAGCTTGCCCTCACGCCTTTTACTCTCATAGTGGAGCATCCGGGTGACAAGCTCCTTGCCGGTGCCCGACTCGCCAAGAACAAGCACGGTGGCGTCCGATGAGCTTACCTGGCGGACCAGGGCCAGGATCTTCTTCATGGCAGGGCTTTCGGCATAGATATGATGCTCTATGCTGTCTCCAATCTCCTGCTCCAGGTAACGGACCCGCTGCTTGAGCCCGCGCTTTTCTATTGCCTTCTCGATCTTGGCCACCAGCTCGATGGCCTCGAAAGGTTTCACAAGGTAGTCATGCGACCCTTCCTTGATGGCCTGCACCGCACCCTCAATGGAACCATAGGCCGTAAAGATGATGACCTCGATATCCGGGTCGATCTTCTTAGCCTCCTTGAGGACCTCCATACCATCCATTTCAGGCATCTTGAGGTCTGTAATCAGGACGCTGAACGTGTCCTTCTTGAGCTCATCCAGGGCCTTCCTGGCCTTGGTATATCCCACGGCATAGAACCCCATCGCTTCAAGCCTCGCAACCAGGACCTCTACAATATCCGGCTCGTCATCAATGATGAGGATCTTGTGCTTCTGGGTCATTGCTTTCCTCGGCGCTTCACAGACTCGAGATGTATCTGTTCGAGTTTTTTCAGCTTGTAGCTCAGCACCTCTATCTCTTTTTTAATGTCCTCGAGGTCCTTTTTCAAGCCCTCGTTTTCTTTCTTTGTCTGCTCAAGGCTCCGTTTCAGCTCTTCACTCTCCCTTGCATATTCCTTTGCCCTGGCAGCAGACTTCTGAAGGGTCTCCATACGCTCAATGAGGGTCAACAGGTAGCCTGCCTCTACCTTTAAATAATCAGGAACGAATGTTTTACCCCTGATCTCTTCCAGGTCGGTCTTCATGACACTAAAGGCATTTTCGCCCTTAATGATTGAATCCATGATCAGGGCAATCTTGTGGCGGGCAACCATTGAGGGGGGCAACACGGGATTCATTGACTTGAGATCCTCGCCGGAGGCCTTGCCCTGGGAAAGATTCTTCTCCGCAGTATCAATCTTGGTGTACAGGATCTCCGTCGCGCATCCCTGAAAGAGAAGCATCGTCATGAGCAACAGGAAGGCTGAAAGAAAAAATACTCCCCTTTCCCTCACTGCTTTGTGCATACACCGATCCTCCATGCGCATCAACAATCCCCCTTGAGATCGCAAGACCGAGCCCTATGCCGCCATGACCCCTTGTGTATCTCGACTGGTAGAACTTCTCAAAGATACGGGGCATATCCTCTGCGGGTATTCCCTTGCCGTGGTCCTCGATCTCAGTGATGATATATCCGTCAGAGTTCCTTATCCTGATCTCTATTTCAGAGCCTTCGGGTGAGTATTTGATTGCATTGTGCGTGAGGTTTGTCAAGACCTGCAGGATCTTGTTCCAGTCCACCATGACCGTACAGTCATCCTGAGCATACTCCACCTTGATCTCCACACCGTTGATATCGGCAATGGGGTTGATCTCGGATATGAATGAAGTTACGACAGCGTTCATGTCATGAGGCTCCATATGCAACCGGACCATACCGCTTTCTATCCGCGACATATCCAGCAGTTCTGACACAGTATGCAGAAGCCTCTTGATACCTTGTCCCATGATCTCTACAAGCCGTTTCTGTCTATCAGACAGATCACCGGCCAGGCCCTCAAGCAGCAGGCTTGCCGCCTCCTTCATGGAGGTCAGAGGAGTCTTCAGCTCGTGCGACACGACTGAAATAAACTCGGATTTCATGGTATCAAGTTCCTTGAGGCGCAACGCCATGTTATTGAATGATTCAGCAAGCTGGCCCAGCTCGTGCTTGGAGTCCAGAGAGATACGATGATCGAAATCGCCATCGGCGATATGTTTGATGCCGCCCATGATGCGATTGAGGTCCCTGGTGACGCTCCGGTAGATGAGGATAGGTACGATGAGACCGATGCTCAGGGAAACGGCAAGCACCCACCATGTCCAGGACATGATCTGGTCGCCCAGGTCCTTCAGGTAGGCAATGTGCATCCGCAGCCGGTCAACGGCCTCATTATTAACATAACGGGCAATACCCACGATGCCGTCTATCTCTGAGCTGTTGCGGGTAAAGAGCTTCTCAAGATCCTTCGGGTTATCGGGAAGCTCTGTAAGCTGGGTGTGGAATCTGCTTACATAGGCCATCCACAAACCCTTGCCGTTTTCCACCATATTCCTCTCGGGATCATCGTAGTACATGCCTTTGGAGTTCAGATTGTCCCATGCCCGGGAGATGTCCTTCTCCTGCTGTTCCAAGATGGAGCGATAGGAATCGTTCTGGAGGAGCATATACTGCTTGCCGGTTTCCTCAATAGAGATAAGATTGGTAATGAGCTTGTCAGTGATCTCTTTTTTCTTATAATCAATAAGGTAGATCTTTGTGCTGAGCGTGCTGACCCGTGATGAGACAATAAAGAGCACTAACGTGATTCCCAGAAGGACCGCCACAAAGACCACATAGGTCATAATGAGTTTTTGCAGGAGGCCGGGTTTTGTCATGCTTCAGATTATAGACATTTCTCCGATAAGTGAGCAAGGGAGAGAATAATTATGTCCATAATCTTATCCTCATTGAGAGCACATGAGATCCTTCTGGCCAATGCCTCTTCCAATGTGGCGAACATGAACACGCCTGACTACAAGGCTATCAGGACCACCATTACGCCATCGCTAGACGGCGCTGTGGACGTTGCCACGAGCAGGTCCGATGAGCCCTCCGCCCTGAACTCCGATGGACGTATGGAGTCAAACGTCGACGCAGCTAAGGAATTCACGGACATGATGCGCGCAAAAACCGGCTTCGAGTCCGTGCTGAATGCGATCCGCACCCGTGAGGATATGCTGGATGACCTCATGGACATACTGACGAAGAAGTAACCATCAGCATATCATCAGTATATATCCTTAAAGAAAACTGTATCACCACGCCTATGGAAGAGATGTACAAGTCCGTCAAACTCGGTTATACTACCAAGCTGATGATTAATGATCTGCTCTATAGGTGCCCTCAATGTGGTGCATTTGATTGGCTAGATCGGAATCATTGCGTATCCTGCCATGTGGACTTCAGGCTCACAACACGTTCCCTCGCATCGCTGGATGGGGAAATCCGGCCGATTTCTCACTGGTATAAAAAAATCCTAACCTTTGATCTGCCCCAAGCCTTATCAGGTTTCATCATGAAAAGCCGCCAGGTCAGGCTTTCGCGTGAATCTCAAGAGGGTATGTATGAAGGGTATGCCGGCATTACCGCATGCCATTTCACACGGGCACCTCTAGACACGGGAACCCTGTTCCTCAAAGAGGATGCCTTGAGCTTTTCGGGTGTCACAACCAGCATTGATTTACCTTTTCCTGCACTCATGGGTGTTACCATTGAATCGAATACCATCATCGTCATCAGCCGTGAACATGGCCCCCTTTTTTTTGATTTTCTCGACGAATCGGGCAAGAAGTGGGAAGACTTCATCCAGAAGGCACTCAAAAAATATCATGGCCCAAGCGAGATAGTGGAATTCTACCCAAGGATCCGTTTCAGGGGCTCCTTTAGGGAAACCTCTTCAAAGGTGCCGGGCCATCAAAGGCTGCGTGCGCCTGAAAGAAGGTGGTATCCAAGGGATAAAAGCATGCTCTCCATGGTGCTGAAGCCCATTGCCCGGCCTATCCTCAAGGCCCTCTTGTCGGTTACCATCACAGGACTTGAGAACATACCCGCCAAAGGGGCGGCCATCGTCGTACCCAACCATACATCATTTCTCGACTCTGTTATCCTGGGTTTCTTTACAAGACGCGACATCTGGTACATGGCTAAAAATTCGGAGTACCGGCATTCTTTCATGAAGTGGTTCCTGCGGCATGCAGGATCCTTCCCCGTGAGGAGGTACACCATCGATGTTCTGGCCATCCGTAACGCAATTCGGGTGGTGGGCCATGGTCATATCCTTGGTATATTCCCCGAGGGCGAGCGAACATGGGACGGAGAGATGCTGCCGTTGCGCACCGGTACGATCCGGCTCATCCTTGCCCTGGATACGCCCGTTATCCCGGTGGGCATATCAGGTGCATACAGTCTCATGCCACGCTGGACATCGTCCATCAAGCTTTCTCCGGTAAAGATCGCCATCGGCAAACCCATGAGATTTCCACACATACCCATCCCGAGACAGACCAGGAACGACATCGAATCCGCATCCAGGGAGCTACGGACGCAAATACAAACCCTGTCCCGGGGAATTCTATGAACATGGTGAAGGTGATCCCCCTGGGCGGCGTCAGAGAATTCGGGCTGAACTCCATGGTCATCGAGACCGGATCAGGGTCCATATTGGTGGATGCGGGGCTCATGTTTCCCAAATACAACCTCACGGGCATCGATCAGATTATACCGGATTTCTCGTACGTTGTGGAAAACCAGGAGGCCTTTGACGGGATTCTTCTTACACACGGGCATGAAGATCACATCGGCGCCCTGCCATATCTCCTGAAAGAAGCCCCTATCCCTGTCTACAGCCACTCCTTCACGTTGGAGCTGGTCAAGCGCAAGCTCAAGGAATATGACATGGACGGTCATGTCAAGCTCATCGCTGTCAATGCAGGACAAAAAATCAGCCTGGCAGGCATGGACATAGAGTTCTTGGAGGTTCGCCACTCCACTATCGGGTGTTATTCTCTGAGCATACTCACGCCCCAGGGCCGCATTATCCATTCGGGTGACTTTAAAGATATGCCGGCCGAATTCCGCACCATGGATGGCCCGGTCAAGCTCTTCATCTGCGAGAGCACCAATGCGGAACTCGACCCCAGGTGCTCGGACGAAGGCAAGGTCTCTTCCTGCATAGAATCCATCATGAAGAATACACAAGGGGCAGTAATCGTCTCCACCTTTTCCAGCCATGTAAGACGTATCCAGATGCTCTATGAGCTAGCCGTCAAGAACAACAGAAAGGTTACCATTATCGGCAGGAGCATGAACCAGGTGGTGGATATCGCCTCCGACCTCGGCATCGTGGAGTTCGATTCCAGAGACCTTATCAAACCCGAAGAGGTCCTCGCCATTGACAGAAGCAAGCTCATGATAATCTGCACGGGCACCCAGGGCGAGGTATATTCGGTGCTGTCCCTTATCGCCAGGGGATGGCACAAGTTCAAGGTGAAAGAATCAGACAGCGTGATCATCTCGGCCAGGATCATACCGGGCAACGAGATCGCCATTTCCCGCTGCATCGACCAGCTCATGGACTATGGTGCAAAGGTTTATTATCCTGACATTGCAGACGTGCATGCAACCGGCCATGCAACCCATGGTGAGATTATAGAGGCAGTGCGGCTGCTCAACCCTCAGATCATCATGCCCGTCCATGGCGAGCTGCGACACATGAAATCATTGGCAGGGTTGGTGGAGAACTCTCTTCATGCGAACCCGCAGATAATATTCGCACGGCCCGGACAGATATGGACATTGACAGACTCGGGCATGGAAATCACCGGCGAAGCCCCGCATGGGAAGTGTTTTGTGGACGGCGAGCTCACCGGTGACATTGGGGATGTGGTGCTGAGAGACCGCAGGCACATCTCAGAAGGCGGGCTTGTAGTCGTTTTTGTCGTGATCGACTCGGTCAGGCATGAGGTGGCATTGGGGCCCGATATCATGTGCAAGGGTGTTGTCCCGGCGATCATGGAACAAGAAATCATGGATGAGATACGGGAGAATGCCCTCACTATCTTGGACTCTTTCCTCGGTAAAAACACGGACACCCAGGTAATACAGAACCGATTGCGGGAATCCCTGGGCACCAGCCTCAAATCAAGGCTCGGGAAAAAACCCATGGTAATTCCCATCATCATGGAGATGTAGTTGCCTGATATCCTCTTATCGCAGGGTTGATTTCTTTGAGATTTCTGGTAAGGACGTTACAAAGAATGTATTTTTCATCTCTTCTTAACGTATTGATGACTATGAGGGTGTCACCGGCAAAGGTGCTGAGGTAAGGAAGGTTCATCCATGGCAAAGCGAGAACGTGCGAGCACCATACCTGTACATATTACAGGATTGTTCCTGATCTTTGCCGCTGTATTTCTCCTGCTTGCCCTCATCTCTTATTCCCCTGCCGACCCCGGCTTTACCTTGTCCAAACACACCGATTCCTTCCATAACTGGATGGGTTTTGTCGGTTCCTACATAGCAGACGGCCTCTACATCATCATGGGCGTATGGGCTTTTGCCTTACCCATCTTCCTGATGGACTATGCCTGGCGGTACTGCATAAGGAAGCACCCCATAAACTGGCTGCACTTTGCAAGCACTGCCATTATCATGTTCGCGATGCTGGGACTTCTCCACATCTTTTTTGGCGAGCTGAAACTGTTCTCCACCACTATCAAGGCAGGAGGGGCCATCGGCAAGATCATCGGGGATTCCCTGGTTGGCTACCTCAACCACTGGGGCTCGCTGATGCTGCTGCTCATGCTCCTTGCGGGCGGGATCATGATGGGTTATGAGATGTCTTCACCTGTAGGCGTGGTCCGTGACATCATTGAGCGCATCAAAGACCGGCGGCTTCTCAAGAAGAGGCCCGGCGTCGTTGAACGCTCTTCGGAGACAAGGCCGACTAAGAAGGCCTCCCTCAAGTCCAGGCCGGATAAAGAAACCTCGGGCAAAGAGCCCCGGATAACCATGATGGAGCATGAGGGTCCCGATTCTACGGAAGTCCCGAAACAGGCCACACTGGACTTTATTGACAACTATCAGATCCCCCCGATTTCCTTGCTCAATAACCCGCCTACAAAAAGCCGGACCATCACGGAAAAAGAACTCAAGGCAAATGCCTCGCTGATCCTGTCCAAGCTCAAGGACTTTGGCGTGGATGGAGAGATCCTGGAGATCAAGCCGGGGCCGGTTATCACTATGTACGAGTTCACCCCTGCACCCGGCATTAAAATCAACAAGATCGTTTCCCTGGCTGATGACCTTGCCATGGCGCTCAAGGCAGCGCCGGTGCGGGTGGTGGCACCTATACCCGGCAAGAATGCCGTGGGCATAGAGATCCCCAACCGCTCCCGTGAGCTCGTGAGCCTGCGGAGGATCCTTGCCAGCAAGGAGTTCACCGCTTCGAACGCAGCGCTGACCCTGGCCCTGGGGACAGATATCGAAGGGGTTCCCGTGGTGACCAATCTGGCCAAGATGCCCCACCTTCTCATTGCAGGAGCTACCGGAACCGGCAAGAGCGTTGGGCTGAACACCATGATTCTCTCGCTCCTGTACAAGAATAATCCGTCCGAGCTCAAATTCATCATGATCGATCCCAAACGCATAGAGCTCTCGCACTACGAAGGAATCCCGCACCTGCTGCATCCGGTAGTCATTGACCCCAGGGAGGCCCTGCCTGTCCTCAAATGGGCGGTCAGCGAGATGGAGCAGCGTTATATTATCTTCAAAGATCACGGAATGAAGGGTCTCGACTCGTACAACAAAAAGGTGAAGAAAGAGAATCCCGAAGCGAGAACCACCCTGGCCACCCTTACCACGGAAGATTCCCAAGACGGGCTGTTGCCCAAGATCGTGGTCGTTATCGACGAGATGGCGGACCTCATGATGATCAACCGCGAGGTGGAGGTATTCATTGCGCGCCTGGCTCAGATGGCCAGGGCCGCTGGCATCTATATGATAGTCGCCACCCAGAGACCTTCGGTTGATGTCATAACCGGCCTGATCAAGTCCAATTTCCCATCACGCATCTCGTTTAGGGTCTCATCAAAGATCGATTCCCGCACCATCCTTGACTCTTCGGGCGCTGATCAACTTTTAGGCCTTGGCGACATGCTCTTCCTCCTTCCTGGCACCTCAAACCTGAAGCGTGTCCATGGGGCCTATGTCTCTGAGGATGAGCTGGACAAGGTGATCGAATTCATACGCGAACAGAAAGGTCCGGACTACATCAAGGAGATCGACACCCAGATCGAACAACTGGCAAGGGAAGACAGCGATTCGAACGTTCTGATGGAAGAATCCGACCCGGTCTATGACGAGGCATTGGAATTCGTAACCAGCAAGGGCAGTGCATCCATATCGCTGATCCAGCGGAGGTTCCGGGTTGGGTACAACCGTGCGGCCAGGATCATCGAGCAGATGGAGACCGAGGGCGTCTTAGGTCCTGCGGATGCTGCAGGCAAACCACGAAAGGTATTGGTCAAATCATATGCTCATGAAATGGAAGAATAGTCTGATATTCGTATTTTTCCTGTTATTCCTCACCGGCACGGCACAAGGTGTGGAGCTTGTAAAAGTCCAGAAGCGCTATGCAAAGATTCAGGACTTCACGGCCCTTTTCAAGCAGGAAACCTTCCAGGTGATCGCCAACAAGACGGTCCGCTTCGAAGGAAAAGTTTCCTACAAGCGGAACTCGGGGGTGAGGATGGATGTGAGCGCCCCTGAGAAGCAGATACTTATCCTCAAGGGCCAGACCGTTCTGGTGATCCTGCCTGAGGAGGGGACGTCTCAAGTCCAGGAGATCCCCAACGAGATCGCAGCCCAGAACATCCTAGGATTTTTCACGGGCCTAAACTCCATCGAGGAGCATTACACGGTACAGACAGCAGGCGATCACCTTGTCCTCATGCCCAAGACCGGCACCGGATCAATATCGGTCTGGGTGGATGCGGACAACCTTATTGCGCGCATCCTGCTGAAAGATGCACTGGGCAATACGAGCGATATTACCTTGAGCTCATACCGCTTTAACAAGGGCATCAGCGACGATCTGTTCAAAAATCCCTCCGGCAAGGCAGCAGGAACCATCAAATAGCTACTTGATGACACTTGAAGCGGCGAGCATCCGCCTTGACCTCCCAGGCCTGCTCTGGTAATGCTCTTTTCATGGATTTTTCCCTCATCGAGAAGGCTGCGGATCTGCTTGTCAGGGCAAATCATGCAGTTGTCCTCACCGGTGCAGGGATATCAACCGAATCAGGCGTTCCCGACTTCAGGTCTGCAGGCGGCATCTGGGAGCGCTATGACCCTACGCTGTTTTTCTACGAACGCTTTTTGGCCGAACCGGACGTGGTCTGGAGGTGTCTCATAGAGATGAACACCTCGGGCGGCATGTCGCTGTGGGACGCGAAACCCAACAAGGGCCATCTGGCGCTTTCCGCATTAGAGCATATGGGTATCATCAAGGTTGTCATTACCCAGAACATCGACAACCTCCATCAGAAGGCAGGCAGCAGAAATGTCATCGAGTTCCATGGAAACATGCTTGTTTTCAGGTGCCTGAAGTGTGGTCGTAAGTACCGTTACGAACAGCTCCTTGAGATCATTGCGGGTAGTGCATGCCTGCCTCCCCTGTGCGAATGCCATGGGGTGCTCAAGCCCGATGCCGTCTTTTTCGGCGAGGCAATCCCTCAGGAGGCCTTAAAGGAATCCTTCCGGCATGCCCAGGAATGTGACCTGATGCTCGTCGTGGGGACCTCTGCCCATATCGAGCCTGCTGCCTCACTGCCGATCGTGGCCAAGGGCATGCATTCCATGTTCAGGGGGATTGGAAGCCTCGTCCCAAAAGGCACCTGCCATGTCATCGAGATAAATCGTGAGCCCACGCCGCTCACAGACGAGGTCTCGGATTTCCTCATCCAGGGCAGCGCAGGCGAGATCCTCTCATGCATCATCGATAAGGCAAAGGAAATGAGGCCGTAACGTGGTTATTACAGGAAAAACAAGGATCTACACCATCCTCGCCCACCCATCCACGCATGTTACCGCCCCTGTCATCTACAACCACATCTTCAATGCCATGGGCCTCGATATGGTTTACATAAGCCACGACATAGTGCCCGGCTCGGTACCTGAGACAATAAGGTCATTCTCAGGCTTGTGCAACCTGGGTGGGTTCAATGTGACCATACCGCACAAGGAGGCTGTGGCTACCCTCGTGAACAGCCTGTGCGAGGTTTCCTCCCGGATCGGCGTGGTGAATACGGTGGTGAGGAACGAAGCCGGTCATTTGTCCGGCTACAATACCGACGGGGCGGGGGCTGTGGCGGCTTTGGGAAAGGTTCAGGACACCACATGCCTGATGATCGGCGCAGGGGGTGCAGCGCGTTCTATCGTGGATGCCCTG
>CAYMDG010000060.1:12158-13506 GCA_964388905.1 uncultured Bacteriovoracaceae bacterium
CATGAGGGTCTATCTGATCTGCCTGAAACGAAAGGGCAGGCCCAAGGTCGCCCTGGAGGTGTGCAAGGCCTGCAGGCACAACTGTGCATGCAGGCAATACCTCACGTACAGAAACCCGCCGCTCTTCCCCGATTCAGGGAAACCTCAAGGAAATGCAATTTCTTGACAGCTTAGATCAATGTAACTATGTTAATTTCATATGCCGCGTAAAGAAATCCTCATCTATCCTGAATCCACACTGAAGACCACGGCTGTAACGATAGAAAATATCGACCTGGACATCGTGATGCTCGTGGACGATATGAAGGAGGCCCTGTACAAAGCCCCTGGCGTAGGCCTTGCAGCCCCCCAGGTAGGGTGCTCCAAGCGCCTCATCCTGGTGGACCCAACCGCGAAAAAGGAATCCAATAGCCTCCTGGTCATGGTGAACCCTGTTATAATCGAGCAGGAGGGATCTGCACAGGACAGCGAAATGTGCCTGAGTGTTCCAGAGGTCTCGGTGGATGTGAAGAGGGCTGAAAGGATACTGGTCAAGGGTGTGGACCTCACGGGCAAGGAAATCCGCATCGAGGCGGAAGGGTTTCTTGCACGGATATTCCAGCACGAAATCGATCACCTCAATGGAAAGGTCATTTTGGATTACGCCTCAACACTGAAACGGGCCATCTATCTGAAGAAGAGAAAAAAGGGTACGCTATGAGACTGGCCTTTATGGGCACTCCGGTTTTTGCCGTGCCGACCCTTTCGGCCCTGATGGAATCCAAGCATGACATTGCATTCGTCATCACCCAGCCCGACAAACCCAGAGGCAGGGGTATGCACCTGCAGTGCCCTCCTGTAAAGGATCTGGCCCAAAAAGCCGGGTTGAATGTGTATCAGCCCCTGCTACTTAAAAACAACACCGAGATCCATGACCTTTTTACCGCATCAAAGCTCGATGCGGTCATCGTTGTTGCATATGGGAAGATGATCCCGACCGATATGCTTACTATCCCTAAAACAGGTTTTCTCAATATACATGCCTCACTGTTGCCCGATCTCCGGGGCGCATCCCCCATCAACCGGGCCATAATATCCGGGTATACGGCCACGGGTATCAGCATCATGCAGATCGATGAAAGTATGGATTCCGGACCGATTTATTTACAGGCAAGTCTCCCCATAAGCGACGAAGACAATGCCGAGAACCTGTCCCTTAGGCTGAGCGGCCTTGGGGCTCTCAAACTCCTGGAAGCCCTTGCACTTATTGAAGGGGAGAGGATAACGCCGGTCCCACAGGACCATTCACGCTCAACATACGCCCCCATGCTCACCAAGGAAGACGGAAAGATCGACTGGGGCAGGGATC
>CAYMDG010000061.1:0-4023 GCA_964388905.1 uncultured Bacteriovoracaceae bacterium
TGAGAAAGTATTCCGCCAATGCAATAAAGATGAATCCAAAGACCTTTTGGATCCAAACCATCCACGGCCCGGACTTGGGTATACTTGTTAAAAGTCCGGTAAAGGTGCCGAGGATAATGAGGAGCGTCCCCATCCCAAATGCAAAGACAAAGAGCAGGCTCATACCGAAGATAACATTCTGCTTGGTTGCCACATAGCTTAAAAGAACGGCCAGTACAGGGGCAGAACAAGGGCTCATAATGAGGCCCGAAGCTATGCCAAGGAGCAGTGCCCCAGAGAGGCCCCTTTTTTGGGTTGAGAAAAGGGGACTGCTGAAGATCCGAGGCAGGGGGATAAAGAATACGTCGAGCATGGACAGGCCCATAAGGATGAAGATATTTGCTATGAAGAGATTTACCCAAGGACTGGTCTGGATTGCGCCAAAGAAACCTCCTGTGAGTCCGGCGATGCTTCCCAGGATGGTATATGTCAGTGATGTGCCGAGTACATACATCAGAGAGAGAACGAAGCCGCTGCTGCTCGAACCCTTTTTCTGTGACCCTATAAAAGACACGGTAATTGGCAGGAGCGGGTACATGCAAGGGGTAAAGCTCACCAGGACCCCGCCGATATAGGCTGAAATATAAGCCAGCAACACAGACCCGTGCAGGTATGATTCAAGACCGGATGTCAGATTTTCAAACATATCCGGCGCGAATGTACCATAAAGGAACTTCATCAACAATCTTGGATTACTTTTTCATGGATGTTTCTTGTCCATATACAATCAATATACAATAAGGGGGCTTGACAAAAAGGCCAGCTAACAGTAATTATTATCAATAGTAACTTAAGAAGGACAACCGCATACTAATTTCGGGTCTGCCGGAGTTTTATATGAGCACAAGAGGACAAAGGATGACAAAACAAAAAACGGTTGTCCTTGAAGAGTTGAGCAAGGTGAAAACCCATCCGACGGCATATGATGTTTATGAGATGGTTAAATCGATACTCCCTCGGATCAGCCTCGGAACAGTATATAGGAACCTCGAGCAGCTCTCTTCCAGCGGACAGATCCGGAGACTTGACATGGGACAAGGCCAGAGAAGGTTCGATGCCGTGGTGGATGATCACCTGCATATCCGATGCATCTCCTGTGGCAAGGTGGATGATGTTCCCTTGAATCCGGCGATGAGCACTATTACTATTAAGGATATTATAAGCAGCCAGAGCGGCTATGATGTTTTGGGTTGTGAGATGGATTTTCATGGCCTCTGTCCCATATGTAAAAAAAAGGCCGGCAACAAGACCGCTGGAGCAAAGGTTTATTCATAATAACAAAACGAACACTACTGTTAAGGAGGAATACATGGGAAAGTTAAAGGGTTCACAGACTGAAAAAAATCTTCTGGGCTCATTTGCCGGTGAATCTCAGGCGAGGAACCGGTATACGTATTTTGCCAGTAAAGCCAGAAAAGAAGGCTTCATTCAGATTGCCGATATCTTTGAGGAGACGGCAAACCAGGAAAAGGAACATGCAAAGAGATTCTTCAGTTTCCTCGAAGGAGGAGACCTGGAGATCCAGGCAAGCTTCCCGGCAGGGGTTGTCGGATCTACACTGGAAAATCTTAGGGCGGCAGCGGCAGGAGAGCACCATGAACAAGCAGAGTTGTACCCGGGATTTGCAAAGATAGCACGCGAAGAAGGGTTCGAGGTCATTGCAAAGGTATGGGAGGCTATATCGATTGCTGAGAGACAGCACGAGAAGCGCTACAGCGACCTAGCCGGGAATATCGAGGCCGGAAGGGTCTTCAAGAAAGACAAGGCCGTTGTATGGAGATGTCGCAATTGCGGATACCTCTTCGAAGGTGCTGATGCACCCGGGGCTTGCCCTGCCTGTGCGCATCCGAAGGACTACTTCGAACTCCTCGGAGAGAACTGGTAATAGACGATCCTATTAAGCGCCCAGCCCCGGGGCTCTTTTTAAGGCTTCGGGTTTTGGGCATATCTTGATCGGAGGGGCTCGATCATGCTTAAAAAACTCTCTTACTCCATAATAATTGTTCTGCTCAGCGTGCCATTCCTTTGGGCCGGATCTGATCCTGGACAGATACAAGATTACAGTAAGGCTATAACTCAGGTGAAACTAAACGTATCCGATGACCCTGATGTTAAAGCCTACCTGGGTATCAAGCAAAAGAGCGGGCAGTTCATGTTAAATGATATTGATGGTGAAATTATCATCATTGAGATCTTCAGCATGTACTGTCCTTACTGCCAGAGACATGCCCCCATGGCCAACAAGCTCTATCAGGCTATTGAAGAGGGCAAAGAAACACGAGGCAAGATCAAATTGATCGGCATTGGTGTGGGAAACTCACCCTATGAAGTCAAGTTCTTCAAAAAGAAATATGGGGTCCCTTTTCCGCTCTTTGATGATGCGAACTCAGCCGTGCTGAACAGCATCCGTGGCATAAGAACACCGACATACTTCGGGATCCGGAAAAACGGCAATACCCTGAGCGTCTTTTTTACACAACAGGGGCCCTATGATGATGCCCAAACATTTCTCCAGACTGTTCTCAAGAAGTCTGGTATTCCATTCTGAGGTGTAATATGAAGACGAGCGGTTATTTATTGATGTTTGCTGCCGGATTGATAATCAGCGCAAGTATGCCTGTACTGGCTGCTTCGGATGCCTTGAAGGAGGGGATATACCAGGTGGGAACGCTCAAACCCGTGGACAGCACCCTTAAGGTTAAGGTGGGTGAGAAGGCCCCTGATTTCACGCTCAAGTCTGTTTCCGGTGGGACAACATCCTTAAAAGACTATAGAGGGAAAAAGAATGTCATGATCTCCTTTGTCCCTGCTGCATGGACACCGGTCTGCTCTGATCAGTGGCCGGGATATAATATTGCCCAAGAGGAATTTGAGAGGCTTAATACTGTTCTTGTCGGCATCACTGAGGACAACATTCCAACCTTGTATGCTTGGACCAAGACAATGGGAACCCTGTGGTTCCCTGTACTCTCGGATTTCTGGCCGCATGGAAAGGCAGCGAGCTCATACGGTGTGCTGCGTTCTGACGGGACTGCCGAAAGGGCTATCTTCATTATCGATAGACAGGGTATAATACGCTACATCGATGTCCATGACATCAACTCAAGACCCCCTCTCGAAGGCATTATCAACGAGCTTGAGAAGCTGAACAAGTGAACCCCCCCTGGTTCAATCTACGGGGGGTTCTACAGAGGCTCTCTATAGTGAAAACACCCTCTGAGTCGAAGGCAATCCTTACGTGGACATGGCAAACATGATCGCTAAACCCGCATGTGTCGGGCTATATCCACTTTAAGATTACTGCAAAAAGAATCAGGGACACAGCATTAATCGCAAAAAGTGTCCCGATAAATAGTTTCTGAGTCCTTGGCGCCCAGTCATAAGCATAGAATGCTGCCAGAAAGAAAGGGATGTAAACGGTTATAAAGACCGGAAACGAACCCCACCATGGATAAACCCATACAAAGGTCGGAGTTTTAACGAGGAAGATCTCGACGATCGAATAGAGCGCAGCATTACCGACAGCAAATACCAGCCGGTTGTTTATGCCGAAAATTTTCATGTTGGGGTCTTCCGGCAAAAGTTTGCTCAGGATGAGCCCTGCTATAGAGAACATGAGACTTATCTCTATGCCTACCCCTACCAGGATCAGAAACGCAGTCCCTGTTGGAACGGTCCAGAGGGCATGTCCAGAAAAGTGCTGGATCAGTGCATTGACGATCTCAACAAACCAATGGACCATGTACAAGGACAGCCCGGCTGCTATTCCCTTCCAGTTTTTTTGGGAAATCTCGTTGAGATAGACATAAAGCGTCAGGGCCAGCAACGTGATCACATACCACTGGAAAGGGTTGCCAGACCTTAGTATTGAAAGGGCCATGGTAGTAGCTTCCGGGTGATTCATGCGAACCTCCTCTTATTTCAAGATGAACATATGATAGCTATGTTCAGTCATTCAGGCAAGCGTCCTTAAGAAAAAGAACT
>CAYMDG010000061.1:4123-8642 GCA_964388905.1 uncultured Bacteriovoracaceae bacterium
ATCGACCAGCACCCCACCTGTGCATTATCGCCAAGGGTAGAGTTCATACCTATTACGGCATAATCCTTGATGATGCTGTTGTGTATCATCGCCAGATGTCCGATGGTAACCTGTTGTCCAATGGTTAGTATAGACGGCGTATGGAGGACCGCGGAGTCTTCAACAGCAGTTTCATCTCCAATGAATATTGTCCCGAAATCACCTCTGATTACAGCGCACGGACCGATCCAGCAGTTTTTTCCAATCCTCACATCACCAATGATCTCTGCACTCTGTGCGATCCATGTCCCTTCGCCCACCTGAGGGGCCTTGCCGTTGAATTCGAAGATTGCCATAACTTCCTCTTTCTCTTGGAGAAAAATAATAACCTCTTTTAATCTAAACATATATTTGCCATGAGAAAGCCGGCTCCGTATAGAAAAAAATATATTAGGAACATCTTCTCAAGACAGGTAAAAAAGTGACGATAAGAATTAAAATAATTGTATTGTGATATGAGTTTATTGGGGGCAAGCTCTCTCAATGTTTCTATAGCAGGAGGATGAAAAACGATGCACAAATCAGACCAAGTAAACAGCGAATTGGTCTTTAAAGATGATCGTGATAACAGTTTCTTAAAGCCGGAAAAATTGAATCGCCTGAATAAGTCACACCTTCAGGGGGCCTATGTCCGTTCAGGCGCCAGCGTCTTAATCTGGCTGTTCACCCTGGGTGCATACTGTTACGGAGCCATTGGCAAGGGCTCCTTCAAAGGTGCAAGCGTGGTGATGGCGTACATCATCCTGATGAATATCCCCATGCTTGCGATACTTCGTCGCATCAGACGAAAGGTGCTCTATGAGAAGTTTTCGTTCTTTATCAATGTTCTTGAGATACTCGGGTATACGGGGTTCATCTATTTTGTCGGCGGTTTCAGATCCACCTATCTCACTCCGATCTATGCAGCAATGATCTTCTATGTCGGGGTCCAGGCCCCAATGCGCTATCCGCTAATCCTGGCAGGGGTGTGCTCTCTTTCATTCAGCATGATGGTAACCCTGGAGCACTTCGGCTATATCCCCCATCAAAATGTGATCCTGGCATATGAATATCCATGGTACATGGTGGTCTTTACCTTGAGCATCCTGACAGCAGTGCTCTTTGTAATAGCATTGATGGCGGCATATGCGGCAAAGGTCCTCCAGAAGGCAAGAATAACCCTGAAGGAGAAAAACCTTGCCCTGGAGATAGCCAACGAGAAATTGCGCCATGAGATCGATGACCGCATCAAGGCAGAGTATGCGCTCCGGGAGAGTGAAGAGAAGCTCCATGACATCTTTGAAAATGTGCCCGACGCCCTTTACTCCCATGATTTGGAGGGAAATTTCATTGAAGTGAACGGGGGTTTTAAAAGGTCGTTTGGTATAAGCGAGGAAGATCAAATTCCAGCAGAATTGAACATCAAGAATCTGATCCCTGAGAAGTATAAGGCGCTTTCTGATAAGTATCTTGCAGAGATCGTTCACCATGCAAGGAGTGAAGGGCTCATCAGGATAATCACAAGAAGCGGGGAGAGGATCTTCGAATATCGCAACTCACTCATCAGGGATGCACGAGGAATCCCCAAGGGGGTTCGAGGCTCTGCCCGGGATATCACCGAACGCATCATAGCAGAGCGTGAAAGGTTGAACCTTCAGGACCAACTCCAACGGGCGCAGAAAATGGAGGCGATCGGCCTCTTGGCCGGAGGAGTTGCACATGATCTGAACAACATCCTTTCAGGGCTTGTAAGCTATCCCGAGCTTCTCCTTATGGAGATACCTGAAGACAGCCCCATGAGAAAACCCTTGGTCACTATCCAGAAGTCCGGAGAGAAGGCTGCTTCCATTGTACAGGATCTCTTAACCTTGGCACGAAGGGGTGTACCTATCTCAGAGGTAGTGAATCTGAACCAGGTCATTACTGAATACCTTTCAAGCCTTGAGCATGAACGTATCATGGCGATAAATCCTCTCGTAAAAATCGAAACATCCCTGGAACCCGATTTGATGAACATCATGGGATCACCGGTACACCTGTTCAAGACCGTTATGAACCTGATAGCTAATGCCTTAGAATCAATGCCTTGTGGTGGTACAATCCAGGTATCAACTGCGCACAGATATATCGATAAGCCTATGCATGGATATGATGCCGTCGATGAGGGGAATTATATCACCCTGGTCATAGTTGATACTGGAACCGGCATGACTGAAACGGATCGCCAGCGTATCTTTGAACCCTTCTATACCAAGAAAGCCATGGGTAGGAGCGGGACCGGTCTTGGGATGGCTGTTGTGTGGGGGACGGTCAAGGATCATCACGGTTACTTGGAGGTGCTAAGTGAGCCGGGGATTGGTTCCACGTTTACCCTGTACTTCCCTTCCACCCAAGAACAGGTAGCCCAGGAAGAAGCCCCGGTCTCCATTGATGAATACAAAGGCAACGGGGAAATGATCCTTGTAGTGGATGATGTAAAAGAGCAGCGTGAGATAGCCACCAAGATCCTTGAGTGTCTGGGTTATCATGTCGAGACGGTTTCCAGTGGTGAGGAAGCGGTTGAATTTTTGAAATACAAGAGTGTTGATCTCTTGGTCCTTGATATGATCATGAGTCCCGGAATCGACGGTTTGGAAACATATAAGAGGGTCCTTGCGGGGAATCCCGACCAGAAAGCTGTAATTGCAAGCGGATACTCCGATACCGAAAGGGTGAAAGAGGCCCTGCGTATCGGTGCAGTGTCATATATCAAGAAACCCTATCTCCTCCAGAAGATAGGTGTAGCAATAAAAGAGGCCCTTACCAGTAAGGCAGCCTGAGAGGTTTACTTAATCTTCCTTTAAAAAAGAGCCTGTTTTAATCTCGTCGAGAAGGATGGGGATGAAGGTGGTCAGATCTTCCGTGATGCAGTAATGTGCGACATGGAATATTGCTGCATTGGGATCGGTATTGATGGCTACAATGTTAAGAGACCCCTTCATGCCGGATACATGCTGGACGGCACCTGAGATGCCGCATGCAATATAGAGCTTAGGCGAAACGGTTTGGCCAGTGGCACCGATCTGATGAGAGTATTCGAGCCAGCCTAAATCGCATACCGCGCGTGACGCCCCCAAGGCAGACCGCGGTATGACCGCTGCCAGGTCCTGTAGTAACGACATGTTATCCTTCTTCCCTACCCCTCTTCCAGCAGAGATGATCACATCTGCATCGTTGAGCCTACTGTCACGGTGTATTGATTCTTTATATCCAATCGTCTTAGATCGTGATTGTGGAGTAATAACCTCGATTTTCTTCACTGAGCCAGGTGAGTGTGCTTTTGAAGTAAACGACGGGAATACCCCGGGAAGTACGGTAATGACAACGCAGGGAGTGTGCGGGACAATATCCACAATGAAACGCCCGGAGTAGGCAGAGCAGCTGAAATTACCTTCATGCACTTTCTCCACGGACGTAATGCACGCGGCATTCAGCTTTATTGCAAGCTGTGGCGCCAGATCATAGCCCATTGATGTATGGGCAAGGCACACGTAAAAGGAGCCATTCTCGGGGAGTATCTCCATGATTGCATTGCAATAGGATTGGTTATTGTAGGTGTTTAATTGGTTGCCAACAACAGCAATTGTATCGCACCCGGTTTTTTCAGCAATCTCTGTTGCCCGCGCTTCGTTATTACTATCAAGAAGGATTATTATTGGTAGTCGGCCTCTGCAAAGATTTTGAGCAAAGGTTATGAGCTCATACGTTTCGTGGGTGATGTGTCCCTGATCAGCTTCAGCAATGATAAATATCTCTTTATTATCCATAGAACATACCATCATGAAAGAACGTTTTTTTCATGAAGGATCCGGAGAAGCTTACGGGCCTTTTCCCGTGAAGATCCTTCAATGAATGTCCCCATGGAAACGGGAGCCGGAAACCTCACATTTATGCATTCCTCACGTATCTCCGGCACATTAAAACATTCTGCCTTGATGACTTCTTGCTGCTGGGTCCTTGCCCTCAAGACATTTGAAAGAGAAGGGTACCTGGGGGTATTGATCCCTGACTGAATGGTGAGCACAGCGGGCATTTCGAGCAGGACCGAAAGCCTGCGCCCGCCCTCGATCTCTCTATCCACGTTCACGACGCCCTTCTCGGGCTGGAATTCTGTGCTGATGACCGATGTGACATACGGCAGATCCAATAATGCTGCAATGAGCTGGCCTGCCTGACAGGCCATAGTGTCCTCGGCCATGACCCCGGCCATGATCAGATCATAATCCCTGTTCCGGGCATATGAAGCGATGAACCATGCAGTATTAAATGGGCTTACATAAATCTCGGGCGTAAAAAGTATATGAACGCCATGGTCTGCACCCATCTCAATTGCACGGCGGACAGTAGTGCCGGCCCGCTCGGGACCGAATGATAACGCATGGACCGAGGTCCCTGGAAACTTCCCCTTAATAAGAAGCGCCTCTTCCAGGGCAAACTCGTCGTACCTGTTCATCCTGAACAC
>CAYMDG010000061.1:8742-13284 GCA_964388905.1 uncultured Bacteriovoracaceae bacterium
ATGAGTATGATTTATCTCATCCGTCACGGCCAGGCATCCTTCGGCCATAATGACTATGACAATCTATCACCGCTTGGAAAACAGCAGGCCCGGATCCTGGCCCAACACTTATTCGCAACAGGTTTCCGGCCCGATGCCGTCTACTCGGGCACCATGGTGCGCCAGAAGGACACGGCCAAGGAAGTTTTGGCTACCTATAGCAGAGAGGGCAAAGAGTTGCCAAGTCTTGAGCTTTTAAGCGGTTTCAATGAGTATGACACCACCTCTATCGTAACAGCCATGTTTCCGGCCATGGCGCTAGACGACCCGACCTTGCATGATGAGCTTGCCAGGATGTATGTCAGCAAGGCCTCCTTCAAGCGAGTCTTCGAGACAGCCATGCTCAGGTGGGTCACCGGGGAATTCGATTCCCCGGGGATAGAAACATGGGAAGGGCTCAAGGGCCGCATTGCAGATTCCTTGAGGTCCATTATGGCCAGGCACGGCAAGGGCAAGATCATTGCGGTCTTTACCTCGGGCGGGGCCATTGCCGCATCCCTTGCCCATGTCCTGGGCATCCCAGGCGATTGTGCCATGCGACTGAACTGGCAGATCGTGAATACGTCCATATCGCGCTACATGTATAATAACGAAAGGATCACCATGGCCGGGTTCAATTGCACGGCGCATCTCGATCTCGCATGTGACCCGGCCCTCATCACCTATCGGTGATATCTTACAACAAAAAGGAGAGAGACCATGGATTTTGAAGTCCCGGATAAGATGAAGGCCATAACCTCCATGATGGACGAGTTCGTGGAAAAGGAGCTCATACCCCTAGAGCCTGAGTTTCTCCACAAGACCTTCAGGGAGATGCTCCCTGTCATCGAAGAAAAGCGCAACATGGTCAGAAAGATGGAGCTCTGGGCGCCGAATCACCCCAGGGAGTACGGGGGCATGGGGCTTAATCTTGTGGAACACGCCTTTGTCTCGGAATCACTCGGCAGATCCCCTCTGGGACACTTCGTCTTTGGGTGCCATGCCCCTGATGCCGGCAATATAGAGATCCTCCACCTCCATGGCACACCCGAGCAGAAGGAAAAGTATTTGAGGCCTCTAGTGGAGGGTAAGATCCGGAGTTGCTTTTCCATGACCGAGGTGGAGATGCCCGGGTCCAATCCTGTAATGATGGACACCACTGCGGTCAAGGACGGAAACGACTACATCATCAACGGCCAGAAGTGGTACTCCACTGCGGCCGACGGCTCGGCCTTTTCCATTGTCATGGCAAATACCAATCCTGAGGCGGCGCCATACATGCAGGCGAGTATGATCATTGTACCTACTGACACCAAAGGGTTCAACCTGGTGAGGAACATACCGGTTATGGGACATTCAGGCGACGACTATGCCTCCCACGGAGAGGTCCTGTTCCAGTCATGCCGGGTCCCGCAGACGAACCTTTTGGGGCCGGAGGGGTACGGATTCATGATCGCCCAGGAGCGATTGGGCCCAGGCCGTATCCACCACTGCATGCGCTGGATCGGTATCTGCAACCGTGTTTTTGACCTCATGTGCTCCAGGGCCTCCACACGCATCATTCAACCCGACCGCAAGACACTCGCCACCAAGCAGATCATCCAGGCCTGGATCGCCGAGTGTGCTGCCAACATCCAGGCGGCCCGGCTCATGACCTTGAACGCGGCATGGAAGATCGAGACGCTTGGGGCCAAGGCCGCCCGCTACGACATATCGTTCATCAAGTTTTTTGTGGCCAATGTCATGCAGGAGGTAATCGACAAAGCACTGCAGGTGCACGGTGGCATGGGCATGACGGATGACACTATCATTGCTTTCTTCTACCGGCACGAGCGCGCTGCCCGCATCTATGACGGTGCGGACGAGGTCCATAAAATGTCCGTAGCCAAGAGGATACTCAGGGATTACGAAGGCAGGAAGGTCCGTTAACTTATGGATTCTAATTTGAAATTCGAGACTTTCAAGGGTCTCGTGAGCCTCTCCATGGAGGACCTGTGCCGGGAGCATTTCCTCGTAAACCGCGAGAGCATTAAGATCAAGAAGGAAGGCGTCGCGGTAAAGAACCTCGTGAAGATCTTCAACGCTGCCCTTACCATAAGCAATGAAAAAGGTTTTGCCGCCATGAGCCTTCGTGACCTGAGCGCCCAGGCAGGCTTGAGCATGGGGGCGCTGTACACCTACTTCTCAAGCAAGGAAGAGTTGTTACAGATGATCCAGCGACAGATTTCGGTTGTCATACAGGTTTTGTTGGACCAGATCGAGGGGATAGATGACCCTCGATCAAAACTGAAGCGGGTGATCCAGTCTCATCTCTTTCTCAGCGAGGTCATGCAGCCGTGGTTCTACTTTGCCTATATGGAGACCAAGAACCTTGCAAAGCAGGAGCATAAAAAGGCCATCGAGGCAGAACTTGCTACAGAAAAGCTCCTCATCGACATCATGAAGGAAGGCCAGGACAAGGGGGTCTTCAAGGTCGTCAATATGGAGCTCACAGGCGCAGTGATAAAGGCCATGCTTCAGGACTGGTACCTCAAGAGATGGAAGTATGCCAGACGGAATGTATCAGTGGAGAAGTATGCCGCATTTGTCGTGGACCTTGTTGAGACATATCTTGCAATGCCTCAACAGTGATTAGAAGGAGTTAGAGACATGGATCTTACTGACAAATCCACAAAGGTAAGGCAAGGTGAAGAGCTTGATCTCAAGGTTGTTGAGCAATTCCTCAAGGACACTGTCCCGGGATTATCCGGGGATCTTGTGGTTGAACAGTTCCCCAGCGGATTTTCGAACCTCACCTATCTTATCAAGGTTGGTGGCACAGACCTCGTGCTCAGGCGGCCGCCTTTCGGACGCAAGGCCAAGACCGCCCATGACATGGGCAGGGAGTACCGGATTCTCACTTCCTTACATCCCGTATTCCCCTATTGTCCCAGACCGCTGGTCTATACGGAAGATGAATCCGTCATGGGCTGCCCCTTCTATGTAATGGAGCGTATCCCCGGGATCATCCTGAGGAAGAGGCTCCCTAAGGGTCTCGTGCTGAGCCCGCATCAGATGAGAACCTTGTGCGAGAATCTGCTGGATGTACACTATAAGCTTCACTCTATTGACTATAAGGCCATAGGCCTTGAGGGCTTCGGCAAACCCGAAGGGTATGTGAGGAGGCAGGTTCAAGGGTGGTCGGAGCGTTACAAGGCCGCCTGGACCCCGGACGCCCCCACTTTTGAGAAGGTCATGCAGTGGCTCCATGACAACATGCCCCCAGATCATGACAAACCCGCAATCATACATAACGATTACAAGTTCGACAATGTAGTGCTGAATCCTGATAACCCGCTGGAGATCATCGGCGTGCTTGACTGGGAGATGGCCACCATCGGCGACCCGCTCATGGACCTGGGCAACTCGCTCGGATACTGGGTTCAGGCCGATGACCCCCCTGAGGTCCAGGCGGCAGGCATGCTGCCCACCAACCTGCCCGGGGCGCTCACCCGTGCAGAGATGGTCAAGCGGTACGAGGCGAAATCCGGCATCAACCTCGAGAACTTTAATTTCTATCTCTACTATGGTTTCTTCCGTATTGCCGTGATTCTTCAGCAAATCTATTACCGTTATTATCATGGTCAGACTCAAGACGAGAGGTTCAAACTGCTCATCTTCGGTGTGCATATCATAGATGCAGAATTCAAAAAGCATCTGAAGGGTGAGGCTTGATAAAGGAAAAGTTTCGGGTACGCCTTTCCAGGCGTACCCGAAAAGGGAGGCTTACAGCTTGGTGAGAGTACCGGGCTTCAGCTTTTCTACCCCGGCAAGGTAATTCACCAGATGTTCTCTTGTCTTGATATCATATTGGGATGTAATGGCGATCTCTTCCATGATAGGCGATCCGCCGCCATGGTAGTTCCCATAGTTCATTGCCCCGGTAAAGCCCGAGCATTGGTAGTCTATAAAAAGCATCCAGAATTTGATCTGCTCTTCTATCGGGGCATTGGGGTTGCGGTTGAGGTACTTTTCGAGGAGCGGCTTCAGTTCCGGGTTCATGAGGTCGCCTTCATTGGGGAAAGTGGCAGGCAGTCCGCCTGCAATACTACAGAGCATCTCCTGCTCCTCAAACACCGCCTCTCCGGTGAGACACCTGCCCACATTGGCATAGATGGAATTAGGGATGCAGCTGCCGGGGCCATAGGGCACCGGGCCCATACCCGGGATATAGATCTCGGGCTTACCAAAAGCAGAGGCAGTATACCCTGCCGCATAGCCGAGTTCGGTGATCTTGATGAATTCGGCGAGCATCGTTCTGATATGGCCGGTCTTCCGGATGCCGTTGTGCCTTGCAGCCATGGATGCCATACCGGTCAGCACATCACCGATGGCCGGCTTGCAGCCGGAATAGCTGTGGCGGTGGAACAGTGCGAACAACAGCGCGCAGATTCCGCCGTGATCGTTCTCTCCACAGAGGAAGACCCTGTCCCAGGGGACAAAGACATCATCGAAGATCAGGTATGAATCCGTATAACCACCGGC
>CAYMDG010000062.1:0-7289 GCA_964388905.1 uncultured Bacteriovoracaceae bacterium
ATGAAGTCCCCGGTCGCCTCGGTCTTGTCAAAGGTATCGTCCTGGTCGCTCAGGTGCACATTTTTAATTGCGCCGAGGCGCACCCGCCAGAAGGTGGCCGGATTATGGCTCGGAAACACAGGCTTGAACCGGTCGCCGAAGGCAAGGCGATTGATACCCGTGGCCGGTGAAATCACTGTCGCGCCAAATTCGCGCCAGAACCCTGGTTTGCTGCCATCGCCCTCGAGCACCAGGCCGGACATCCGGAAGAGCGCCTCCCCGAAGAAGCTCCCGCCGAAGCCGCTGGCTATCTGGTCATTGTAGGAGGGACGCGTGTTCTCCCCTCCCGTTTCCCAGAGAAAGCTGCCCGCGTTGTCGTAAACGAGCGCCTCCCAGTAATTGAGGCCTGCAGACCTGGCGAAGCCATGGTACATGGATCCCTGATACGGGTGCGCGAACTGGTTTATGTTAAAGGCGTCCGAGTCGATCCCCCAGCCCCCGTGAACGATGTGGTTACGGAAGGTTGTCCAGTTTGTGGAGTAGACTTTTTTCCCTCCCGTGTACTCGTCGGAGTAGGCGTACCGGTCATACCTGTTGAGGAGAAAGAGGAAGGCCGGGATTTCGAGGGCTGGGATGAGGTAGCTCTTGCCGTCCCTTGTCCCCCAGGATTCGGCATGTGTCGTCTCCTCGGGCTTTTCCTCCAACAAGGCTTTACTGCCCATAGAGATATTTACAATCCGGTTCGGGGCCATAGGGGAAAGCCCCGTCACATCCGGTGCCGACATAGTGATATATCCTGGTTTTGAGGCTATGAGGGTATAATTTCCCAGGGCTGGAATTGCCACTGAATAGTTACCCGACGCATCAGTAGTCCCTGATCCTGCCAACGTACCGATATTTACATCCTTTACGGTGATGATTACCCCGTCAATACCCTGGTTGTCAGAGAGATCCTTTACGGAGCCCGAGATCCCGCCCCCCTCTGCAAAGGCCCAGCTGCCGACAGAGATCACTATTCCCACAAAGGGCACTATAAGAATCGCCTTAATTGTTTTTCTCGCATGGTTCATAGCTACTCCTTTTCCTCTTCACTGAACGGGATTTCGAGCTCATAGACACCGGATTCCAGGTGGGCCTTGAGGGGGTATCCCGTCTTGGAGAACACCTTCATCATGGGGGTGTTCCTGGCCAGGACATCTGCCGTGAACCCTTTGATATTCTTCTCTTTGGCTATGAGGACCAGGTACTGAAGCAGGAAGGTGCCGATACCCCTGTTCTGCCAATCCTTGCCCGTGGTAAAGGCTACCTCGGCGAAGTTGGAATGCGGATCGCGGATGTATTGCCCAACTGCCACGATCTCCTCCCGGCTCTCGGGTTCTTCTTTTCCCGTGAACGCGGCGATAGCCATCTTGTCATTGTAGTCAATGGCGGCCATGGGCATGGCAACCTTGTGGGAAAAAGACTTGAGGCTATGGAAGAACCGGGTATAAATATCCTGGTCAGGCAGGGCATAAATCTCATCCTGAATTGCCCGTTCATCCGTGGCCTTTACCGGTCGGAAGAAAATCTGGGTTCCTTTCTTGTCGGTCCAGTAGGTCTCATATTCCTTTGGATAGAGCACCACGGGCAGGGTCTGATCCTTATAGATGTAGCCTTGTGTCTTGGCTGCTTCCAGCAGCTCTTCGCGGAAGTCTGGATGGGCTATATTGATCAATACCATGGCCCGATCCCGTATGGTTTTCCCATGCACATAGGCAATTCCATATTCCGTAACCACATAATGGATGTCACCCCGGGTGACGACAACACCACTGCCGGCAGAGAGGTACGGGACGATCCTGGACATTTTTCCATCATCCGTGGTGGATGGCAGAACCATGATGGATTTGCCCCGTTTGGACATGGCAGAACCCCGGACAAAATCCACCTGCCCGCCGATGCCGCTATAGAAATCAAAACCTAAGGAATCGGAGCATACCTGCCCGGTAAGATCCACGGTGAGCGCGGAATTAATGGACACCATCATGTCATTCTGGGCGATCACATAGGGATCGTTGACATACTTGCACGGCCGGAATTCAAAGAGGGGGTTGTTGTGTATGTAGTCATACAGGCGTTTTGTACCCATGCAGAAGGATGCGACGATTTTTCCGGGATTCAGCGATTTTTTCTTGCAGGTGATGACGCCCGCCTCAATGAGATCGATGAGGCCTTCGGTGAAGGTTTCGGTGTGAATACCCAGGTCTTTTTTGTTCATGAGGTAGGGAAAGACTGAATTGGGTATCTTTCCCACGCCCGTCTGGATAGTGGATTCGTTTTCGATGAGATCGGCGATAAGTTCACCGATGGCCTTGGCAATATCGCCTGGTGCTTTCTGTACGAACTCCAGAAGGGGGACATCGTTCTCCACAAAGGCGTTGATCTCACTTACATGGAGGAAGCTGTCGCCCAGGGTTCGGGGCATGTTCGGGTTCACCTCTGCCACGACATATTGGGAGACCTTGGCTGCCGTCTTGGTTATATCTACCGAGATCCCCAGGCTTACATACCCGTTATTGTCGGGAGGGGAGACGGTGATGAGGGCAACATCGATGTGCATGCTGCCGCTTTCCATGAGCAGGGGGATCTCCGAGAGGAAGATGGGTGTATAGTCCGCCCTGCCTTCCTTGATGGCCGTACGTGTGTTTGAGCCTATGAACAGTGCGTTGTGGCGGAAGTGCTCAGTATACTTCTCATCAGTGTAGGATGCGAGCCCGAGATCAAGAAAGTGGATGATCTCGGTGTCTGCAAGGTTCTGAGCCACATCGATGAGTGTCTTTACCAGGAGCTGGGGCTCCCCGCACGCAGAGCCGATGAATATCCGCGCCCCCCTCCTGATCCGGGAGAGTGCGGTTCTCGCATCGGTAAGCCTTTCTTTATAGGTGTCGCTCCAGTTGAGTATCATAGTAAACTCCTATTGACGCCCTCCTGCATCTTCGGATTTAACTCCTGTGGGGCCGGATTGTTCATGCATGAGCCCCCCGTCTTTAAGTTGCTGTTGCCGATGCTGAACATAGGCATCGCGTATAGCCTCGTAGGGATCAATGGCCGCCCCTTTGAGGGTCTCATAATCACCGATACGCAACGAGGTATCGTTCACCGCCTCATATCCACTGACCCCAAGACTGGCATACCAGGGTTGAATATAGGAAACGGGATACAAATAATAATCTCCGGCAAGATCTACGGAGTCCCTGGCACTGGAAGGCCCCACTGTGGGCCAGACAATGTAGAACCCATGCCCGACGCCATAAACTCCGAGCGTTTGTCCCAGGTCCACGTCATTCTTCGGTAAATTCAGTTTCTTGTCGGATGCAATGTCAAAGAGGCCCCCGATACCCCAGATGGTATTGATGGTGAAACGGCCGAGCTCCTTTGCTGAAGATGTTACTTCCGCCTGGAGCAGACAGCTGACAAAGCGGGTCGGAAACCCGAGATTATAAAAGAAATTCTTAACGCTTACCCGTGCGAATTCAGGCAAGATCTTGCCATAGCCTTGCGATACCGGTTTGAGTACCCAGAAGTAGAGCTTGTCGTTGAACTGATACATGGCCCGGTTGAAGGGCTCGATAGGGTCTGAGATGGTTATCGCCGGTTCTTCTTCGCCGGTGTAATCACCGAGATTCTCATACGTGCCCCCTGACTGATCCTTCATGGAAGCGGGCTTGTCTTTCCCCTCGGCACCCACTTTTTCTGGTCTTACGGGTATCTCCGGAGGAGTCACCGGGCTTTGCTCCGGCTGGGAGTCACCCGAGGCCTGCAGGGGGGCGGCCCTTGAAAGGGAAGGGCCCGTGGAGGCCACCTGGTCAGGACTGTGTGCACAGCCTGTGGCAAAAAGGGCGAACAAAGCTATCAGATATGCATACTGTTTCATGTTGTAGTCCTAGTGCTCTTTCACCTTTTTTCGCAGGATTTCCAGCAGCTGTTCAGGGGTATTCTTCTCCAGGATATTGTTGAACTGGGTTCGATAGTTCTGGACCAGACTGACATTTTCAACAATGACGTCGTATACTTTCCACGTCCCACCGCTTAAGATAACACGGTAGAAAATAGGTACATTTTTTGACGAGGTGATAACGAGCGTCTGTACCTCGACCTGATTTTCCGCGAGCTTGGTTTCCTTCTCATAAGTAATTTTTTCGTTGGTGTAGGAAAGGATTTTATCCACATAAGCCTTTTCCAGCACCTCCTGATAGAGCTGGACGAATTCCTGGCGCTGGGCCGTATTCAGCTTGTTCCAGTTTCGGGCCAGGGTGCGCCTCGAGAGTTCGACTTCGTCGAACATGCTTCCATAGATAGACCGGAGTTTTTCTTTCTTGGTCACCTTGGCCGAATCGGCCTTTAGTGCCGGATCGCGCAGCACATCAAGCACTTTGTTGACATTTGCCTGGACCGTGGAGAGCGGTGCATCGGCATATGCGGGAAGCAAAGAAAAAAAGATCATGAAGATCCCTAAACCCGCAATTTTTAATTTCATAATAGAACCCTCCTTATGTTTCTGTCGCTATGGCTTTTTGACCTCACCGAAGACATACTTGCTGATGAGATCCGCTATATCCAGGGGCGGTTGCGTCTCGGTAATGATGCCGCCTGGTTTCAGGAGCGCACCCCCGCCTCCGGGGTCTATGACGACATCCATATCGCCGATCAGTCCTTCCGTTTTAATGGAAGCGATGGCATTGTCATATATGTTTATACCCTCATGAATCCTCATTTCCACCACACCCTTCTGGTTTTTCTGATCGATGGTGAGTCGTTCCACCCGTCCCACCTCAATGCCTGATATATACACGATACTACCGACTCTCAGGCCGGTCACCGTAGTGAAACGGGCGAAAAGGGAATAGGAATTGTCGCCCATAAAGGAAACGTGACCGAGCGTAACCGTCATGTAACCGACGCAGAACAGCCCGAAAACAAGAAAAATTCCTACTGCCGTTTCTATCGAGTACTTTTTCATGTATTTACTCCTTTGTGGAACACAGAAGCCGGCCTATTTCTTTTTGATGGGATTTTGCAGATTTGAAGACGGCTTCTATGTCGGCATTGGGTTGTCCTTGGGCTAAGCCGGCGTGGATCGATATCTCAATACATTCTTCTGAAACCCCGCGTCTGCGGCCCTTGACGCGAATGTCACGAACTCCCTGCTCCTGGAAATCCTTGATAAACGCCTTCAGGATTTCTTCAGCCTCAGCCTGGTCCGAATAGGGCAGCACCGTCACAAATTCATTGATACCGTGGCGTGTGGAAAACCCCCCTATGGCCCCGAAGTGTTTATCAATGTATACCCCCATGGCATGTATTATCTGCTGCGCCTCTTCGTAACCCAGTCCTTCTACAATGTCATCGAGCAGATACAGGGTAAAGATCGCTACGGTGTATGAATCCCTGCTTGTTTTATGATTCAGCTGAGCATGATACATGACATTGAACTGCCGCCTGGAATGCAGGCCCGATAATTCATCCCGTAATCCTTCCAGGCTTTGTATGACCTCGTCTTTGAAAGGGTGATCGAATTTATCCAGCTCTTCGGGGGTTCCCTGAAAAACGATTTTTTTATCATAGAGGGCAAGGATACGGTTTGAGATGAAATACACATCCGGAATCTCATGGCTGACCAGGACCGCGGTAAAGCCGAATTTTTTCTGGTACTGGGCGATCATGCTCAGGATTGCATTTTTCCGGACAGGGTCCTGCCCGGAAGTGGGTTCGTCAAACAGGACAATCAGAGGATCTATGACCAGTGCCCGTGCCAGGGCAACACGCTTCTGCATACCGCCGGAGAGTTCTGAGGGGAACTTGTCGGCCGCCTCTGCCAGTTCGGTCTGTTCGATTCTGGCTCTCACAATAGAGTCTATTTCAGCCTTGCCCTTTTTTGTCGTTTCCCGTAGCGGCAGCGCAATATTTTCATAGACGGTCATGGAGTCGAACAGGGCATTGTCTTGAAACATGTAGCTCATCCGGGCAAAGGAGGCTGCTTTCTCATGCTTTTTCATCTCAGCAAAGGGTTTGCCCCGGAAAAGAACGGTCCCTTCTTCGGGCGTGAGCAACCCGATAATATGCTTGAGCAGGACACTCTTACCGCCGCCGCTCAGGCCGATGATGGTCGTGACCTGCCCCTCGAATATCTGGAGGTTTACCCCCTCGAGAACAGTTTTGGATCCGAATCTCTTGGTGACATCCTTGAATTCGATCAATGGCGTATCCATGGGGCTCACATCAGGAAGGATGTCACGACATAATCCGACACCAAAATGAGAACACAGGAGATCACCACAGCCGAGGTGGTGGCAAGTCCGACTGCCTTGGCCCCATGGCTATCCGTGCGCATATGCGCGAAATATCCCTGGTAACAGCAGACAGTGGAGACGATGAGAGCAAAAACGATTGCCTTGATGAAACCGCCTGAGACATCTTTCATGTACAGACTGGTTTGAACGCGATAAAAATAGGTGCCGGCATTTGCACCCAGGAGCAGTACCCCTGAGATATACCCGCCGATTATACCGATGAGATCAAACAGGGCAGTGAGCAGGGGAAAGCTGATGACAGCAGCGACAATCCTTGGACTGATGAGATACCCAAGCGGGTTAATGCGCATGGTGTAAAGTGCGTCAATCTGCTCGGAGATACGCTGGATGCCTATCTCTGCACTGATTGCAGACCCGGCCCTGGCTGCAATCATGATGGCTGCAAGAACAGGTCCCAATTCCCTGACCAGAGTCAGGGATACAAGGACACCAAGCGCTCCTTGAGCGCCTACTGAATTCAATGCATAATACGTTTGGAGGCCTAGGACCATACCCGTAAACAGGCCGACGAGCATGATAATCAACATGGACCGTGCGCCGATGTAATATATATGCTGAATAATCTTGGATAACTGCTTGGGCCTTGCGATATTCAGCAATGCCAGAATAAGGAAAATGCCCGCAGCACCTAAATTATCGATCCCATTGATCACAACCCTCCCGATAGAAGCAAATGGTTGCGACAAGATCGTAAAAAGGCGCCTTTCTGCTTCATTCTCAAGGGGAGTCGGACTGTTTGAATCAAGAGCCATGGTTAATATCCCAGAAGATCATAAAAATTCAGATATGTATGCCTAACACGGAAAAGTACCTTTCTTCGTGTAATGACAAAGATCATACAAATGTATGAGCAAATGGCCTGCCAATAGCAGAAAAAAGCTCATAAGATTATAATCAACCTATGAAAACGGTTAGTTAAATGAATAAAAAAGCAGCACAGAAAAATGAACTGATTCTTTT
>CAYMDG010000062.1:7389-9576 GCA_964388905.1 uncultured Bacteriovoracaceae bacterium
AAACGGTTAGTTAAATGAATAAAAAAGCAGCACAGAAAAATGAACTGATTCTTTTGGCCTCCATATTTGGTGGACCCTCAACATATTGAGGGGTATCTCCCGGGGAATCCTTAGTAGTTCTTGGACTCGGATTACTTGATGGTCATCCGGTTCTTTACAACCTTCACACCGTTTACGTCGCTGGCGAGTTTGGTGGCTAGTTCCATTTCGGCTGTGCTGCCGGCTTTGCCACTCAATGTAACCACACCCTTCTTAGTGGTGACCGAGGTATTGAGGGCACTGGTCGAGCGGTGATATAACAATATCGCCTTGACCTGGGCGGTGATGGAAGCGTCATCAATGTTTTGAACTATCTTTTCCGTTGTCTTTACAACTGCTATTTTCATCTCATTTTTTACTTCTTTGACACCTTCCACATCCTTGGTGTATTCGGTCGTAAGATCTTTTTGTGCCTGGCTGGTTGCTTCGCCGGTCAAGGTGACGATTCCATCTTTGACTTCTTTTACTTCAGTTTTGATGCCATTCACGCTGCGATGGAACAAGAGTGTGGTTTTCACCTTCATCATGATCCATGCATCAGAGTTCTCAGCGGGGCGATCCCCTTTGACTTCCAGCCTGTTGTCCACGCTCTTCACGCCGGGGAGACCTGCTACCGTATCCCTGGCCAATGATTTGTGGGATTCTTCGGAAACAGTTCCCGTTAAGGTAACAACGCCATCTATGGACTGGATTTTGATATCATCAGCCTGGAGGTAGGTCTTGAACACATACGACTGCTTGGCGGTTGATTCGATTCGGCTGTCCATTTTCGAAGCGTGCACAGGCACACTGATCACCAGCAGGGCTACTGCTGCCACAATTAGAAATGGAGTATACATTGTTTTCATGGTATTCTCCTTCATCTACTTCACGATCAGATTGTTCTTAATGGACTTAACCCCCTGGACGCTCGTTGCGATTTGGCCGGCTTTATCGACGGCTTTTTGAGAATTAACGAAGCCGCTCAATTGAACAGTGCCCTGGTAAGTTTCAACACTGATCTGGAATGATTTGAGAAAATCATCTTCTGCAATCAGAGCTTTTATCTTGGTAGTGATGACCGAATCGTCAACGTATTCACCGGTGCTTTGATGTGTGGGTGTCGATGCACAGCCCACAACGGCGGTGATCAGTATAAGAAGCACTAAACGGTTGATAAAAATAGTTCTATTTTTCATAGATATTATTCCTCCTTGGTATATTTGATTGAGAAATGGTTCACTGCGAGACACGTTCTTCTGACAGTCTCTTTTTCATATGATCCTTCTTTTATCCTTTTTAAGATGCTTTACTTTTTAGCTCCACCACCAATGATGACCAGGGCAATTCCACCTGCAAGCGCAACGCCACCTAAAATGGGTGAAAGCGGGATGGTTTTTTCAGTCTTTTGGGTAGCTTGTATGGGGCCAATATCAATGATCTTCTCACGGCTTGTGTAAGTAATGCCCTGGTAGGCAAGTGCCATTACTCCGAAGACGATTAATACAATACCGATAATCATTGCCGGTTTCATAATAATTGATCTCCTTTCTGAACAGGTTTATGCGTCTAATCCCTACAATGGTCTTCGTCCCTGAATGACCCGTACCAGTACTACAACGATGGCAATGACCAGCAGGATATGTATGACCCCACCCATCGTGTAGCCACTGATCAATCCGAGAAGCCATAGAATCAAAAGAATCACACAGATGGTCCAAAGCATGGTCGACTCCTTTCTGAGGACAGAATGCGTCCATCCAGTTTGTAGGTGCAAATTACCCGTTAAATCTCCTCCATACCTGCCAGGTGGAGCCCCGAGTGGAACATCATTTCATAGGGCTCTTCGAGGAGGTTCATGGCCCCCCGCAGCACCTTAAAATGTTCCGACTTCAGGTGGGTCATAAGGTTCTCCTGGGTATCCCATTCTTCAAGAAGAAAGAGTTGATTTTCATTTTCGATATTCTGGCAGATGTCGCAGCGCCGGCATCCCTTCTCCATCCTTGTGGAACCGCACAGTGAAGCAATCGTCTGTGACAACTCTAGACGCTTCTCGGCAAGGACGTTCATTCGTATGATTGCCAGGATCATAATAATTGATTGTAAGAGCAAATGGCCTGCCAATTACCGGAAGAAGATCATAAGGTTGGAATCAGCCTTTAATAATAT
>CAYMDG010000062.1:9676-13084 GCA_964388905.1 uncultured Bacteriovoracaceae bacterium
GGTTCAACGGTGTTAGACTCAGAGAAACTGCTTGCTTGATCCTCCAAGACCTGCTTCAATTTCTCCATGGATCTCATCTGGATTTGTCTGACACGTTCTCTGCTTACGCCAAGCTGAGTACCAATCTCCTTAAGCGTCATGGGTGGATCCGTTAAAAAACGTTGTCTTAAGACAGACACCTCTCTTTGGGAGAGGAAATTGAAGCAGTGATTGAGCAGAGATGATATATTGCATGATGTCTGCTTGCCATAGAACAATTTTTCCGGATCGTTACCATCGGTAAGGAAATCAACCCACCGATCCTTGTCCGGATCATCATTTCCAAGATGTTCATCCAATGATAACAAGTTTTTGGCATGACTCAGACTTCCCGTGTTTACCTTTGCACTCTTGCTCATGAAAGACATGATAAAGGCCTTGATCCACCAGGCCGCATAGTAAATAAAAGGTATTCCGCGTTCAGGATCAAAACGGTTCAGGGCTCTTATCATCCCAAGATTCCCTTCCTGAATAATATCAAGATAATTGTGGCCGCAATAAAAATACTTCCTGCTCACCTTCACCACAAACCTGAGGTTTGCTTGTATTATTTGCTGCCCGGCAGCCTCATTGCCTCCCTGATATTGTCTTGCAAGTTCATATTCCTTTTCATTGGTAAGGGGAGCGTAGTGCTGGATTTCCCGGTAATAATGTTGAAACTCATCATAATTGTTAATAGTACCCATATATAGTCCTTCCCCCTAAAATCACCTTGCCATCTGGTGTGTTATCTGATGATTAACTCAAGTTAATAAATTGGCTCACACAGCATCAGTAAATGAGGTATCTCCATTTATTCACAGTAATAGCAAATGGCCTGCCAATAGCCGAAGGAAGGTCGTAAGTTTGGTTACATCCATTGATAACAGTTGGTTAGGTGAATAACAGATAACAGCAGGATAATCTGAAATGAGTCGTTTGCCCTCAATATTTGGTGGACCCTCAACATATTGAGGGATACTTTGGATATAGGACACATGCATATACAAAAATATGAACTTCATGAAGAAGTTCAGAATTCTATCGCCAGGATCATGAAGAACTGTTGTTTGCACGAAGGATAGAGCTTACCTTCTCAGGTCATTGGCTCACGTTTGTCAGCTCATCAGTCGCGGTGCTGGTCAATGTTTCAGTAGAGGAGTCTACGGTGATTATGTCCATAGTGTTCGAGACTTTCTTGACAAATCCCACATCTTTACCATACCAGAAAAACCATGTGGAAGTTATGATCTCGGTTCCACCAACGAATGTGATGGTCATAGTAGAGGATTCCTGAGTCTTTACCGTTTCAAAAGTTCCTTCAGGTACGGTAACATTCTCCATACCAAGGGCCTTGAGGGTATATTCCGTGGTCCTGGTGCCGACCTTTAGACCACTGGCAGAATTAAAGAGATCCTCGGTGCTGGATTTGGAGTAAACCGTGCCCACAGTCCAATCAGACGGTATGACACCCGTGGAGGAACCCCTGTCGATATTTGTAAATACAGTGGAATCATCACTGATAATGATGCTTGAAGAACTGAGATAGTTGAACACTTTGTCTACGTCGTTTAACTCGATAGTCTCCACAATATATGGTCCTGAAATAGCTCCAGAATAGCCGTATTTGCTGGGAAGGGTCGCTACTTGGGCATAGCTGTAGCCTATCGTATATTCGCTTTGAATATTTTTCCCATCCGTAGTGTCCACCATGGTTTCTTGGAAGGTATAAACCTTAGTGATATCCCTGTTGGTATAATCATCCGAATGAATAATATTTGATTCTGTTTCGCTGGACCCACTGCCACCTCCACCGCCTCCGCCGCAGGCAAAAAGTGTTATCCATATGAGAGCTGACAGAAGGAATCCACATTTTATCATAGAAGATCTCATCATATTTACCTTTTTTTCCTTTCTACCTTACTCAAACAAGGGAATGGTCGAATGAGGACCCTCACCATTTGCCACAGAAAGCCAGCCCTGGAATCTGATTTTGTGAAAAAATTTACCGGAACCGATTGAGATCTGTTTCCAATGAGTCAAGCCTTTGGGAAATGTCTGTTCTCTCCTCGTCTGTGGTGTATCTGCCGTCTTCCGTCATCCGCAAATAATCACTCCGAATGGCGTCTAGTCTGGCTTGAAACTCTCTCCCATCTGTTACAGGCAATCGCCCGTTGATTCTTCCCTCGTCAATTCTACTTTGGAGTGAGACAATCCTGTCCCCGTTTCTTGGTTCCCTTGGTGTGTGGATTTTTGCAGGCCGGGCAAGTGCCCTGTTGATCTCAGATCCAAGCGCATCAAGTCTTACATGGAGCTTGTTCCATTCTTCCCGGTAGACCGGCTTGTCTCTCAACGCCGTATAGTCTGTTCGAATGCCTTTCAGGGTCGTCAGAAACATCTGGGATTGATCAGGGCTAAGCGCCCCGGTTTTCAGCCCATCCCCAATCTGTTCCTGGATTACAACCATCTTGTTCTCTGCATTCCTTTCAGAATCCGGCCATGTTTGGGTAGTAGCGCAGCCAAAAATCAAGGCTGATCCGAGTACTGTTAACACTGACAATAAAATGACTTTCTTCATTTGTTTTCTCCTATTTCGTAATCAAGTCATTCTTCACCGATTTTACACCCTCAATGCCGCCGGCAATATCTCCTGCCTTTTTCACACTGCTCGCGGAATCGACAGAACCGCTTAATTGGACCACCCCTTGATACGTCTTGACATCGATCTGGAGAGATTTCAGCGTTGGTTCATATAAGATTTCGGTTTTAACCTTGGTTGTTATTACCGAGTCATTGACATACTGGCCAGTGCTCTCGTGTTCTTTCGAGGCGGCGCATCCTGCTAAAGATGCGGCTAACATCCCGAGGCAGACCAGAAATTTCACCATATGATCTCGATTTACCATAAATTTGTCACCTATCCCCGAGAGCCCACTCCAGGAATTCCATAGAGTCCCTAAGAGTCCCAAAAATGAATCCTGTTTTTATTTGAAGGGATATCAGAACGGTGCGCTCCTGGATGTCAGCAGGTTGTTTAATCCCTTCGTATCCGTGTTTGTGAACGTGACCGCCATACCTGTATGGTTTTTCCAGGCAACATAGCCTTCCACCCATATGACCTTGCCAAAATCCTCGGCATCGAGACTGGCCATCAGGTATCCTTTCACTTCAGGGGCATATCCGGTCTGCACATACATGCCGCCTTTGCTAATATCAATTACCCTGCCCATTTTATCGGGATGGGTATCGTCACGATAATCGACCTTCATGTTTACTCTTACCCGTTTATTGTTTCTATTTTCCGACATCCTGAACCTCCCTTACTAATTGCTTGATAGACATCATGGTAGTGCTTCAGAAGCAAATGGCCTGCCAACAGAATAGGGGGGG
>CAYMDG010000063.1:0-4820 GCA_964388905.1 uncultured Bacteriovoracaceae bacterium
TCATCGGCCGCATCTTCCAAGAAGCTCCTTAGGATGCAGACGAACGCCACGAAAACTGCACTCCTTAGGACCTCTTTGATCATATGGCCTCAATCTTTTGAAACGAATGACAAAGGAGGAGGATCAAAGCCATGCCAGAAGAGACCAAGAAACATAGCCACGAAAAACCCATCGAAAAGATGACCATCAAGGAGCTCAGGGAGGTCGCTATAGAGATCCCCCACGAGCACACCGAAGTCGCAGTCCGGGACATGACCAAGGAGCAGCTCATTATTTTTATCAAGCAGGCAAAAGGCATCAAGGACGAAGGGCCTGTGCATCATGACAAAAAGAAGAAAAAGCCCAAAGCTAAGGTTATCTTGTCCAAGCCCGACATCAAGGCCAAGATCAAGGAAATCAAAAAGGCAAAAGCCGTTGCACATGAAAATAAGGAAGAAACCAGGGTTGCCATTCTGCGCCGGCGCATAAGTAGGTTAAAAAAACTGAGCAGAAAGATAGCCTGAAACGACTAGATAAACGGGCCCTCCATTTCTGGAATTTTCCCTTTTAAGGCATAGAAGGAGGGCCTTATTCTTTACTATCATCAGTTACAGGAGAAGACATGGCGAAGACATTGAAGGCAGCAGCAGTGCAGATGAAAGCGGTTCTGGGAAATGTCCCAGCCAACCTGGAAAAGGCAGACAGGCTTGTGGAGGAGGCTGCCGGAAAAGGTGCACAGGTAATCATCTTGCCTGAGTTCTTCACGAGCGCTGCCGCCTTTCACCCAAGCCTGCTCGATGCCGTTCTCCCTCTAGACGGCAAGGCAACGGAATTCCTTGTATCCAAGGCAAAAAAACACCAGCTCTATGTGGGCGGTTCATTCATCGCATCAAGATCCGGCGAACGCTACAACACCTTTGTCCTTGCCATGCCTGACGGCTCAACGGCGTTCCACGACAAGGACCAGCCAACCATGTGGGAAAACTGCTACTATGTGGGGGGACATGATGACGGCATCATTTCCACCCCGTTGGGCGAGGTGGGATCCGCTTTGTGCTGGGAGTTCGTGAGAACCCGTACGGTAAGGCGTTTCCTGGGCAAGGTGGACCTCGTGTTGGGCGGATCTTGCTGGTGGACAATGCCTCAAGGGTGGCCACCCATGTCTTTATGGGACTGGCACCACTGCAGAAACCTGAATGTCATGGCTTCAACCCCGGCGACCTTCTCTCGACTCCTCGGTGTCCCGGTGATTCACGCAGCCCATGCAGGAGATTTCAAGGCATCCATGCCGTGGTTGCCCGGGGTGCCCTATGAATCGTATTACCTGGGAGAAACCCAGATCGTGGACGGGTCAGGGGTGGTCCTGGCACGAATGAGCCGGGAGGAGGGTGAAGGCGTGCTCATATCCAAGATCACCATTGGACGCACTGCCCCAAGTATGGGCCCCACGACCTCATTATGGATTCCCAGGCTGCCGCTCTTGTTCCGGCTGGTATGGACCTACCAGAACATCCACGGGTCATGGTATTATCAAAGGATGAAAATCAAGGGCGTTATGAGCATGTGAATAATCCGAAATGTTTGGCCGGACTGTAGCCGAAGGATCGGGATCAACAATACTCCCGGATTTTACGTTTGGTTGTAACCATAATTGTTTCATGCATCTAAAGGTGGCCTTAAGCATAGTACTCATATTGATCATAGAGTTGTTCTTTAAATAAACCGTTCAAAACCTGCATCTTGCAGCTTTCAGGTCCGACAGAATAAGCATAGAGCACATACTGCAAGATGCAGGTTTCGAACGGATCAGTTTTTTACGCCTCTTAACCGCAAAATCTGGGTTACTTAAAAGAAGGATCACATCATACACCCTTGTCTGGAACAAATTGATGATTATTATACGTAAGGTTCCAATAAAAAGGACCTCGTATTGTTTTGATATTTTTTCGTGTTTATCCATAGAGGTAGAACCTTAGAGTGGAACGCTGAAAAAAGAACCAGGAAAGACGGGACGATGAGAACAAACACGTTTATTGGCTCTATAAGATTACCATGGGTCTTTACGCAGTACCCTGGTTTTCCTGCGGAACAAAAGTTCTTATAATTTTTTATGTGCTTTGAAGGAAAGGTCAAAGATGCACCTAAAAGGAGGAGCTAAAAATGAATAATTTGCTTAAATCGCTGGTCTTTTTGATTATTGCCATAAGTATTCCAGTTCTCCCCTCCCTGGCTGCAGCTGAACCGGCCGTGGTGGTTGGTCGCGTCTACCAGGTTGAAGGGGATCTGCTCGGTTATATTCCAGATGACGAGGACTGGGTGGCGTTAGTCAAGGACGCGCCGTTCGGTGAAGGGGACACCCTCTATTCAGGAAGCACGGGGAGAGCAGAGTTGATTGTTCCCAACGGTACCTGGATCAGGACCGGGAACAACACACAGATCCAATTTATAGCCCTTGACACTGACCTGTCTGAAATGGACGTAGCTTCTGGCGTAGCAAGGTTCTACAATAAAAGCTCCGATACCGCCATAAAGGTTACAAGTCCCTTCGGATACGTCTTGGCCTATCCGGGCACGGTCTTTGACTTCTATGTGGGCGACGACTCCGTCGAAGTGGTTGCGGTGAGGGGGAAAGTGAGTTTCGTCCGTTCGGAAAATGAGGCCAAATACGACGTGGAAGAAGGTTCTCCGTCGATACTCGCCGACTATGACCAGGTGTCATCAGGTGACGGAACCGTCGATCCCGACTGGGACAGGTGGAACTCGAAGCGTGAAAAATATTGGGCTGAAAAGGCAAGGCATAGGGGGCGTTCGACAAATTATCTCCCGCCCAGCCTGCGGGACGAGGCATATACCCTTGAAGAGAATGGAAGGTGGGAGAGGATTCCCTATGAAGGAAGCTCTCGCTGGTTCTGGCGGCCTACCACCGTAGCCATAGGCTGGTCGCCTTTTACCATGGGCCGCTGGACCGACTGGGATGGGGACCAAACATGGATCCCGGCAGAGCCTTTCGGTTATGTGACCCACCATTACGGCAACTGGGTTTATGTGAGGAATAACTGGTATTGGGCTCCTCCTGTTGCAAGTGTGCAGATAGGTCTTCCCCTGCTCAATGTGGGTTTTTTCTGGAACCCCGGCAGGGTTTCATGGATTCACAGCGGGGCTAATGTTGGATGGGTGCCTCTGGCCCCGCGCGAGACTTATTACAGTCACCGCCACTGGGGAGACCCTCACTCGGTGGTTGTGAATAATGTCAACATCACCCGGATCAACATCAACGTCCGGAATTATGCCTATGCAAATCGTGCCATCGTGGTCCACCAGAACAACTTTTATAATGTGAACAACTACAGAAATGTTCGGGTGAACAACATAAACAACACCACCATCATCAATAACTATCGCGGTGCGCCGGTAGTCAATAATACAGTGATCAACAATTACTCGACGAACAAGCAGCGTTACAGCTACACGAACAAACCTGTAAACCAGAAGCCGCACAATAGCGTAATCAAACGTATAGAACAAAATGAAACGAACATGCACAAGGATAAGGGAAGGAAAGAAAACGCCGCAGTGCTTCAGCAGCAAGTGAAGCGAACCCCGGAAGGCAGGATCAACCGGGAATACCGGGTCGCGCCGCCCATGATCACGAACCGTATAGTCCCGGCAAAAGAGGTAAGACTGCCGGAATCTAAAGTGCAGTTTCAGCAGAAAGAAATCAAAAGGCGTACAGAGGGAGCAACAGAAACACGTCCAGGTCAAATGGGCAGGCCAAAGAAACCGCCGGTACAACCCGAGCAGGTGGGATCTGAACGCGTGAAGCCGGAAACACCGGCCCTGCAGGAAAAGCCCGGCAAAGCCAGGGCGCCGGAACGAGTCGCTCCGCAAATACCCGACCAAGCTGAAAAACCCGGTAAAGTTGGCAAACCACAGAAGCCACCTGTAAAGCCCAAGCAGGTGGAATCTGAACGCGTGAAGCCAGAACTACCAGCCCTGCAGGAAAAACCGGTCAAATCCGGAGCGCCGGAACAGATAGCTCCCCAAATACCCGGACAACCTGAAAAAACCGGCAAAATTCGCAGACCACAGAAGCCGCCGGTTCAGCCCGAGCAGGTGGGATCTGAACGCGTGAAGCCGGCACCACCAGCCCTGCAGGAAAAACCGGTCAAATCCGGAGCGCCGGAACAGATAGCTCCCCAAATACCCGGACAACCTGAAAAACCCGGTAAAATTCGCAGGCAACAGAAGCCGCCGGTTCAGCCCGAGCAGGTGGGATCTGAACACGTGAAGCCGGCACCACAGCCCCTGCAGGAAAAGTCCGGCAAAGCAAGGGCGCCGGAACGGATTGCTCCCCCAAAAACCGGCCAAACTGAAAAGCCCGGTAAAATCAGTAGGCCACAAAAGCTGCCGGTTCAGCCCGTGCAGGTGGGATCTGAAGGCGTGAAACAGATAAAGCCGGGTAAGCAATCGAAATCCAAGGAGTAACTCAAAACCAGGAGACTCCACATTGATTCGTTAAACAGGATTTGTAGAGGAAATACAGCTTCCGGAGCCAGAGGGATGGTGAGTTATTTGGCCTTCCATACTTTTTGCCATACCTTTATGGCAGGGTAGAGTGAGCATTGGTACAAGTCGTGATAATTGCATTGAAACCGGATGATACTTCTATAAGTCACCATTCATGCAAGGGTTCTCTTCATATGTTTTTCCATCTCATGCACAAGCGTTGAGAGACTTATGGTTATAATCAAATATATGGCCGCTATTGTAAACCAGACCTCAAAAACCAAAAATGTCTCGGCCACGATAGCCTGGCCCTGCATAGCCAGGTCATAGATTGC
>CAYMDG010000063.1:4920-7638 GCA_964388905.1 uncultured Bacteriovoracaceae bacterium
GCCCCGATACCTGCTATGGGTGAAATGACAAAGTAGATCAAAAAGAGCTGGATGAGCAGTGGGGTGTTCCGGATCAGCTCCAGGTATGCCCTGGCAAGGGCTCGGGCGGAAAACGAGCTGGAAAGCCGAAACAGCACTGTTACAAGGCCAATGGCAAATGCCAGTACCATGCTTACGCCTGTAATGCGCAGTGTTACCATGAGCCCTTTCAGAAGCGGGCCTGTAACAAAGTTCCCATCCGTGATGGTGAAGAGATATTTCGGGATCCTGTACCATTGCCAGTTATAGCCTAGAGTGGCAGTGCCTTTGGCCATGAGCAGCACGAGCAGGGTCATGAATATTAAGTACTTGATGAGATCAACGAACAGCCTTCCCCTGCTTATGCTGCCTGGAGCGAGCTGTTCTTGGGATCTCCTTTTCTCCATAAGGATTTTCCCCTCCAACCCTTCTCTCTTTTACCGATCAAGGTTGCATATCAGCGGTCAAGGGGTAAGCAGCAACATCTACCTGACCAGCCCTGCATTGACGAACGCCTGGTTAATCAGGTCACGGGCCCCTTCCTGCAGCTGCTTCAGGTGTTCGGCACCTTTGAAGCTTTCTGCATAGACCTTATAGATATCCTCCGTACCCGAGGGCCGCGCTGCGAACCAACCGCTGTCGGTGATTACCTTGATCCCGCCTATGGGGGCCTGGTTGGCCGGAGCCTTGGTGAGGACTGATTGGATCGCATCACCCGCCAGGTCCCCTTTGGCAATAAGTTCCGGAGAGATCTTGCCCAGCACGGCCTTCTGGTCAGCGCTTGCCGGGACATCCATACGTTCATAGGCAAACGAGCCGAACTGCGATTCAAGCCCGTGATATATCTCGGATGGGTCTTTGCCCCACACTGCCATCATTTCTGCAGCAAGGAGGTCCATAATAATGCCGTCCTTGTCCGTCGTCCACACCGCACCGTCCGTGCGCAGGAACGATGCCCCTGCGCTCTCTTCGCCTCCAAAGCCCAGCGAGCCGTCCATGAGCCCCTTGACGAACCACTTGAACCCCACAGGCACCTCAACTAGCTGCCTGCCGCAAGAATGGGCAACCCTATCGATCATGGAACTGCTCACCAGGGTCTTGCCTATGCCGGTGTCTTTCCTCCACTGATCCCTGGTTGAGAAGAGATATTCGATGGCAACAGCCAGGTAGTGGTTGGGATTCATGAGGCCGCCTGTCTTGGTTACGATACCATGCCGGTCAAAGTCAGGATCATTGCCGAAGGCAAGGTCGAAACGATCTCTCAGGCCGATGAGGCCGGCCATGGCATATGGTGAAGAGCAGTCCATCCTGATCTTGCCGTCATGATCCACGGTCATGAAAGAGAAGGTAGGGTCGGCCTTACCGTGCATAAGCTTGATATCAAGCCCGTAACGCTGGGCTATATGGGGCCAGAAGGCAAAGCCCGCACCGCCTAAGGCATCGGCCCCAAGCTTAAGCCCAGCAGATGAGATGGCATCCATGTTGACAATGCTGGAGAGCCCTTCCACATACGGACCGATGTAATCATACAGGGTTGTGGTAGGTGCCTTGATTGCCCGCTCAAAGGGGATGCGCCTTACTGAGGCATTGCGACTTTCAAGGATCTTGTTGGCTCTCGTTGCGATCCATGCCGTAATATTCGTGTCCGCAGGCCCCCCTTCAGGCGGGTTATACTTGAAGCCCCCGTCCTCGGGCGGATTGTGGGACGGCGTCACCACAATGCCGTCTGAGAGCGAGCCTTGCCTGCCCCTGTTATAATCGAGTATAGCGTGCGAGATTACCGGTGTGGGTGTAAACCCGCCGCCTTCCTGGATCATGACCGTAACGGCATTGGCTGCTAGGACTTCCAGGGCTGTCCGGAATGCCGGCTCGGAAAGCGCATGGGTATCCTTTCCAATGAACAGCGGCCCGTCTATGGCGAGCTCCTTCTTATAGTCGCAGATGGCCTGGGTGATGGCAAGGATGTGGTCTTCATTAAAACTGTAAGAAAAAGAAGACCCGCGATGGCCGGAGGTGCCGAATGATACCCTATGGGAGGCGACATTCATATCGGGATGCAAAGAATAGTAGGCATCCATAAGTGCCTTCACGTTAACAAGCATCTCTTTCGGTGCAGATTTCCCTGCCAGATAATGGACTCCCATTGATGATCCGCCCCCCTTCCCATTTATAATAACGTCAATGAAGTGTTCACCTCTAGTGAACTTAGGTTGTCTTATATTAACTGATATTGAAGTTAGGGGGAAGTCTCTGATTGCACAAGGAAAAGATAATTTAACTACCCCTTGTGACCGGATAGAGCAGAAGCTGGTATTGACAGGAACTAGACGACTGGTCTATTATGAGGATCATGGCGCGCGATACCTCAAAGAAGAGCATCCTCCGGGAAGGGGCGCGTCTCATCCACGCCAAGGGCTTCAATCATACCGGCCTTCAGGAGATCCTGAGTGCTTCCGGCATTCCCAAGGGCTCTTTCTACTTCTATTTCAAGAGCAAGGACGCATTCGGCCTTGAGCTTGTAGACTACTACTGGGAGTTCATTGAGGCCATGGGGGAACATCATCTGAGCGACAACTCCATCCCTCCCCTTGTCAGGCTTGAGCGCTTCATGGATGCCTACCAGCAGATGTTCGAGAACATGGGATTGCGCTGCGGGTGCCCCATCGGCAACCTCATGCAGGAGATGAGCGATTTGAGCGA
>CAYMDG010000063.1:7738-13029 GCA_964388905.1 uncultured Bacteriovoracaceae bacterium
AACTGCGGGCTTGAGGTGTATGTGGAGGATAACCGGATTGTAAAGACCAGGGGCGACAAGGACAATCCCCGCTCCAAAGGCTATGTCTGCCGCAAGGGGGCCAACATCGCCTTTCACCAGCACCACAAAGACCGGCTCACCCACCCCCTGAAGCGCGTAGGGGACAAGTTCGAACGAATCTCCTGGGAACAGGCCATCAGCGAGATCGCGCTCAGGATCAAGGAAATCATCTCCGAGCATGGCCAGAAATCCTATGCCTACATGGGCGGCGGAGGCCAGGGCTGCCACTTCGACGCAGCCTTCGGGGTGAGGCTCATGCGCGCGCTCGGCTCCCGGTACCACTACAGCCCCCTTGCCCAGGAACTCACGGGCATCTTCTGGGCCTCGGGAAGGTTCACGGGCAAGCAGTATCTCTTCGGCATCCCGGACGAGCATGCTTCCGACATGATCCTTGCCATCGGCTGGAACGGCATGCAGAGCCACCAGATGCCGCGGGCCCCGCTGGTGCTCAAGGAATTCTCCAAGAACCCGGACAAGCTCCTGGTTGTCATCGACCCCAGGAAATCCGAGACCGCCGAGATCGCGGACATCCACCTGGCCATCCGGCCCGGAGCCGATGCCCTGCTCACCCGGGCCATGATCGCCATCATCCTTGAGGAGGGCTGGCAGGACAAGGACTATATCGAGCAGCACATTGCCGGATTCGAAGAGGTTGCGCCCTGGTTTACAGGCTTCAATGCCAAGGCGGCATGTACGGTCTGTGAGCTCGACTACGAGCAGGTCCGTGAGGTGTGCCGGCTGCTCACCACCAGGAGGTGGTGCATGCACACGGACCTGGGCATCTACATGAACCGCCACAGTACGGTTGCCTCATACCTCCACCTGCTCCTGGCAGCTATCTGCGGCAGGCTCTGCGTCACCGGAGGCAATCCCATCCCCGGGAGCCTCATGCCGCTGGGTGCTCACACGGACGAGCGCGACCCCAAAACCTGGCGTACCGTAACCACGGACTTCCCGGCGCTCATGGGCGTGTTCCCTCCCAACGTGCTGCCCGAGGAAATCCTGAGCGGGAACAAGGACAGGACCAGGATCGTCATGTGCTGCCAGTCCAATCCTCTTCGCTCGTATGCGGATACCTCAGCCTACGAGGAAGCCTTCAAGAATCTCGATCTGCTGGTGACCTGCGAGCTGGCCATGACGGAAACAGCCGCCCTTTCGCACTATGTCCTGCCCGCGCTGTCGGGCTACGAATCATGGGACGGCACCTTTTTCACCTGGACCTTCCCGGAGATCTACTTCCAGATGCGCAGGCCGGTTGTGAAACCCATAGGGGAGCAGCTCCATCTGAGCGAGATCCTGGTGAGGCTCGCCGATGCCCTGGGCCTTATCCCTGCCATCCCCCAATCATTGTTTGACGCCGCCTCAAAGGACCGCATGACCTTCGGTATGGAGCTCATGAAATTCATCCAGGACAACCCCAAGGCCATCTCAGACTTGCCTTACGTCCTGGCCAAGACACTGGGTGCCACGCTCGGCTCGCCCAACCTGGCAGCCCTGTGGGGCTTGCTCCAGGCTGCGCCCAAGAGCTTCCGCAAGGCGGCGGCCCGCGCAGGCTTCACCCCGGGCATTACGCTGGGAGAGGAGGTCTTCCAGGCCATCCTCGACCACCCGGAAGGCGTCATCATCGGCCTGGCAGATCCGGCTGAGAACTTCTCCATGATCACCCACGAGGATAAAAAGATCCACGTCCACATCCCGGAGATGGCAGACTGGGTGAAGAGCATCGAGCCCTCAGCCGAAGAAAAGGATCTGCAGCCCGATCCCGCATACCCGCTCATCCTCCAGGCAGGCCGCCACATGAGCATGAACGCCAATACCCTCATGCGCGACCCTGAGTGGAATGCAGGAAAAAGAGACTGCACCCTGGCTATGCACCCGGATGATGCGGCAATATTGAACCTTGCAGACGGACAGAAGGTGCGCATCGTGACCGAGGCCAGTCAGGCAGAGATCGAGCTGGAAGTGACCAAGGCCACCCGCAAAGGCCAAGTGATCATCCCCCACGGCTTCGGAATGGTGCATGAGGGAAAGGCCCATGGCGTCAATGTGAACCGACTCACAAAAAATACCTACCGGGACAGGTTCGCAGGCACACCGCTGCATCGATATGTGAGGTGCAAGGTCGAGGCTGCCTGATTCATACCTAACCTACCCCCTCGCCCCTGTGGGAAGAGAGTTAGTGTGAGGGGTCTCAGAAAAAGGAGTATAGTATGAACATAGGCCCATACAGTTTTGAAGAATTCATTGAAAAGATAGTGGCATTCCACGGGAGCATCGCCCCGGGGATTGTAGCTGGCGGAATAATGGTTGACATTGCCAAGGCAAATCTTCCCGAGGGAGAATTCTTCGATGTAATCTGCGAGAGCCAGCACTGCCTGCCGGACGCAGTGCAGCTGCTCACGCCATGCACCATCGGCAACCGGTGGCTCAAGATCGCAGATACCAGCCGCTACAGCCTCACCTTCTACAACAAATACACCGGCGCAGGCATCAGGGTATACCTCGATGCGGCAAAACTTGTGGACTGGCCTGCAATCAGGGCCTGGTTCCTGAAGGAAAGACCCAAGAAAGAACAGGTCCTGGAGCTGATCCTGGATGAGTTCAAAAGTGCTGGGACAGGTATCTACAGCACAGAAAAAGTCACGGTAAAGCCTTCATACATCACCGATTCGAAAAAATCGAGGTCTGCGATAGCGCTGTGCCCTTCCTGCAAAGAGGCCTTTCGGAGAGATCTCGGTGATACCTGCCCGGCCTGCCGGGGACAAGGGCCGTACCTGTAGGCATGAAAACGGTGATGATCAGTCCTTACTCATGGAGCAACAGATGGACCCGTCGATCTTAACATTCCTGTTCATCTGCATCTTTACCATCGCTGTGTTATATTCCTGCGTCGGCCATGGGGGGGCTTCGGGATACATAGCCATCATGACACTCTTCGGGATCGCTCCTATCGCCATCAAACCCACTGCCCTTGTGCTGAACATTCTCGTATCGCTCATCGCCTCGATCCTATTTTACCGGGCAGGTTATTTCCGCTGGTCAGTCTTCTGGCGTTTTGCAGCCACATCCATCCCCTGTGCCTTTATCGGAGGCTATTTTGTCCTGCCTGCATATTTCTATAAATACATCGTGGTGCTCATCTTGTGGTTTTCAGCCGTTCAGCTCTTTGTGAAACCGGCAATGCTTGTCAGTGGGATACGCCTGCCGAATTCTTCCCTCTCACTGCTTGTAGGCGCATTACTCGGCTTGCTCTCCGGGCTCATCGGCGTGGGAGGAGGCATCTTTTTAAGCCCGCTGCTCATTCTCATGGGCTGGGCAGGAAACAAGGAGACGGCAGCAGTATCGGCCTTCTTCATCCTGGTTAACTCGTGTGCCGGATTACTGGGTTATGTTCACGGCAATCATACGGTACCTGCCTATGCCTTTAATTTTGCCGTTACCGCCGTGGCCGGAGGCCTTGTGGGGTCTTATCTCGGCAGCCGGCAACTCCCTATCCTGGGTGTGCAGAAGGCCCTGTCTCTGATTCTCGTGATAGCAGGGTACAAGATGCTGTTGACATGATTTGAAGATGGGGCGACCATTTGTGCCGCCCCTACTTTCCCATATACGGTCTTATCGCGGCCCGGGCCCCTCTAGCTGTACAGGAGTGCTACACTAGGACAAAAGCGCTAGCTGCAAAAAGGCGGGCACAAGGCCCGCCCCTACATCTATTTGTTGGGGTTCGCTCATGCTCATCCCAACTAAGCAGTTGCGGCAAAGCCGCTCCCGCAATTCCGTGTTAAAATATGGCGTGATTAGAATCGGCGTCTTCCGCCGCCACCACCGCCTCCACCGCCACCACCGCTCGGTCTTCTGCCTCTGTCACCACCACCGCCTCCGCCGCCGCCCCGGTTGTCAGCTCGCGGACGGGCTTCATTGACATTGATTGCGCGTCCTTTCAATTCCTTGCCGTTCATCTCGGCAATGGCAGTCTGTGCAGCGGCTTTGGCCGGCATTTCAACAAAGCCGAACCCTCGAGAATCACCGCTGAATTTATCACGAATGACATTGGCTGTTGTTACCTCACCAAATGCCTGAAATGCCTGCTGCAGATCCTCATTGGTAACTTCTCTAGACAAATTTCCTACAAAGATATTCATGCTTCCTCCATCTGTTTATTATGGACCTTTTGAACTTCACCGGGAGTCTACTATTCATTCCTGACCTAAGACGCGTCTAGGCCACCGAAGAAGTCACCTACCGAGCATTATACACCTAGTATCCTTTCGATACAATATAAACTCAAAACTGTATGAAATTGTTGTTTTCAAAATAATTTTACGTTTAAGGGATCTACGTTGTTCTCTGTACTAATCCTTTATGCTCACAATCCCCAGATACCCATCCACACTCACCGTATCTCCTGTTTTTATGAGACTCACCGCATTAGGTACGCCGGTGACACAAGGCAGAGAGTATTCCCTGGCGATGATGGCCCCGTGAATGAGCATCCCCCCCCTGCTCTCTACAATGCCCGAAGCCAGAGGTATAATAAAGGTCATGTTTGGTTCCAACGCATCGCACACGATGACCTCGCCTGCATTGAATAAGGCCAAGTCCCTTTCTTGCAGAATGACCCTTGCTGCACCAATGCCAATACCGCTGCCCGCAGGCTGCCCCACAAGCTGCCGCGCATGCAGATTTACGTTCGTAGCAGGTGTGCCACCACTCAACTCCGCTTTTTGAGCAGGTTTATACAAAGGGTCTTGCAGCGCCTTTGGAATATCTGCATCAGTCACTTCGCTTAGTCTCCCCCTAAGCCGTCTTCTTCCCTCTTGAAGGTCTGACATAAGGCGCCCCTTAATCCTTCCGAGGTAGATGTTGTCGTCATCCCTCAGACGATAGCTTGCCCTCGCCAGAGAAAGCAGGTCCCAGGCAAAGGATTTGCCTTCATCGGTGAAAAAGCTGAGATAATACTCCTCAATGTCCTCCATGGACGGGGGACGCGGCTGCTGTTTGATAACAGGTTTGGAGGCAAGCTTTAAAACCAGCTCCCGCACGACCTCTGAGTGACCCTGGGAGTGAGCATTATAACATGAGAGGCCGCCGAATGTATTTACAAAGCCCTTGATCTCTTTTTCAAACCAGGGAAATCCCGAGGTTTCCTTGCCATATCTCAAGGCAGAAGCCAACGCAGGGGATTGCCTTACCAGTGAGGCAAGGTGCTCAAGCCCTGAATTCCTCTGAATGCT
>CAYMDG010000064.1:0-13024 GCA_964388905.1 uncultured Bacteriovoracaceae bacterium
ATTATTATCCTTCTAGGATTTATGCAATTCAATTGTATATTTTTCGACTATATTAACTAGGTGAGCTTATATGCTAAGGCTTACGCACCTATCGGACCGTTGCCAAAGGTCACGATAGCCGATTATTGGAGAATCCTTCAGATCTTCCACTTTCGCGGTTAGACGTGTAGTCTGGCGGCCATCATTGGGCCGGTGGCCACACTTTAGGGCGGGCCAAAGGCTCTCGGCTCTCTTCAGGGCTCTAATGGTCTCCTTGCGGCTTACAGGCTCACCACCAGCTCCTGAGAATAGTACCCTGGCCTGTTGGGAATCCAAGGCGATCTCCTTTCTTTTGGGATCATCTTGAGTTATGGTCTTGATATAATCGATAATTTGCACTGCTCTAGCCGCGATCTTAGAGCAGACTTGAACGATCTTCCCGCCTTCTTGTGGCCTGGTCTTCAGGGCTTCGCGAACTTTGGTTAGAAATTGTCGGATATAGGCATTGAGCAGGATCAGCTTTGTTATAGGGGATCTCTCCGCTTTCAGAGCCCCGGCATGATTCTCTGTGAGCCTGGCAAGCTCTCTCCCTCGGAGTATGCCGCTATCCCTCACAAGTTCAGCAAGCTGGTTATGGGTGAGAAGCATCTCGTTTAGAAGGCCCTGAAGCTCCGATGCATGGATTTCAAGAATAGGATCATCAGGTGGTTCAAAATCGGCTTTGGGTGACATGCTCCCAAAGGTATTTATTCTAGCATTGGCTATTTCTGACATACGGTAACACTCCTGGGGTGGAGTTTTCTCCTGTCAGGTGTTGGTAGCACCTGGCCGGAAACCAGTTTTTTTATTTCTATTGGATCAAGCATTATCTTTCTTCTATTAATAGTTGTTTTTAATAGCCAATTATCTGAATTTTCATTTTAATAAGCAGATTTCCATTGTTATTTTCAGTCTTTTTTCCAACAAAATCTCATCTTTACTTATACAATTTATTTACGAATACAATGCCCTTGAACCTCCAAAATCGCTATGCTCAAAACCGTTACCAGCAAAAGGAAAAGCTCTTTGAACATACTTTCTAGCCCACTCATCATGGGTGTGGGCGGCCAATATGGTACATTCTTATAGTATGTAGAATAGATGAGTTATCAGAATAACAATTCTTGCTGATTTATTATTTGCGATAAACTGAAAATAAAATTTTGTTAAGTTTGCTAATAATTTGGTAATTGAATAAAATTTTCTTAATTTGAAGTTTACTGATTTTCCGGCTATATTTGTATCCTTGCACCAATTTAATGTGTGAATTCGAATTTTAAGTTAATTCATTATAAAAATAAAGGGATAAATACCGATTGTTACCTAGGCAATATGCACGTCAACGTGGTTTTGTATCCGACACCAAAAAGCAGTGGAATCGATAGCAATAGCCCAATTAAGTTCTATGACATTATTGCATTTATTGATAAAAATGACATAAAACCATTTTCAGGAATCGATAGCATGCGCGCCATGATAGAGGCTCCAGGAGCACTTTCTTTTTTTGCATCATTTTCTTAACGATCTCGTGAAAATGTTTAAAAATATTTGATAGAATACTTAGGATAGTTAGAATACTTAGAATTATTAGTAGTATACTTATCATATGATCCACTACCTAATACTACATACTACATATTACTATGAATATGATAGAAAACTTAATATGCAGACTCGCACATTGTATGAAATGTATGCCAAAACCGAATATGCTAGTTTGGCCGGTGCACTATCAAGTCACCGAGACGCAGAGAACCCTTTTGGAGAACTTTGCACGCGAAAACGGACTGTCTTTGTCGAAAGCCGCGAGAACTTTGTTAGGAGAAGCGATGGAAGCAAGAGGAATATGCTAAAGAAAATAGTAAAGTGCCCGACGTGTCCAGCGTCGAGCGGCACAAACGACGACTCCAGACTCCTAACCACAAGAGCAAAGAGGTCAAGATGTATTCTCAATCAATTCTATATAAATACTTCCGCCAAAAGCCTAAGCCGATAGCAGACGGCGTGAGGGCTTGAATATGGCGAGTGCAACGAGGCAGGGGAAACTAACAGATTTCTCCTGCGATCAAAGACTTGTCAGAGCTGCAGAAGAGATCATAGAATCTGGGAGCTGCGCCGTATCCAAGCCCATTAGGGCAGGTATGACTACATCAACAGTCATGGCCTGTGAGCGGCGGGGCTGGACTCTCCTGGCCCTGGCACCAACGCGGCGAATCTTGCAGGAGACAGTTGCAAAGGCATCGAGCAATGCGGTGCGGATTCCAGGGAACAGCGAATGCCCATTAATCGAGCTGGACCTTAAGAAAAATCCCATATTAAGGCAATTACCTCTGACTCTGCCTAATTGCCAGAAATGCAGCGCTTCCGAGTGGTGCGATGTCCTTGCCATCCTTCGGGCAAAAGACCCTAGAGTCATGGGGCTGACTTATGCGAAAATAGAAGCCCTAATGCTGAGCCGTGGGAAGATGGCAAAGGAGATTCTGACAAAGATCTCCAGGGCTGATGTAGTTATGATGGATGAGGCTCATGTTCTCTCCCTGCCTTCGGCTGTGAGCGTGAGGGCGTTTGCCACACTGAAGATTCCCGTAAAATACGCGGCGTTGGAGCGGATATATCAGATGTGGTTGGACTTCTGCCAGAGCCATGTTCAGGAAATCCAGGAACTCATGGTGCGAGCTGAGGAAGGCCATGCATCACAACACCTGTCAAAGAGCCGATCCAACTTTAAAAAATTGGAATGGAAGGATCTAAAGAAGGCATGGGCACAACTTCGCAAACTGGCGATTGCTCACGAATTGCTGGATGACGATATTCTAACTCTTAGGGATATCATCACCATCTTGAGCACGGTCCAAATATCAATCGGATACATCAGCGGGGATGAGGGCGAAAGCAGCGGGGTATATGTCTCTGCTGGCCAGGTGCGACAATGGAGAGCCTTGAATGAGTTCTTGACCCGATATGTAGACCATGCAAAGATTCTGTTTGTCTCAGGGACTCTCTTTGAGCCCCGTCTCGGCTACTTCTCCGAGCTGGCCGGCAAAGGGATCAAGAACATGATATTCCCTGATCTGCGAGGCGCTACAGAGAAGCTAACCCTCATTCCAGATAGCTGGATGCTTACAAGCAGGAACTTTGCAGAGAAGTTGCCCGTCATCCTGGAAACCATCAAGGCCATAGACGAACGTGAAAAGCAAGCCATCTATCTGTTGGCACCAAATAGCCACAAAGCCGATTGGCTGAGAGAGGAGATAGTCAAACTCGGGGTGAAGGATATTTGCGTCGATTATTACCGATCCGATCACAGCCTTGGGGTTGAACGAACGGAACGGATTTGCATTACCGTTGGTATGGCAGAGACTCCTGCCAATGCCTGCGATGCTTTGGCACATGGCAAAGACTCGGATGAAAGGTGGCTGGATTCCCGGAGGCTTCGCCGCCAGGGAGTAGACGCGGCAACATGGCAGGCTGTCAACAGAGTGAGGGACCCAGATGGAAAGGTAGAATCGAAGGTCTATTTCATCGGTTGTCGGGTAGACCGTATTCTACAGGCCGCAACTTGGGGGACTAATCGTAACCTTGTAGCGAAAGACATCAAAGAAAGAAAAGGCAGCAACGGCGAGGTTATCAGGACACCAATCTTTGAGGTTCAAGTGGATCTGGGAATTGAGCTTCCTAAGGTCTATGGAGAGAGCAAGGATAAGACAAACTCAGAGAGACGTTCCGTTAAGGACTTCGTAGAATGGATTGAATTATATAATACTAATTCCATAAATTCCCAAAAGCACGGCATTTCCTCTACTAATATAGATAGAGAAAATGCAGCGAAACTAGGAATTTATAATATTCAGACAAATGAAAATGAGATCTCTTCGACCTCTGGTGCACTCTATTCCATGTTTGTCAATCGCACTGATTATCATGCTCAGCAGTTTAAGAACTCCAAGACGGAAAAATGGGAGTTCTCCAAGGTTAGTGGGGAATTGACGGAAAAAGGAATCAGGCAGCACATAGCAGGAGAGATCACCGCCGGAGTTTATCAGATAGCTCTCGATGACACGGTTAAATGGTGCTGTGATGACTTTGACTCCCATAATGGAGAGACCGATACCCGAGAGAAAGTTGGTAACGTGGTTGGAGTCCTGCGAAACTACAACATTCCGTTTTTGCTGGAAGCTTCTGGGAGCATAGATTCCTATCATATCTGGATCTTCCTCAGCAAGACTAGCACCTATAGTGCATATCGCTTTATTAGACAAATCAACTCTGAGGCAGGCGTGGAAATTGAGTGCTGGCCGAAGCAGAAGAAGCTCGGCAAAATTAGCAAATTTGGCAACCTGGTTAAGCTGCCTGTCTGCTTTCACAATAAAAGCAAGAGCCTATCTGCATTCATAGATGCTGACACCTTCGAACCTCTGGATGGTTCCATTTCTCACCCCGGCCTGGTGCATCTCTTGGAGATCCCTGATTTATCGGAGTCCAGCTCTGAGGGAATGCCTAAGGTATCCATCCGGCATGAAGGCAAGAGAAAGACATGCTCCAGCAATGCCCTAGATTACTGTATGCAGAGAGCTCTGGAAGATAAGATCCCCCTGGAAGGCTCTGAAGGTCACTACCTCAGGCTGGCGATTGCTGTAAAAGCTCAGCCCATTGGACTGACTGCAGAAGCGACAGCTCAATTATTCCAGAACCAAAGAGACTATGATCATGATATCAGCCTGAACAAAGTGCTAGAAATCTGGAGTCGTAACTACAATCCATGGTCCTGCGAAAAATTGCAGGATCAGTGCGGGAAGCTGATCAAAGGCTATTGTTCGAGCTGTCCATTCAATCATTTCACTGGTGAGAAGGTGAATGCATGAAACAATGGGCAGAGCAGCATGATTCGATTTCCTGAAGCATCAAACCTTGTGGACGATCTGCAAGAGCTGCGACAGATGACAGAGGCGGATAAAAAACGATATGCATCGACGCATTAGATAGATACGTGTCCAATGATAGCGTTTTAATCAGCCAATGTGCACGCCAATTGTGGTGAGTGATAGCATGGAAGTACATATTGTTTAAATATGTACATCAATGTAATTATATGTACATAGCAACTGGCCGATTTATTCTTTTTCCATCATAAAGGGGAAAGGGTGCGTCCACGCATTGCTTTTGTGGGAGCTGTGATGCTGCTTATCCGCCTCCCCCTTTTTCTTATGTAATTTTGCCATAAGAACCCGTTATATAAGAAAAGTGGCGGCTCTTTATTTGACCCAAAACTATTTCGTGTAAGCGATGATTGAGGCATCCGAGGGAGAGATATTTGGCGGCACCTAAAGAGATAGAGGATCTGGTTAAAAGGTTTGAAGACTATCAGCATATTTATAAATCTAAAACATATAATGAAACAGAGCTAAGAAATCATTTTGTCAACCCCTTCTTTGAGGCACTTGGTTGGGATGTTCAAGGCAAAAAATGTACCCCAGACCGCCAAGAGGTGAAAGTGGAGGGTTTGTTCAAATTAGTTGAAAAAAGTGAGAAGCCAGATTATAGCTTCCTGTTATTCGATAATTTCATGGGATCAATGAAAAGAAAGTTCTTTGTCGAGGTCAAGAGACCGTCGGTAAATATCGAATCAGGGATATATCCTGCATTACAGATTCGCGGCTATGCGTGGTCTGCAAACCTACCTGTATCGATTCTAACCGACTTTGAGGAATTTTCGGTTTATTACGGTCTTTCACAGCCTTTTAAAAATGATAAGCCTACGAAATCAAGGCTATTATACCTGCGATACGATCAATACGCCGAAAAATGGCCAGAGATCGCCGCTCTATTCTCCCGAGATGCCGTATTAAATGGATCCCTTGATAAATACGTACGATCCCTGCCACAAAAACGAGGCGATAAACGAGTAGATGCTGCACTGCTAGAGGATATATCAGAATGGCGTGAGATGCTGGCAAAGAACATTGCATTGCATAACACTGAGCTGGATACTATGAGCCTCAACTACTCAGTTCAGGCTATCATAGATCGAATAATGTTCCTTCGTATCTGTGAAGATAGGGGTATTGAACGATATATGCGCCTTAAGGATTTGCTCAACGGTGATAGAGTATATCCTCGATTATGTGAACAGTTCCTGCAGGCGGATGAACGCTATAACTCAGGAATATTCCACTTCAAAAAAGAACCTGGTAGGGATAATCCAGATACTATCACCCGTAATCTGAACATCGATGATGACACCTTAAAGGAAATTATCAAGCATCTCTATTTCCCTGAAAGTCCTTATGCGTTTTCAGTGCTCCCTGCGGAGATCCTGGGGCAGATCTACGAGCAGTTTTTGGGCCAGGTGATACGGCTGGATGAGAGCCATATTGCATGGGTCGAGGACAAGCCCGAAGTAAAGAAGGCCGGCGGAGTCAAGTACACGCCGGTCTACATTGTGGAGGCCATTGTGAGCAAAACACTTGGTCCCACGTTGAAAGGTAGGACACCTCTTGAAGTGGTGCTAATCACTGTTTTAGATCCTGCCTGTGGCTCAGGGTCTTTCCTCATTGTGGCCTACCAGTACCTTCTGGACTGGCATAGAGACTGGTATGTTCAAAATCTTGTGCCGTTGCTGCAGGGCGGCCTTAAGCCTTCATCTCCTGAGATAAAGCGACTGCTCCCAGGTGTTGAGACGGGCAAGAAGGGCCGAAAAATAGAGGTGGCTCTGCCCATATTCCAGAGTAAGAGCGGAGAGTGGAGGTTGACCACAGCAGAGCGCAAGAGGATTTTGTTGAACAATATCTACGGCGTGGATATTGACCGTCAGGCTGTAGAGGTTACAAAGCTCTCCCTTTTGCTGAAGGTGCTGGAAGGAGAGAATGATGAGACGATCTCCAAGCAGCTTAAGCTCTTCCAGGAGAGGGCATTGCCTGACCTGAGCAATAACATCAAGTGCGGTAATTCGTTGATTGGCTGGGACATCCTGAAGGATAATCCTGGCCTAACGCAAGAGGAGATTGACCGTATTAACCCATTTGACTGGGAAAAGGAGTTTCCTGAGATATTTCAGAGAGGCGGTTTTAGCGTGGTTATAGGCAATCCGCCTTATGGAGCAGAACTTTCACAGGATATAAGACATTTATTATCCACGAAATATAAGACACCGATTCCAATCACAGATTCCTTTGTACTATTTATATTAAAATCTTTTCAGATTTTGCGAAGTGAGGGCCTACAATCATTTATCGTTCCATCTCCTTGGCTTTACATGTCTTCATATACGGACTTCAGAAAGAGTCTCTTAAGTAACTATAAGCTAAAAGAGCTTATTCTTTTTAGGCAACCTGTTTTTAGCGAAGTAACGGTAGAAACTTGTATTGAAATAATGGAGAATACAAAGGACACTGAAGCCAAGATCAGATTCCTTGAAATTAAAGATGAATCAACTTCTTTAAATGGGACGATATATTATTTAGATCAAAGTTCGGTACTAAAAGAACCAGAGTCTAACCTTTGTCAAAGTGGAGATAGTGTAAGCCAAGATTTGTTTTTAAGACTTGAAAGAAATTCCAAAAAATTAGGGGATTTAACTCATATCGTATGCGGCCTTACACCATATCGTAAAGGTAAAGGTAAGCCACATCAAACTGAGGAAGTGGTCGATAATAAATCGTTTGATGCGGATTCTAAAGTAGATGAAACATATCGCCAGTATCTCATGGGACGTGATTTTCATAGATACTGTTGGCAAAACGAAAAGGAAAGATGGATCAGTTATGGAGACTGGTTAGCAGAACCACGTTATGCGGCTCCATTTAATGATGCAGTCAAGATTGTCATCCGACAGACCGCGGACTCAATTATAGCTCAACTGGATATTTATAAATACCTTTCTTTAAAAAATGTACATAATTTAAAAATAAATCATGAGAAGCTGAGCTATAACTATATTCTAGGGCTGCTTAACTCCAAACTCATTTCATGGTGGTATCAAAAACTTATTCCTGAAAAAGGACGTGTCTTTGCGGAAGTCAAAGTTGTAAATCTTAAGAAGATACCTATCCGTATCATTGACTTTGATAATTCCGCCGACGTTGCCCGTCATGATCACATGGTCTCCCTGGTGGATCAGATGCTATCCCTACACAAGCAGCTCCATGAGGCCCGCACACCTCACGAGCAGACCGCTCTCCAGCGCCAAATAGAGGCCACAGATGGGCAGATAGACGCCCTGGTCTACGAGCTTTACGGGCTGACAGAAGAAGAGATAAGGATTGTGGAAGGGATGTGAGCAGATCGACCAACAGGCGGAAAGGTGCAGGGAAATGATAGACATTTGATCCTATTTTCTCTTTTTCTGAAAGATTCTCTTGAAACATGCGTTAGTTATAAGAAGATCATGGCTCATTTTGCCGTGTTCAAATATAAGGGAGTTAATCAAATGAGAAAGACTATGGGACTCTTATTAGCCATATTCATGGTATTTTCTGCATGCACTTTTGCTGTTAGTGCCGTCAAACCAGATAATCCAGGGAAGCCCGATGATGCGGGACGACCGGAAACCATTCCGCCGATAAGCATGGATGGAACAAATCCTGCTCCAGAGGGTCTGGATCTCCCTACAGAACAAACAGATAATACACCTGCGGCCGATAATGCGCCAGGCGGCATTGGCGTAGATGGCCCTCAAGATGAACCGTATCTCCCATGTGTTTAAATGAGACTAAAATTTATCTTTTTTCACGAACCAACAAGAGTAATATATTTATAAAGTTAGGATTATATCCTTTAGCCATTCAAGCACAGAAATACAAATAGCAGCAAAAAGCCATCGCCTAACATGTTACCTTACGAGGTCGAAAGCATATTTATAAAAATATCACAGGCTCCGATTGTGGTTGGGAATGTTGCTATCAGGAAGTACGTGCAACCCGCAGGCAAGCCCAAATAGATCTATGGCTTTTTCAGTAATATCAGATAGAACGCCATGGTTTCTATGTGAGATCTATGTTTGGATATAGCTTTGAAAAGCTTGTTGAGTAATACCGCGCGAAAAAATTATGGGTTTGCCATCCCAAGTCCAACAAATCAATTAAGTAGTTATTCGGTTATTTATCCCACCTATATTGATGCTTGTATCTGCAGAAGATGAAACCGGGATCGTAACAGCGTTCCCTATCCCATGAACAACTATTGAATTTTGCGTGTTATTTCCTGTTGGGCAGTCCGGACAAGTTACTTTACATTTATCACAGGATTTATAGCAATTTGAATCTGCTGCGCAATCGCATGTTGTGCAGTCAATAGTAGGTTCCTTACAATTTGTTGGGCACGCTGCTTTACATTTTGGATCTGAGCAATCGCATGTTGTGCAGTCAATAGTAGGTTCCTTACAATTTGTTGGGCACGCTGCTTTACATTTTGGATCTGAGCAATCGCATGTCTTGCAATCGGGTTGCATCCTAGATAGGTGCACTACAACATTTAGGGCGGCAGCATTTAATTGAAAACCATCTACTTTTATAATGTAACTAGTTGAATTTCTCCCAGTCACCTCTGCCGTAAATTTATTTGGAGGAGTTATAAGTGCACCATCATTATACGGGACAACCCATGTGATTTTCAGAATGTCATCTGTCGATCCAACCTGTAAATTAGGTGTCGTTCCAATTCTATACGTCACGGTCCCTGACGTTCCCGCGAAATCCAATGCATTGTTTCCTGAGGCAGAAAAAGCAAGATCTTGTCTATTTGGCCCAATATTTATCGGCACTTGGATAAATTTACCTTCTAGTGGTCTTCCAAGCACACTTTCAAAGAAGTCGTAATTGAGACCCTGGTCTAATTGATTATCAATTTGGCAATAAATATTGAATTTTTCTATCGCAATTGCCGGGTTCATCAGAACCGATAGAATTAGTATCGGTAGTAGTACATATTTCATTCCTTCCCTCCTCATTCCAATTTAGATTTGATATGGTCATTCATTTAGGATCTAATATTTAGACTTATCTGTTATTATTATTTTTACTTTAATTAATATGATATGAAAAATAAATATTGACGATACTTAATGAGCTGCAGCCCAGACAGATGCTCTGGCATTTTTTCCAGGCTCACATTACATGCTTAGGCATGCGTCCGGCGAGATAGATCATCTTGGATATTTACTAATTTTGTTTATTGTATATTAATTATCTTTAATAATATATAAAATTTTAATTTAATAAGTTTACGATAATTATATTTTATTTAATTTAATACGTCATGACCGACCGATACTACATTTTTTGCTTGCTAAAATTGAGTGCAATAATTACAATTTTTGTCGCTTACTTTATATACTCATTTGCTTGGCTAAAAGTGAATAAAGACATATGTTTTATTGCTACCGATTGGTGGACCGACATTCTCTCGGTATTTGCTCATTACTTGACCTCTTCCTTATTTGCCGCAATCCCCATCAGCCGCGCAACTCATCTAGGGTGGAGCTGGTGCTTTCTATTTGCATCGCATATCAGATGTTCATGGGCATGTGATGAAGGTGAATACAGCTACGACGGAGATCCTCGGCCCGGCCAGCCTACGAGCCTACCTCCAAGCTTTTGCCTTCCCTCCTCAAGGCTGGCAATCAACGCGGGAGCTTTTAATCTTGAGATATAAGCGCATCGGAGGAAAGGCATTGCCGGATGTAGAAAGAGAATAGGAAAAAGTCGATAATGTGCTAAGCTATTGGGAGGGATTGACCTATTATCGACTTTCGCCTTACGCCTATATAGACAAGTGACGAATAAACAAGTTTTGTTTATGTGGGAGCCATGTAAATGAAAAGCTCCACTATCTTATGTAACGCAGCCAAGGCCAATTTTGCTACATAAGAAATCTCAGGTAGATCCAAGATAAGGGCAAAGTGGCCAAGGAAGCCAAGAAGACACCAGAAAAGACTTAGCGCATAACAGGTACATAATCACGCACATAACAGGCACATAACGGAAGTGGATAGCGATGGGAAGGGTTACAGTCCATGTTGCAGATTCCCTGTTAAGTGCACTCGATGATGAAGCACATAACAGGAGCATAAGCCGTTCTCAAGCAGTAGCTAATGCTATCGAAAATTTCATATCTGGAGACAATCAGGCCGTATTAGATGCACATAACGAATTAAGCGAGGCGCATACCAAGTTAAGTGCCAGCGAAGAAGAAATTATGCGTCTAAAGCAAGAGTTATCGAAGAGCAACAATCAGATAGAGGAGAAGGATAAATCCTTAGAATCAAGCAGAAGCGAAGTTATGCGCTTAAAGGAAGAGGTTAAGCGCATTGTTATGCTCCAAGAAGAAGCAGAGCATAACAAAGACAATTATGACGAGTTAAAGAGCAAATTCGACCAACTTGTATCCGAGAACACCTCTCGCTGGGAGGAGACAAAAGCACTAAAAACCGAGGGCACGAAGCTAAAGAAGCTCCTCGAAGAATCCCAGGCCACGATTCAGCACCTTAAGGACGATCTGCTCAAGAAGCAATCCGAAACAAATCAACTCGCCAAGACCAGAGAAGAGTTGGCCGTGGCCAAGATGGAAGCAGATAAGCTAAAAGAGGCTATGCGAGTCCGAGATGATGACGTGGCCTGGCTACGTAGCCATGTTGCTCAATTGACACAACAATTGGCACTACCACCATCACAGGAAGAGGCCAAGGCTAAGCACTGGTGGCGGTTCTGGAAGTGATTTGAATTAGATACAAATTTAAGAACAGCTCTCTACAATAGCCCTGAGACGCTCCAAGACGTTTTCTCCTTTTGATGTGGTCTTGTATAGAGCAAATTTGCCCTGAATGACTTCAAGCAAGCCCTTCTTAATCAGCAGATCCAGATAAAGATCGGCATAATTATAGTCCATTTTCACACGACTGATAATCTGAGTTTTGCTTATGCCGTTTCCCAGGGATGTGGTGAGAATTTGGATGATGATCTGTTCTTTGCTTCTTCTGGGAGACATATAATATAAATCAGTATCTTCTTTACTTATAAAAGTTTCTTATCATATAAATGCTCTTTAATGTAACCAAGCCAGGAAGAGACCAGGGCTAAGAGCTAGTGGCGTTTCTGGCGATGAGAGAGAAGCCAATGCCATCAATCGCTATCTTCCAGATAAATCCCTGACGAATGTTGTGCAGATATTTACAATACCAACTATCCATAGAGCAGTTCCAAAAGTGACTATGGCCAAGATGATGGATCTCGGAATCCATATTTGGAATGGAACTGCTAATAGCCAAAGAGCCGAGCCAAGAACTATTTCTTTCCATCCGCTTAATAGAGCGTTACCCATACGACTCAACTCTTTTGGTTTTTGGTTGTTTTGATATTCGTCTTTTGTCGAAAAAAGATAGCGTGTGTATATAAATATACCGGTTATGCTGTCGATATGCAAACGAAGAGGATGATTTATGCGAAGTGTCTCGTTCTTATGTAACCAAGCCACATAAGATAATATCAAAACGTTACATAAGAAATGGGCGGCTATCTCTTTATGTGGTTAATATTATAATTTCTATAATGCCCCAGGATCAAAGATCTCCCAGGCCGGGGTTATAGCAGCAGAGAGGATTATGGGATTGATGGATAATGGGTTCCCCTCTGCTCCAGGGATAATATGCCTATCATGAATAATTGCTTTATGGCCCGAAGATATCCACGCAAATGGAGTGTAAGCTATGGAAACTCCGAGCCGATTAAATATAGAGCGTCAATGTTTATGAAGACTGTGGGATGCGGGGCAAAGCGAGAAGCTTCTAGATTCTGGTCTCCACTGGAAATATAATAAAAGAAAGGTAGATATAATTATGAAAGTCCCTGTCATAAAACTAAACGTTTCATTTGGCAACGGTCCGGAGAGTACATATATCCACCCATATAAATAATATTCAAGTGCTATTATAATAGAAACGAAACCGAAACGGTATTAGCAGGTAAACTAAAGCAAGCAGTAAACGATTATTATCCTTCTAGGATTTATGCAATTC
>CAYMDG010000065.1:0-1631 GCA_964388905.1 uncultured Bacteriovoracaceae bacterium
AAAATGGCGGAGGGAGCAGGATTCGAACCCGCGGTACCTTGCGGCACAACGGTTTTCAAGACCGCCGCCTTCAACCACTCGGCCATCCCTCCGCACGGATTTACCTTTAACCGATGGAAGCGATGAGGTCAACTCCCATATAAGGTTTGAGCGCCTCGGGGACCCTGACTGTTCCATCTTTGAGCTGATAGTTCTCCAGAATGGCGGCAACGGTCCTTCCCACTGCAAGGCCGCTCCCATTGAGCGTATGGCAGAGCTCGGACTTCTTGCCCTGCTTCGACTTGTAGCGGATCTGGCCCCTGCGCGACTGGAAGTCAACAAAGTTGCTGCACGAAGAGATCTCGCGGTATACTCCCTGCGCCGGCATCCACACTTCGATATCATACGTCTTTGCCGAGGAGAAACCGAGGTCCCCGGTGCAGAGCACGACCACCCGGTAGTGGAGTCCGAGCTTTTGGAGGATTTCTTCAGCCTCGACGGTAAGCTCTTCGAGGTCAGTGAAGGAGTGGTCAGGGTGGGCGAACCTCACCAGCTCCACCTTGTTGAACTGGTGCTGCCGGATGAGCCCTCGGGTGTCTTTTCCGTAAGATCCCGCCTCCCTCCTGAAGCACGGTGTATACGCCACGAGCTTTATGGGCAGGGCCTCCTCGGGCAGTGTCTCATCCCGGTAGAGATTGGTGACAGGCACCTCTGCGGTCGGAACGAGAAAATAATCATCGGTCCTGAACAGCTCCTCTTCGAACTTGGGCAGCTGACCGGTTGCGGTCATGCTTTCCCTGTTCGTCATGAAGGGTGTCCAGACCTCGGTGCACCCGTGCTCCTTCGTATGCACATCGAGCATGAAATTTATCAGGGAACGTTCCAGGCGTGAACCAAGCCCCCAGCTCACCGTAAACCTGGCACCGGTAATCTTGGCAGCCCTCTTGAAATCGAGAATCCCCAGGTTCTCACCCACATCCCAGTGATCCTTGGGGGCGAAATCAAACTCAGGCTTCTCGCCCCAGCTGCGAACTATCTGATTATCATCCGAGCCGGAGCCGATGGGCACGCTTTCGTGGGGGAGATTGGGTATCTCCATGGCGAACAGCTCCATGGCTGCCTCTACCTCCCTGATCTGCGTATCGAGGGACTTGATCTCATCAGAGATCCTTCGCATCTCGGCCTTCTCCTGCTCCAGGTCACCGCCTTGCCCCTTGGCGCGCGAGATCTTCTGTGAGAACTGGTTACGGGCGGCCTTGAGCTCCTCGGCCCTGCCGATAAGGGCCCTGCGCTCGCTATCCTTTTCCATAAGGGTATCGAGCCCGAGGGTAGATCCCCTGTTCTTCAAGGCCGTCTTTACTAACTCTATGTTTTGTCTGATATATTTAGCGTCTAACATGCACACAGTGTATCAGTTTAACGGAAATTCGTCAAGGAGTCCGAGGGTACAAAAGCTTATGTTCAGGAAAATCGAGCACAAATACTTGCAATTTTAAGGCTCTGTGTTCTAATGGTGGAGAGAATGCTATGAAGAGATCCTTCAAGATCATTGCCGTTGCAGTGCTCGTGGTTATTGTTGTGATGGTGGGTGCTGTTCTTTTCTTTACCCGTCTTGCCGCCAGATCCCCTGAGGCGGTTACATCGGCAGTGCA
>CAYMDG010000065.1:1731-3932 GCA_964388905.1 uncultured Bacteriovoracaceae bacterium
GTGCTCAACCTGGAGGCCGCTTCCAAGGATTTCGACTATGAGAAGGTGGTTGATGTGCTCCCGGTTCAGATGTTCCCCGACTGGCTGGGTACCCTGCTTACAAAACAAATCAGAGGCGGACGCTCCCGGTTTTCCCTGGCGAAGTACAACGGCCCTATCAGTGGCTTTCTGTCCGGAGAGAACCTTATGCAGAACCTTTATGTAGTCCAGGACCTTAATGCCCAGAGTTTCAGCGCCCTTCATGCACCCGAGAGAATAACCGGCATAAAGGGCAGGGTAATCTATGGAAAGAGTGATATCAGGTTAAGCAATGTCTCCGGGGTAATAGGCGGATCAAGCCTGAAAAGCTTGGATATCTTGTTCCCCGAGGTGGTGAAGCCTCTCATGCGCGTAGGGGTGGATGTAGATCTGGATATGCCTATATCCGATTTCATCCGCGCGTGGCGTGCCGCAATGGTGCCCCCGGACATTTACAAGATATTAAATCCGGTGACCATGGTAAAGAGCGGTCAGATAAAGGCCCTGGTAAACACCTATTACGACGAAGCAGTCAAAAACCCATTCAAGATCAAGGGTGACATCAGGCTTGCAGGGTGTGCGTACAACTGGGGCACGCATACCATTGCCGATCAATCAGGCTCTATCCATGCCGAGAGCTTCTCCGCACCGCAACACATCATCTTGAGCGGCTCATTCGATAAGGCCCATATCAAGAGACTCGATGTAAGCCTGGTTGCACCCTTCGGCGAAAACCTCTCCCGTTATACGCTTGTCGCAGACCACCTGCCGCCAATGGGAAAGATTGCCTTGGAAAACTCCACTCTCAAGCTCACAGGGTCGGGGAAGGCAGCGAGACTCAAAGGCTCGTTTGAATTAAATGCCTCAAGCATGGCCTACGCGACCGGCAGCAATTCATTCTCTTCTCAGGGGGCCTCCATAAAAGGCGACTTCAAGGCCGGTCTTGTGGGCTTAAGCGCAATCGATGTAAGCAACATGGTCATCCATTCCTCATCGGGCTCGCTGTCCGGCAGCGCCGGTATCAACCCTGACGCAGGTTCTGTAACCCTTTCCGGCAAGCTGCCCCTCAAGGACATATCCATGAAAAATTCCCGGGGCATCCAGGCTTTAAAGGGCATTGCGGATGGCTCTCTCACAATCACGTGGGGGAATCTCACATCAGTTGAAGGAACCCTTAATTTCGTTGATGCTACGCTACCCTATCAAGACGGTCTCGTTACCATAAACGGTCCGCTTGCCATCAGCACACCCATTATCTCATCCGACTCGGTACGCATTACCTCAGGCGATACTTCTATAACTTTAAGCGGAAAACTCGAGTACGATGGTAAGCCGTATTTCAAGGGAAGCGCAGTTATAAAGGGCATGGGCACCGGAGATGAACCTGCATCTCTGAAAGGGCTGGAAGGTTTACGGGCGCAGGCATCGCTCAAGTTTGTCGATTGCATCTTCTCGGGGATGCCTGTTGAGAACGCTACCGCACAGGCCGACCTGACAGACGGTAACTTAAGCCTCTCTCAAGTCGTGCTGGACACCGTCTCAGGTACCGCCAAGGGGGCTATGAATGTTGCGGTGGACGGCACCTCAACCTTTGACATGATGGTCTCCATCCGGGGCGCTGATATGCGCAAGCTGCTGCGCGCGACAAATATCAAATCCGTTGTGGATGGCAACCTTGATATCCAGGGCCATATCTTCGGCCAGGAAGACTCTTTGAACGGGACGCTTGCCATTGCCGCCAGGGATGGCGAGATACGGAAATATGCGCTTGTCTCGCAGATATTTTCTTTACTGAATGTATATAAGATCATCCAGAATCGGGACATCGATTTCCTGAGCAATCACTTCACCTATAACCGCATTTCATCGACACTGAATATAAAAGACAATGTGGTGGATTTCAATGATTTCGCACTTGAGAGCAACTCCATACAGATCTCAGCCGTGGGTAAGTATGCCTTAAAGACCAAAAAGATCGATGCCCATATCGGCATCCAACCCCTGGAGAGTGTGGACTGGACGGTCAGCAAGATCCCGCTCGTAGGTTGGGTGCTCACCGGCGATAAGGGAAAGATGATCGTGGTGAGCATGGGTCTTAAGGGAACGATGGATGAACCCAAGGTCAAGTTGGAGCCCATCAATACCCTGTCCAACACGGTTGCGGCATCACTTCTCAGGTCGCT
>CAYMDG010000065.1:4032-13014 GCA_964388905.1 uncultured Bacteriovoracaceae bacterium
TTGGTCAGGGTGTTGAGCAGGGTTGACTTGCCGGTGTTGGTATATCCGATGATGGATATAACCGGCAGTGCCTGTCTGCCCCTGCGCAGCCTGGTGAGCATGCGCTTGCGGCCGATCTGACGCGCCTCCTTTTCAAGGCGCTCCATGCGCTCCTTGGCACGGCGCCGGTCCACCTCAAGCTTTGCTTCTCCAGGCCCCCTGGTGCCGATGCCTCCCGCCAGCCTGCTCAGCGACGGGTTCTTGCCCACGAGCCGGGACATGTTATACCTGAGCTGAGCAAGCTCCACCTGGATCTTTCCTTCCCGGGTCCGTGCCCTGCGGGCAAAGATGTCAAGGATAAGCTGGGTGCGATCAATGACCCTCATGTCCGCTATCTCTGCAATGGAGCGGGCCTGCGACGGTGTAAGCTCATGATCAAAGATAAGGAGGTTGGCGTCCTTGGCCAGGGCCATCATATAGATGTCAGCCACCTTGCCCTTGCCGACCACATACCTGGGATCGGGCTTGGGCCTTTTCTGAACCACCGTATCCATGACCGTAACCTCAGCCGCCCTGGCCAGTGCCTGGAATTCTGCAATGGTGTCCTTGAGGACATCTCCCCCTGTGGTACCCATAACAACCAGGATGGCCCGGTCTTCATTCGAGCCTGCAACAAGTGCGGTCTGTTTCCTGGTGATCTCGTACTCCAACTCGGTGATGAAGGCGTCAAAGGGTATGTCCAGGCGGTAGGTGGGAACCGGGTCCAGGAGCTTCCACAGGGTAGCAGCGTCACCCGCAGGAACCAGGTGCGCCCCATAAGCCGGTCCCGGCTGACCGTCCTGGCTTACCTCGATGGCGTAGATCATGTCCAGGCGCAACTTGGCAAGGTCGGTAAGATCCTCGGATGTGAGCCGTCCATCCTTGAAGTGGGTGTGGATGAACCTCAGTCCCTGAAGCCTTCCCGGGTGAGTCTTCATGCGTTGCAGCGCAGGGATGGTGATGCCGACTGCAGTTCCTGCTATGGCATATTCTATGGCACCAAGTCTGTTGATGAGAAGCCCGATCTGGATGCCGGCATCATAAGAAATACGGGTCAGCTCTGTGCAGAGTTCATGGGTAACAACTACATTGGATGGCATGCGCCTCCGATAGAGCCGCTCTATGGCTTTTGCTTCGGAGGCCTTCAAGGTTTTGGAGTTGCCGAAGATCTTCTGAATGGATCCCTCCTGTGATCTTACGCCTTTTCGATAAGGGAGGAGTGCATGACCACCTTTGCCCTGTTGTTGACCATCTGGATCAGGATCTTTACCCTGCCTTCATCAGAGCCCCACTCCTCGAAGATCCCGTAAAGGTCTTTCATGGGACCCGACTTGATCCGCACCATGTCTCCGGGTGCGAACTCAACAGGCTTCTTGATGATACCGGTGTCATTGTCCTGAAGTATCTGCAGAGAAGCGATGAACTCCTCCTCGATGGGAATGGGCTGATAATTGTCGATGAGGATCCTCCGAACACCCCTGCTCCAGCGGATCTTATGGAACTCTTCTTCAGTAGGCTCTATATTTACAAAGATATAATTGGGAAAGAGCGGGTATTGTTTCAGGGTCTTTTTCCGGGCATGGAATACGAACTTCTCCATGAACGGCTGATAGATGGGGATATCCTGTTTGGAAAGGACAAGAGACACAAGATTCTCTTCCTTGGGATTTGTCTGCACAACGAACCACTGCTTCATGAACTTAAGCCTTTAAGCATATTCCTCTCTCATAAAACAACCATAGAATCCAATAAGCGCAAGCCATCGGTATTCATGCGCGCCTACCTGCTATCAACAAGTCGGGAGACACGAACCACCTCTATCCCCTTCTCCTTGAGCCGGGGGACCTCTTTAACCAGCGCCTCCACAGTTGCGGGGTGCGGATGACAGATCCCGATAGCCTCACCACGGTGCTTGGCCACCACGACCAGTTCATCTAACTGTCCTGCTATATACTGGTATGTCTGATCGTTATCAAGAAATACATCACGGACCTGAAAGGGTAGATTCTCTTGCGCCGCAACAACGCGGCATACCGAGTTCCCCGTAGTGAGACTGTCAATGAAAAAGAGTCCGTGCTCTTTGATAGTTGAAAACACCGCCTTCATGATGACCTCATTCTGGGTGACCACAGAGCCCATATGGTTGTTCACCCCAAGGGCCATGGGAACCTTCCCAAGGGAGTCTTCCAGGATCTTTTGGGCCTGGGCAGGGTCGGTATCATGGAAGATTGCCCCTAACCCCGGGTTCTTCCCATTCCCCCCCTCCATGGGCAGGTGGAGCAAAACCTCTTTCCCATGTTTCTGGAGATATACCCCGACCTCCTGAGTATATTTTTCATGGGGAAGGACTGAAAAGGTGATGTCTGCATCGATGGCACCCAGTTTTCGGGCAACCTCCATATCCATGCCCATATCATCAATGATGATTGCGACCTGTGAGAGCCTTTTTTCAGGCCCCTTTCTCACATGAAAAAAGATGTTCCACTCCCTTTCATTGATCATGACCGTAAGCCGTGTGGGCTCTTTCAGACTCACCTCCACACCCTCGACCTCGCGCAGACCCGAAAATACCTTCTCTATACGGGTTGCATCCAGCGCCTTTGGGAGTGTGATATCCATAGTCCGGCCCATAATCCGGACATGCTCCTTTGGTATACCGAGGTCAAACAGACACCCCTTGATGAGGAGTTCTTCTCCTGCAATAAGTGATTTGGTGATGGTGATACTGCCGGGTGTCTGTATGTTCTCAGGTGGTTTATGATGCTTCCGAGTGAGGTAATAGATACCGCTCGCCATAAGAACAGCAGCAACCAAGACACAGATAACGGCAGTAATGAGGATCGTGTTTGGCCTTTTCCTTCTACTCTTCTTTCTCATGCTGCCTTCTTGATACGGTGGAACACCTCCCATGTCTTAAGCATGTCGAGCCCATACTTGAGCTGATAGTCTTTATCCAGGTTCACAGGCCCCGAAGTACCCTCTGTCGTCTCTGTAGGCCCTTCTCCCTCCGGCTCCAGATGCGATTTCAGGTCCTTTTCCCGGACAAAGGTCTGGGCCTTGGTGTCTTCCTTCACAAGGGCCTTCTGCTCCACAACCACATCGGGCTCAATGCCTTTCGCCTGGATTGATCTGCCCAGGGGCGTATAGTACCTTGCAATGGTAAGCTTCAGGGCAGACCCGTCGCTCAAGGGCCTTATGGTCTGGACCGATGCCTTACCAAAGCTTCTCACTCCCACGATAACCGCACGCCTGTTGTCCTGCAATGCACCGGAGACGATCTCTGCAGCGCTGGCCGTACCTCCATTTATAAGCACAACGATGGGGAATCCTTCAAAGGTCCCCTCCTTATGTGCAATGTACTCGGTACGGTCTTCGGGTTTACGGCCATCGGTATAAACGATCTTCCCTTCGGAGAGGAAAAGGTCGCTCACCGCAATGGCCTGATCCAGGAGTCCGCCCGGGTCGTATCTGAGGTCAAGTACCAGTCCCTTGAGCGGCACCATCTTCAGCATGGCCTTGCGCACGGCCTCGGAGGTATCCACCTGGAAGTTCCTGACCTTGATGTATCCATAACCAGGCTCGATCATCTGGGAAATCACACTGTCTATGTGGATGATGGCCCTGGTAATGATAAACTCGATGGGTTTCTCCTGAAGCTCGCGCAGGATAGTCAGTTTCACCTTCGATCCCTTGGGGCCTCTTAAGAGCTTGACCGCATCTTCGATAGTCATTTCATTGGTGAATGTGCTGTCTATCTTTATGATCCTGTCGCCGGGGCGGATTCCGGAAATAAAGGCGGGTGTGCCTTCAATGGGAGTAATGATGGTTAGCTGGCCATTACGAAGCCCTATCTCGATGCCAAGTCCGCCGAAAGTCCCGGTTGTGCTGATCTGCATCTCCTTGTAATCTTCCTTGGTAAGATATGCTGAATGGGGGTCAAGGACAGAGACCATTCCTTTGATGGCGCCATCAACGAGGGTACCTGCCTTTACCTCCTCCACATAATACTTCTGGATAAGATCCAGGCAGTCGGTGAACTTCTGGAGATCCGGAAAAATATTTGTGGATTCTGCATTGAGTGTATCCGTGTGCTGCAGAAGAAAGAAGCCCATGAATGCGGCAACAACAAACCCCAACAGTATTCTTTTCGCGTTTCTCATACCCATCCTCTCAAAGCGAATGCTTTGTTACAGAATCGTCATATACCATATCTTTCGTGAGGTTAAAATATCCACTATTTCCTTGAGAGCCACTTGGCCGGGTCCTGGGGTTTATCATTATAGCGTATTTCAAAATGCAGGGTCGGCCTTAGCACATCCCCGCTCTGACCCACCAGCGCCACATCCTCTCGTGTTTCCACGGACTCTCCGAGAGATTTCAAGGATTTCTGGAGATGGCTATAGACGGAATACAGAGATCCTCCATGATCGATGATCATGGTATTGCCGAAGTTTGTGACCCAATTATAAAATACGATCTTGCCGGCGTGGATTGTTTTCACCGGGGCCCCTTCATCGGCCTCTATGTCCACCCCATGCGATATGAGGGCATATCCCTTCTCCCTTGTTATCCCAAATCCCCGCACAATCCTTCCTGACACAGGCCAGGGCAGATCTCCCATCTTTTTGGCCATGCCCCTGTTGGGAGCATAAGTCTTTCGGGCCTGTAATTCTTTAAGGAGACGCTGAATTTCTTCCTGATAGGATTGTTTTTCTCTGCGCAGCGAGGCCAGCAATACAGACTTTTTCTCCCGTTCTCCATTAAGCGAACCGACCTTTCCCTGGAGCATGTTCAGGTTATCCTTCTGTTCCTTTGAGGCATTATCGAGCCGTCCTTTGGCATTAAACAGCTGTTCACGTGTTTTGCGGTAACCCATGAGCTCATCCTTATTCTTGGAGATGATGGCATCTATGTATCCCGAATACTCGCCATGGGCGTATGCAATGTCCGCCATATCGAGATATGCACCCTTGTACAGTGCAACCCACTTCCGTCTCAACATCCCTTGGGACTCGGCCAGGGCCCGCTGGTAATACGCAATCTGTGCCCTTAGTTCCTTGATCTTCTCATTAATGACAATGGCCTCATTCCTGACAGAGGCTATCTCGCCCTGCATGGCAGAGATATTCCTGTCAATATCCTGAACTCTTTGCTCCTCGGAACGGCGTTTGAGATCAATGGCCTGGACCTTTTTGCCGAGCTCCTTCAAGCGGCTCGATTCGTTTTTTGCAGACGCCGGGGCGTAAAAGAGCACCAGGATAAGAATCGCCATGAGGAGCTTCCTAGGCATCAATACTCCTCTTGATGGCAAGAAGCGCCCCCAAGATACTGCAGAAACATGCAAAAAATACCACCGTGGCCGCCTGATAGGTGTCCATGTGCCGTAAAAAAGCCTGCAGTGAAGTGAAGTGGATTTGCACATAGGCAATCCCTGTTCCAGTTGTTGCAAGGGCTGCAATGGACCCGAGAAACCCGTACATCCCGGCCTCGATCAGGTAGGGTGCATAGATGAAGATATAGTTGGCGCCGAGCATGCCCATGACCTCTATCTCCTGCTTCCTGGAGATAATTCCCACCCGTATGGAAAGAAAGATCACCAGGGCCAGACAGATCACCACAATTGCACCCAGCACGGATGCACCGAAAACAATTCGGGAGAAGGATCCGGCAATAGAGCCGATGAGGCCCTTGCGGTAGCGGACATCCTCCACATCCGCTAATTTGCCTACTGTCTGTGCAATCATGGCAACTTTGTCTGCATACTCGCGCTTGAGGGTAATCTCGAAGGCATCAGGCAATATCTCTGGCTCCACGCCTTCCACCAAAGGATTATCAGGTCCAAGCCACTGTGTCATCTTGTCCAGACCGGACTGCCTGGGAATGTATTGCACCTTTGAGACCGCACCCATTTTGCGAAGCTCCTCCTCCATCTTCGCGATACGTGGCTGTTGGGTGGAGTCTTTCAGGTAAGCAATTATGGAACCCGAGGTGGCAGGCATGGTGCTTATCCTGTCAGCCACATTCACCGTATAAAACACAACCGAGAGCTGGCACAGGGCGAACCAGCAGGATACAAGCGTAAGAAGGCCGCCCCATGGCCGCAGGTGTAGACCCCGCATGATGAGTTTGAGGATGTAATAAAACCGGATCATTTACGTGCCCTCACCCGTGATGCCGCCTCGTTCCATGTGGATGATCTTTGCATAATCCATGAGGGGGTCGCTTCGATGGCTGGCTATAATGATGGTTGTGCCCTTTTTATTGAGCTTCAGGAACACATTCATCATATACCTGGCCATGGATTCATCAAGGTTTCCCACAGGTTCATCCGCCAGGATGATGTCAGGATCATGGATCATTGCACGTACAAGGGCGAGGCGTTGCCTCTCGCCGCCTGAAAGGTCCCTGGCCCGCTCATATACCTTGTGCTGGAGCCCGACCCATTTGAGCATTCTCCACACCCTGCCCCTGACATATACAGCCGGCTTGCCCAGGATCTCCAGGATGATGGCGGCGTTGTTAAAGACGGACCAGTCTTCGATGAGCCTGAAATCCTGAAATACAAACCCTGTATGGCGCCTGATGGCCTGGATACTGGATGCGCTGAGTCCCGCAAGATTCCGGCCGAATACACAGACAGTGCCCCGTGATGGGGCCTCCATGCCGAACATGAGCTTCAACAACGTGGTCTTGCCTGCACCGGATGGCCCGACAATGAAGCACAGGTCGCCTTTTTCAATGTTCAGGGATATGTCCCGGACAGCATAGACGGTATCGTGATAGATCTTTGTGACATTATCAAGGATGATCATCTATGCTCTTTATGTGATCTTCCAATACTTGTACCGCCTGAAAAGATATCTCGTCTCACTTCCTCAATTACTCCTGGAACCGACCCTTGATCTCAGAGAGCAGCTCAATGTCAAAGGCTACCATGTCCATACATTTGCCAATGGAGGGATAATCATCAGTGAGTTCGACACTTTCCAGAAGTATGTAACGGAGTTCTTCGAGTTCTTTATCAATGAGCCTGACGAGCCTGTTCACATGCATCTCTTCCAGCATGATGTTGTCTTCAGTTGTAACGTTGCCTCGTGTGCCTGCGCCCTTTTTTGCGGGATATATGCATGCCATAAGCTCTTCCGGTTTGATCTTGAGAGCTTCAGAGAGCTTGCCAACGACCTTTCTGCTTGGCCTGGCGGGCGGTTCCTGCTCGTAAACGGATACGGTTTTTGCCGATACACCACTGAGTTCAGCCAGACTGCCCATGGTCAATCCCTTTGATTTCCGAAGTTCTTTGAATGTCTTCATCAGAACCATCCCTCCATTCACGTATGTTTGGAACTGCATAACTCCCACTTGTCTAGTATTTTACACAAATGCAACCGGCATGTATAGATGAAACCTCTAATAAAACAGGCCTAAAGAATAAAAAGGGAAGTTTGTGTTTTCTGATAGTAAAGTTTCCCTCAGTTTCTTTTCATTACAATCCCTTGTCATTTTTTCATTTTTTTGTGTTAATACCCTGTAATCATTTTTGGAGATTAACTGATGGATCGTCCGATCACTGCATCGATGCTCTACAATCTGGCCCAATGCCCTCACCGGTTGTTCCTCGATGTCCATGAGGACCAAGCCAAGAGAGACCCGGAAAGCAGGTTTGTTAAGCTGCTCTGGGAAAAAGGCACTGCCTATGAGAAAGAGGTGATAGACGGTCTCCGGATTCCCTTTTCCGATTTCAGCACCTTCGAAGATGATGTTCGCGAGCAACTTACCAGTCAGGCCATGGCAAGGGGGGACGGCCTGATCTATGGGGGCCGTATACGCTTTTGCGATCTCCTTGGAGAGCCGGACCTTCTGCTGCGGATGGAGAAAGGCTATGCGGCGGGCGATATCAAGAGCGGCTCAGGGTTAAAGGATGGCACTGGGGATCAGCCTGGCCAGAGGCCGAAAAAGCACTATGCCGTTCAGCTCAGCCTGTATACAGACATCCTGGAAAGGATGGGGGTCTCTGCCGGCAGGCATCCGTTCATATGGGATATCCATGGCCGGAAGATATACTATAACCTGGATATTCAGCCAGGGCCTGGAACAGGGGATACGCTCTGGAAGCTTTACCGGGACTCTCTGGAGCAGGCCCGGCGCATAGTGAGCCTGATGGAAACGACATTCCCTGCTTACAGCAGCGGCACCTGCAAACTCTGCCATTGGAACTCATTGTGCAAACAGCGGTTGCGCACACTCGATGACCTCACCCTCATCCCGGAGCTGGGGAGAAAAAGGCGTGATGCAATGTATCCACGGATTAAAAGCGTCAAGCAGTTTGCCCTCACAGACCCTGCCACGCTAATGAGCGGCAAAAAGACGGTATTCGAGGGCATCAACGCGAGCACATTGAAAAAATTCCATGCAAGGGCATGCCTTATAGCCGATGCCCAGGCACGCCCCGTCATAAAGAGACCACCCCATCTTCCGGACAGCCATAAGGAGCTGTTCTTTGATATCGAGACAGACCCCATGCGCGACATCTGCTACCTCCACGGATTTGTAGAGCGGACCGGGCGGGACAGATCCACCGAGCGGTATATGGCATTCCTTGCAGAAACCCCTGACCAGGATGGAGAGAGGCTGGCCTTTGCATCAGCCTGGGAATATGTGCGCTCGTCATTCCCCTGCACCTTGTTCTTCTATTCAAGGTACGAGCATACGTGGTGGAGAAGGCTTCAAAAAAGATACCCGGACATAGCAAGCGAACAGCAGATAAAGGAGATGTTTGATCCGAGCATTGCAGTTGATTTGTATTACGGGGTTGTGGTCCCCTGCACGCATTGGCCCACCATGGATCATTCCATAAAGACCCTGGCGACCTTTCTGGGCTTTGAGTGGAGGGATCAGAGCCCTTCCGGGGCGGATTCCATTGAATGGTACCACCGGTGGATTGAGACAGGCGATCCCGCTATCAGG
>CAYMDG010000066.1:0-1680 GCA_964388905.1 uncultured Bacteriovoracaceae bacterium
ACATGAGTTGGTGAACTTACGGAATGGTTACATTCACAGCTTACGAATTACCCCAGAGATTATCGGCCCTGGCAGGTATGTTCCTCGATAAAGGCCGCAATGGCAACGATGTCTTCAAAACGGAACTGGGGGATGTCTGTATCAACCGGCGCCCTGCTCACAATGGCCAGGAAACCATGGCCCGGCTCTCCAACACACAAAGGAGTGGTGTAGTTTTCTTCGTTGAAGACCTCGATCTTTCTGAAAGGTCCGCTCTTGAATCCTTCCACAAGCACGATGTCCATGTCTTGGGATGCAATGGTGTAGAGGTAGTCTGTTTCGGGGTGTCTTGCCTCGTACATCAAAAGCCCGTCCGGCGAAAACAGGATGACACGGTCAGCCCCTCTCTGGGAGAACTTGTGAGTATCCTTGCCCTCAGGATCAACGGCATGCCCGTGCATGGCATGTTTCACTGCGCTTACCTTCCTGCCCCGACTCTTCAGTTCAGTTATGAGGCGCTCCATAAGATACGTCTTTCCGCTGTTTGTTCCCAGGGCAACAAAGGAGATGACATTTCGGTATGGTCTGTCCACCGGATGATGTATAATTCTTCATGCAGGTATGAGTCAAGAAAAAGGGCGGGAGATGTAATATATCTACTGGTTTGATCCATAACAGGTTCAAGCATTGCACCCCCTGGACTTCTGGGTTAAGATGCGGCCATGTTCGAGCATGTGAGCGCGGCTGAAGTTGCCACCTGGGCAGTATTGATTTTTGTCACCGGCTTTATAGGCTTTTTCGGGAAAGCCCTGGGAAGGTCAATCCTGGTATTCTTTCAAAAAAAGAAGGATGTGCCTGCACGAACAGAACCCTCTGACCGGATCTCTGTATCCGGGGAAGGGCTTTCACCAGGTGCCGGAGGGAGGCTTGACCAGGGAGATGTGCCATCCCAGGACAATCAGAAGCTCATGAAAAAGTCCATGAAGGCACAGGTAAAAGCGCAGAAGAAGCTGGGGAAATAAAGGTATTCCTTTTTTGTCACAAGTCGGCAGTCATCATATACTCATTGACTGGCTTGTGCCTGCTGCCCTGAAACCACCGGGTGCTGGTGCGAATAGCTCTGCTTGTCGCAGATGACCTGCACGGCACTGCGGCTCTTGGCATTGATGATGATGGGGCCCAGAAGGTTGATCGTCATGCGCTTGGGGTCATTACGGGGTATGGTGACGATGCAGACTACCTCAAGATCGGCCTCCTGCTTGGCGTCGAGCTCATTCAAGACATTCTCATCCACATCAAGGGAGTAGTCGGCCTTTACAAGCCGCGGGTTCATGACCACAAAGGCCAGATCGCCGTCTTCCACGCTCTGGAGCCAGAAGAAGGGTGAATCTTCGCTATGGGGGAACAAAAGGTATTGCTTGTTCTTGGCAAACCCCAGGATGCCCCTTGGGAACGTTATGACCTTATCTTCCTGAACCGCTATCTTTCCGAAACGCAGCGTTTCAATATCCAAGATTAATCCCCCTGCTAGATGTAATCAACGAGACTCAAACCAGTGATCATGGAGGCGCTCTTCAATGTCGCCTGGTAGATGGTCTGTTGGTTCTGAAGCGACGTTATGGCCTCGGCATAATCGAGATCCTCGATGTTTGAGATACTCTCCTTGGTATCAACTTTGGCAGTATCGATGACCGTTTTCGT
>CAYMDG010000066.1:1780-5624 GCA_964388905.1 uncultured Bacteriovoracaceae bacterium
GGGTCATCGGAAGGTGCGTTGATGCGCTTTCCAGAAGATATCTGACCACTGAGCCTGAACAGGATCTCTGTGTTCCGTGAGATATCCTGGTTGAGCTGAGAATAGAGTAATCTGTTGCTGATCTTCATATTTTATCCTTATCGGCAAAATATTTGCTGCGCTTGATATAAAGCAAAGGCCTTGCCAATAAGACGAAAGGCAGGAATGGTGGTGGTCCGGGCTGCATGGGCTGGGGAAAAGACTTCCCCTTATGAGGTATTCTTTTCCGTCAAGTCCTGCTGATGTGTTCCTGAATTGAGCGGCATTCCTTTATCAGGGCTTCTTCATCCACGGTAAGCGATTTGGAATCTTTCACAATGATCTTACCGTTAATGATCACGTCTTTCACGTTCCCCCCGGTGGCGGCATAAATAATATGAGAGACAGGGTTATGCACAGGGACCATGTTTGGGGCCTTACCGCCCAGCACCACAATGTCCGCAGGCCTGCCGGGTTCTAGCCTCCCGCCGTTAAAATGCAACGCCCTGGCGCCGTTTTCTGTCACTAGGGTCAAGGCAGTGCATTCATCGAGCACGGTAGGGTCCATGCAGGAAATCTTGTGCAGCTTTGCCACGGTTGAGATCTCGCCGATCATGTCAAGGTTGTTGTTGCTCGCGCACCCGTCGGTGCCGATGCAGACGTTCACCCCGGCCTTGATCATGGCGGGTACCGGGGCAATGCCGGATGCGAGTTTCATGTTGCTCTCGGCATTGTGTGCAACAGAGACTCCTCTTTTTGCCAGCAAGGCGATGTCTTTGTCGGTAATGACCACGCAATGGGCGGCCAGTGTCTGTTTCGAGAGGCACCCGATGGAGTCCAGGAACTCAACAGGGGTCATATTGTAGTCCTGCCTGATCTGCTCAACCTCTGCGGCTGTTTCGCTCAGATGGATCTGGTAGATGAGATCATGCTCTTTTGTAAGGGCATATGCCTCTTTCAGGAGTTTTGTGGTGCAGGTATATATGGCATGGGGGAAAACAGATGGCCGGACCATCTCTTCGTCCAGCCAACGCTCGATAAAATTGCGGGCATGTTCGATTGTCCGATTGGGGTCTGAAAGGGATGGTGTGGAAAACTGGAGGATGCCCTCTCCTATCCATGCCCTGATGCCGATCTCCTTGGCGGCCCTACCCACCTCGTCCTCATAGAAATACCCGTCGCAGAATGACGTAGTGCCGGACCGGGTCATCTCCCAGGCTGCCAGGAGTGATCCGATGTAGACGAACTCCTTGTTTACGTACTTGGCCTCAGCTGGAAAGATATGCTCCTGGAGCCACGTCATGAGGGGCATGTCATCGGCCATGCCCCTGAAAAGGGTCATGGCTGCATGGGTATGGGTGTTGATGAGCCCCGGCATGACGATATCATCAGGGCCGCCTAAGACCTCGGTGACGCCCTGGGGGAGATCCGGGGTGATTCCGGTTATTTTTGAGTCATCCACAATGACATACTGGTTTTTGAGAACGTCACGGGCCGATTTTATGACATACCCGCCTTGCACGGCGAATTTACCCATCAATATCTCCTCTTTAGATGTCCTTGATGCTCCGTCGGTAGCGCAAGGCGCTGGCAAGTGTCACCTGATCCATATATTTCAGTTCCCCTCCCATAGGGACACCGGAAGCAATTCTGCTCACCGTTACGCTCAGGCCCGCATCATGGATTATCTTGTTGATGTAGTGGAATGTGCCTTCTCCCTCCACCGAGGGATTTGTGGCAACGATCACCTCGCTTACCGAAGAGCCCTTGAGCCTCTCAAGGAGCTCGGAGAGCTTGATGTCTTCAGGACCGATGCCACTCATGGGCGACATGAGTCCGTGGAGTACATGGTAAAGGCCCTTGTAGGTGTTTGCCGACTCCAGGGCCAACACATCGCTCGGTTCTTCCACAACGCAGATCTGAGTCTGGTCTCGTGAGGGGTTGAGGCAGATGGAACATTTCTGACGGTCCGTGAGGTTGAAGCATGCCGGGCAGAGCCTGATCTGCTCGCGAACCGTTTTCAATGTCGTTGCAAGCTCTTCTGCCAGGTTCTTTCTGTCTGCCAGGATGAAGAGCGCCAACCTTGTCGCGGTCTTTTCGCCGATGCCGGGGAGGCGTTTGAGCTGGTTGATGAGGTCCCTTAGGGGCTTGGGGTAGGGATCCATATCAAAGCAGGTCAATGGGCAGGGGGAGTCCCCCGGTGATCTGCTTCAGCTCTTCTGCCGCGAGCTCGCGAGACCGTCGGATTCCCTGGTTCACTGCAGTCAGGACGAGGTCTTCGAGCATGGGGACATCCCTTATGTCCACACACAACGGGTCGAGCTTGATGGAAACGAGTTCCTGTCTGCCGTTTACCGTCACGGTCACCATGCCTCCACCGGAATCCACGGTTACGTTCTTGCGCGCAAGCTGTTCCTGAATCTCCTTGATGCGGGACTGAAGCTGTTGAGCCTTTTTGACGAGTTCCTTAAAGTCGACTTCCATGTTCCGTACGTTAACTGTGAAGGCTTCGCCTGTCAAGGAGCCGGTAGAGTATCAGGATACATCCCTTTCTTGACAACGAATCCGCATGCCACGTAAAAGTCCTTGCAATAATAATAAAAAAAGGAGGCGCCATGCCCAGGACCTTCATAGACCTCTCCATTGCCATTGAAAACAGCCTGCCCAGTGATCCGCCCATGATGATCCCCAAGATAACATATCTCGATCACAGGCTTGGGGCGGAAACCATGAAGCTCTTCTATCCGGGCCTCATGGAGAAGGATCTTCCCGGTGGCCTGGGGTGGGCTATCGAGATACTTGAGGTATCAACGCACGCAGGCACACACATGGATGCGCCCTGGCACTACCACCCAACCCAGGACAAAGGGGCACCTGCGATGACCATCGACCAGTTCCCCCTGGAATGGGCTGTGGGGTGTGGTGTGAAAGTAGATTTTTCTGCAAAGCCCGACGGGTATAATATCACCCCTGCGGACATCAAGAAGGAACTCGATATAATAGGCTATTCACTCCAGGAAGGAGATATCTTCCTTGCCCAGAGCGGGGCAGCCCCTTACTGGGGGAAACCCGAGTACCTCGTGAAAGGCTCGGGCTTCGGCAGGGAAGCCACACTATGGCTTGTGGAGCAGGGTGTACACGTGGTGGGCACCGACGCCTGGAGCTGGGACAGGCCATTGCCGTTCCAGGCGCAGGATTTCGAGCGTACCAAAGATGCTTCTGTAATCTGGGAAGGCCATTTCGCAGGCATCGATAAGGGGTATTTCCAGATTGAGAAGCTCACCAACCTGGACAAGCTCCCAACAACCGGTTTTACCTTCTATTGCTTCCCCATCAAAATCAAGGGGGCTAGCGCGGGGTGGATCAGGGCCGTGGCTGAGGTTAATAATTGAATATGAACCAGGAGCTGGTGAATAGGTAGGTACCGAGGCCCCCTCGTTTATGGTCTTATATCCGGGTTCTTATCCATCATGAGCGTTTTTATATCGCCCGAACTACCCTTATCTGGTACTGTTTCTATAGCACAATGTATTGATAAGGGGGCATAAATGATCAAGAGTAAGGGGTTCTGGTATATCATGATGGCGGGAGCAGTCTGCGGGTGGATCTTCATTGTCACCGGCTTCGTCAAGCCCTTCAAGAACGAGACACTCAAGAGACTTTGGAAAACAGTTGCCTTCACATGGCTGTTCGGTCATCCTCTTGAGCTTCTTGTTGCACGCGGTATAGGTGCAGCTTCCGGCATCTCAGCTAAGAGTACCCTCATCAAGACGCTCGTATACGGCATCACCTGGTGGCTGCCTGTGAAACTCGGTGTGTTCAAGAA
>CAYMDG010000066.1:5724-8507 GCA_964388905.1 uncultured Bacteriovoracaceae bacterium
CCGTCCATGCCCGGGTCCATGATCATATCAAGGAGCACGAGGTCTGCAGATCCGTCTTCCAGGAATTCCACAGCCTCTTCACCGCTGGCGGTAGAGATCACCTTGTAATTCAATCTGGAGAGGATGTTCGATGCGATATCACGCTGATTCTCCATATCATCCACTACAAGGATCACCTCACCTCTACCCAGGTAATCTTTTACAGGCACAATATCATTCTCCGGGGTGATCTCTTCCCGGGTGACCGGGAAATAGAGCTCAAAGGATGTTCCTTTTCCCGGCGTGCTGTTCACATTGATGTACCCCTGATGGTCCTGTGCGGTTCCCCACACTACTGCCATGCCCAGGCCTGTGCCGCTTCTGCCCAGGACCTTTTTGGAATAGAAGGGCTCGAAGATCCGCTTCAGATCCTCTTTCTCGATTCCAGTACCATTGTCCTGCACCTTAAGGACAACATAGTCGCCTGCAGACACCTGATCATAGCCTGTTAAGGGCATGTCCACATAGATGTTCTGCGTAGATATCACTATGTGGCCGCCTTCGGGTTGTGCCTCCATGGCATTAATTATAAGATTCATGAGGGTCTTCTTGAGATGTATGGGAGATCCTTTGATCTTCAGGAGGCTCACTTCCAGCCGTGTTTCAACAGTAACCGCCGGATGCTGGAAAAGGAGCCGGTGGTATTCTGGGGAATTGAGGTAATCACTGATGATCTCTTCATTCAGATCCAAGACTTGAGTCTGTATAACACCACGGCGGGCCAGCGTCAGCAGATCCTGCACAATGGCGGCAGCCTTCATCCCGGAATCCCGGATGGTTTGTATCGGCTTCCTCATGGAGTTGTTCTCGGGGAGTTCCATGAGGAGCAGATCGGGGTAGCTTACGATCCCTGACAGGACATTGTTCAGATCATGTGCCACGCCGCCTGCCAACAGACCCAGTGCCTCCATCTTCTGTGAGCGTAAAAGCCTTTCCTCAAGCTCTTTTCGGGCCATATCCGCCAGGATACGTTCATGGATCTCTCTTTGCAGTTGTTCATTAATCTTCATGAGCTCTGCAGTACGCCCCTTGACCCTATCCTCCAGCTCTGTGTTCAGGCTCGCGAGGTTTTTATTTGCGTTCTCCAGTTCCAGGGCATACTTTTGCTGCGTCTGAACCGATTCAAGGAGCGCATTGTGCTGTTGCTCCAGCATCATCGACATGTCATTGAATGCCTCGCCCACCTGGCCGATCTCATCTTTTGATATCAGATCAACCTTCTCTCCAAGTTTCCCCCCTTTAAGTCTGGTAATGGCATCTCTCAATAAGGACGTCGGCTTGATAACAAATCGGTTGAGCAGGATATTGAGGAGAAATGCCATGATAACAAGGCTGGAGATGAGCAGGAAAAAAAACACCCCGAATGTCACAAGCGCTTCCTGCTCCATGTCTGCAAGGCCGTAATATATCCTGATAAATCCTACCCTCTCCCCGATAACCTCTATAACCGAGGTATATTCTGCATAAGGGTGGCCTTTAAGGTTTCTTCTGATGAAAACAGGGCCATGGTTTAACGTTGACTGATCTTGCTTGGATATAGAACTTATCAGGGTCTGATTAGTAGAGGTAATGAGGCCTCCATCTATCCCATAGACAATAACACCGGAAATCCCCTTTACATCCTCAATGGTATTCAGTGAGTTATCCAGGGCAGACCTCTGTCGGGCAAAGATCTCGTTGGCGATTTCTTCTTTCTTTTGTTCAAAAACGGCACTTATGAGAATCTTGATCTCTTCTATTCGTTTTTCCCTTCTGCCCTTTTCATAAGGATAAAGGTAGACCCCGAACAGGATGGTAACACTCAGGCAGGTTAAGGTAATTGCAGCATTGATCTTGAACCTAAGGCGCCGGGTCTTCATGGTCAAGTTTCCTTACGGTACTATTCGGGATAATCTCGACAGAAAATAAAATCGGCACTATGAGTGAAACCGGACCGTGGTCTATTCCTGTCGTATAGACTTCAGATATGTCCATACCCCGTTTTTAAACTTCAGAATACAGGCCTCTTTCCCTATAGGGTTCCTGTTCTGATCGAAGGTGATGGTTCCTGTAGCCCCCGCGAAATCCCTCGTTCGAGAGAGTGCATCGCGGATCTTTTCCGTACTGAGAGATCCTGCCCTCTTTACTGCATCGGCAAAGAGATACACTGAATCATATGTCAGCGGGATGCGCATATTCTCGATGATCTTTTTGCCATACTTTTTTTCATAAGCCGTCTTGAGGTGCAGATTACGCTCAAAGGGGACATCGGAATGCCAGTGATTCGATTGGTATGCCCCTTCAATGGCTTTGCCTGCATACTGGCTTATTCCTACATCCCATGCATCACCGCCAAGGAACACGGAATCGATACCCATCTTGACGGCCTGATTGACCAGAAGCCCGCTGTCCCGTGAATAGCCGGGGATAAAAATCACATCAGGCCGAAGTTTATTCACCTTGGAAAGAACCTTGGTGAAATCAACAGATGTTCCGGGATATTGCTCTTCAGCAAGCACCTTCCCTCCTTTCATGGTGAAACTTGACTTGAAAAACCGGGCGAGCGTTATGCTGTATATCTCATTTGCATTGGTGAGGATTACCGCTTTGCGTGCATTGAGATATTTATACGCATATTCCGCCATGATAAGACCCTGGAAGGAATCGATAAAGCAGGCTCGAAAGACGTAATCTGATCCGAGGGTAACATCCGGGTTCGTTGAGGAAGGGGTGATCATGGGGATCTTGGCCTTTTGGACAACAGG
>CAYMDG010000066.1:8607-13010 GCA_964388905.1 uncultured Bacteriovoracaceae bacterium
CCAGGATAAGTGTAGCACACACTATGATAACGAATCTGATGGCAATGGTCCTCTTCATATGATGGCTTCCTTTCTGTCAGGAGACAATCTTCCCTTCGAACGTATGATGTTCTATTACATAATGTCGTCTCATATATTAAATACGCAGTGCCCGTCACGGCAGAACATTCTTGAGATACATCTGTATGCCATCCTTTATCTCGATGATTACAGCGCTCTTTATCGGGTCACGTTGTGTATTAAAGGTGATGGTGCCGGTCACCCCCTGGAACCCTTTGGTAGCGGCAAGGGCATCGCGTATCTTTGTCCGGTCAAAGGAACCTGAGCGTTTTATTGCATCGGCCAGGAGCTGAACCGCATCGTAGGCGAGCGCCTCTCCGGCGTTGAATACCTTTCCTTTGTATTTATACCTCTGGACAAATCTCCTTGACTCCTGGCTCCTAACCTCTTCGGTCCAGTGGGTAGAGTAGTAGCACGTGGGGATATCCCCCCCTCCCCGATTAAAGAAACTCACTGATTCCCATCCATCACCACCAAGTGGTATTGCCTTAACCCCGAGATTCATCAGGTCCTTGATGATAAGGGCGCTTTCATCATAGCCGGGGATAAAGACGACCTGCGGGTTCAATGCCTTTGCCTGCATGGCGACCCGTTCGAAATCAGGCGCCTTGAGCTTATACTCGACCTGGCCTTCAACCTTGCCACCCAGTTGTTCAAAGTGGGCCTTGAAGTCGCGGGCAAGACCCATGGAATAGTCGCTGGTGAGATCTACAATCATAACAGCACTGTGAGCCCTAAGATCCTCACGAGCGAATTTCGCCATGACCTTACCCTGGAACGAATCTGTAAAGCACACCCTGAAGATGTAATCACCTATCTTGGTCACACCTTCGTTTGTGGATATGTTCGTGATCAACGGCGTTTTATTCGCCTGGGCCACCGGTGCAATGGCAAGTGTATGGGAACTCCAGTTTGAACCGATGATAGCAGTCACCCCGTTAGCTATGGCCTTCTCTGCCGCCACCTTTGAACCGATGGGAGTGCTCATGTTGTCAAGCTCGATGAGCTCGAAGCGCCTTCCCAGCACGCCTTTCCTTGCATTGATCTCGTCGATCGCCTCCCTTACCCCGGTTATGGAATAGGCGTTTATCGGTGCAGCGACCCCGGTGTGGGCATAGATGGAGGCGACCTTGATGTTGCTGGCCTCCGCTGCGTATAACAAAGAAACAGGGGCGAGATACAAGAGCAGGAAGCATAAAGCAATGCTCATGATACACAGATCGCTGTTCCTTCTCAAGGGGGTCATCATTCTATCCATTGCCTTGTTCATTCCAGACCTCCACCCTTTTCAAAGGTGTTATTTGGGGATTGACGACACTTTACATTTATCTCCATGCATGCCAAGCCTTTGGTATGTGCATACGTATACTATGCACTGATAAAGCCTTTTATCAAGGGCAGCACTTCCATTTTACTGATAAACTTACGGGTGATACCTTGCCCTGAAGGAGCCTTTATCAAGGCACTTTCATTTTTTACTACCCATATCCCTTGATTTTCTTTTAGAATCTATTCATCCAATGTGAGGGGCAAATCTATGAACAGCATGCTCTATATTGTTTATGGAATCGGGGCGGATTCAGTGGGGCTGGTGGGGGCCATTACCTCACCCATTTCACAGGTCAAGGGCAACATCGTGGACATGCGCCAGGATGTGATGCACGGGCTCTTCACCATCTACCTAGTGGTGGACCTGGCCAAGGCAGAAATCCCGGTCAAGGAATTCAGGGGCCTCGTTGAGAAGATATCGCTTGACACGGGCATCAAGCTCTCCATCGACAAATACACCCCCATCCCCCGCACCTTGGACAGGAAGAACATGCTGGTCACGCTGGTGGGAAAAGACAAGACAGGCATCATTGCGGCCATCACCGAAAAGCTCGGCAAGTACAACATCAACATCGAGGTCTCGGATGTGGTGGCCCGTGAGAACATCTTCCTTATGGACCTTCTGTGCGATGTGAGCAGGAGCGCCCTGCCAACGGAAAACCTGAAAGCAGCCATACGTGAGGCCATGCTCTCCATCCGGATCAACACCATGTTCCAGACCGAAGACGTGTTCAACAAGAAAAAGAAGATTGTCATGTTCGATATGGCGAACAGTTTCATGGAGGCCGCCTTCATGCGCGAGATCATGAAACACTCAGGTATAAAGCCTGAAAACCTTGACAAAACAACTGCCGGGCAGACCGACCTTGCATACATGCATGCAACGGCAGGCCTGCTGGAAGGCCTGCCGTTATCGGTCATCGATACGGTCATGAATACAATCGAAATCACCCGGGGTACGTTGGAGCTTTTGCAGACACTCAAGATCCTAGGCTACAAGATCGGGCTCATTACAAACGGCTTCTCTTTCTTCACCAATGCAATCAAGTCGCGCATCGGCATCGACTATGCCTACGGGTTCGATCTCCCTGTTGACGACGATACCCGGGCCATTGTCGGTGACCTGCCCATGGGCCTGATGCAACCCTTGGATCGGCCAAAGATAATTGCGAACATCATGAGCGCAGAGCGAATCGAGGAGGAGGACATCACCATAATCTCGGACACGGACATGGACTATCCCGCAACACCGGGAATCCGCCTGGACTTTAACATGAAAGTGTTCCTCGACCTGGTGAACCAGCATGCACTGAGCAGGGATTCACTCACCGGCCTGCTTCGAAGCTTCGGGTTTCCCAGGCTCTCATAGGAAAGGCGTTTGTCAGGCAAAGCCATGAAGTCCGATATTGAGATAGCCCAGGGCATAGAGCTGAAACCCATTTCCGAGATCGCTGCATCCCTGGGCCTGAGCGGAGATGACCTGATCCCCTACGGCAGGTATGTAGCCAAGATCCCCATCTCTGTCATGGACCGCTACCAGGAATCCCCGGACGGCAAGGTGATCCTGGTGACCGCAATGTCGCCCACCTCCATGGGCGAGGGAAAGACCACCACCACTATCGGATTGGGTCAGGCGCTGAACCAGATGGGCAAAAAGACCATCATGGCCATCCGCGAGCCCTCGCTGGGCCCGTGCATGGGGCTTAAGGGCGGGGCCGCGGGAGGCGGATACTCCCAGGTGCTGCCCATGGAGGACATCAACCTCCACTTCACCGGCGACTTCCACGCCATCACATCTGCCCATAACCTGCTTGCCGCAGTGGTGGACAACCATCTCCACCACAGGCATACCCCGGAGATGAACCCCCGTCACGTGGTCTGGAAACGGGTCATCGACATGAACGACCGCTCGTTGCGCAGCATCATCTTGGGGCTTGAGGACAAGGGCATCAACGGCGTCATGCGCGAAGACGGCTTCGAGATCACCGCAGCCTCCGAGGTCATGGCCATCTTGTGCCTTGCGCAGAACCTCAAAGAGCTCAAGGCGCGCATCAATAAGGTCATCGTGGGGTATGACTATCTGCGTAAGCCCGTCTTTGCCAAAGACATCGGGTGCAGCGGCGCCATGACGGCACTGTTGAAGCACGCAATGAATCCCAACCTGGTGCAGACCGTGGAGGGCAGCCCGGTGCTGGTGCACGGCGGCCCATTCGCCAACATCGCCCATGGCTGCAACACCATTGTGGCAACAAAGATGGCACGCAAGCTCGCCGACTATGTGGTCACCGAGGCAGGCTTCGGGGCCGACCTTGGGGCCGAGAAGTTCTTCCACATCAAGTGCCGCACCGGCAGGATCACACCCTCGGCTGCAGTGCTCGTGGTCACGCACAGGGCCTTTGTCCTGCATGGGATAGAAAATATAAGGAAGCACCTGGACACGCTCTCCCAGTTCGGTGTGCCCGCGGTAATCTCCATCAACCGGTTCTTAAGCGACAGCGATGATGACCTGCTTGAACTCAAGAGGCAATGTGAGGCCCTTGGCGCCGTCGCAGTAATAACGGACTTCCGCGAGGCAGGCGGTGCAGGCGGCCTGGAACTGGCCGAGCAGGTGGCCCTGGCGTGCGAGAGGCCCGGTGACTTCCGCATGCTCTACGACCTCTCTCTCCCCATTGCCGACAAGGTGCGCACAGTTGCGGCCAATGTTTACGGCGCCTCCAATGTAGAGTTCACTACCCAGGCGGCGGCTGAGATTAAAAACATTGAAAACATGGGTTACGGCAATCTGCCGGTGTGCATCGCCAAGACCCAGTCCTCCCTGACCGACAACCCCAAGATCCCTGGCTTCCCCAAAAAACCTTTCTCCATCACAGTAAGCTCAGCGAGGGTATCGTCTGGTGCTGGCTTTGTAGTGATCTACACGGGTAAGATCATGGCCATGCCGGGCTTACCCAAGACGCCTGCGGCCTTGTCCATCGACGTGGACGAGGACGGCACCATCAGCGGGCTTTTCTAGC
>CAYMDG010000067.1:0-4457 GCA_964388905.1 uncultured Bacteriovoracaceae bacterium
TCATCCATGAAGCAAAGGACCCGGGCACGAGAGGTAGCCCTGCAATATCTCTACCAGATCGACATCACCAGCAGCCACACCGAAAAGACGCTTGCCGAATTCTTCAAACACTTTGTGGAGGACAAGGACAAGGAACTTGTACCCTATGCGAAGGAGCTCGCTGAGGGGGTATGCGAGTATCTGCCCCAGATCGACACCCTCATCGAGAAGGCCTCGCAGAATTGGAAGGTGAGCCGCATGTCCACCACGGACCGGAACATCCTGCGCATCGCCACCTATGAGATAGCGTACCGCACAGATGTCCCCTACAAGGTGGCCATCAACGAGGCCATCGAGATAGCCAAACGCTTCGGTTCGTCGCGCTTCCCCTCCTTTGCCAACGGTGTTCTGGACAAGATATGGAACGAGATCTCTGCGGAATAAGTATTGCTTCATGGCATATTACTCATAGTGATCATGGAATTGTTTTTTAAAAACAGGTCCGTTAAAAACCTCAATCTCGCAGCCTTCGTGGAATGCTAATTATCCCGGGCCTTAAAGGCTGCGAGATTGAGGTTTTTAACGGATCAAGTTTTTACTCACCTTAAGCACAATATCTGGGAGTAACTGCTCTCATGATTTAGAAATGGAGTAAGACCCCTGATAACCATAAGAGCCGGTAACTACTTGATAAGCCCCTGTACCTTGGCGCGTTCTACAATGATCCCGCGTTGCTTGCTGCCGGTAATATCGAGCGCGCGGGCCTGCACCAGGGTAAGGTCTATCCGGTCGAGCAGGGAATTCGTGAGGTGAACCTCCTCCAGGACAGCCCCGGCCAAAGAAGCTTGAGAGAGGTTCGATTTGTTCAGTGAGGTGCGCACGATATAGGAAAGCCCGAAATTTGCTTCCGTGAGGTCACATTCGTCAAGGGTGCAGTTTTCTATGAGGCAGAAGAGGAACTTCGTCTTCTGCAATTGGGCGCCTGTGAGGTCGAGGTTCTTGAAGGTGGAGTGAATGAAGGTTGCCCCTGAAATCTTTGCCTTTCGCAGCTCTTTGTCAACCATGGTGACACGGATGAGATGGCTGTTCATGAATGCCACCCTGCTAAGGGTGCATGTGCTGAAATCAACATCGTGAATCGTCACATCCGAAAGGTGGGCGCCCGAGAGATTTGTGTTCTTGAAGATCGTATCTTCAAGCTTTGTCCTCTCCAGGTGAGACTCCTCCAGGTTGGTATCGGTAAGGTTCACCTTGCTCAAGTCCGAGCCCCTCAGATTGGCCCCGCCCAGGTCGAGGCCCGACAGGTCGAGTCCCTTGAGGTATTCTCCCTCAACGGGATAACCCATGGATATTTTCTCAAAGAGTTTGTCTCTGTCATACATGTTCATTCGCCGGACTCCAGGATCTTCTTAACCTCAGGGGCCATGGTGAACTCGGACTCTTTGATCTCTCCGTCCTTCAGGTAGAAATGCACCCCGGATTTGGAGCCCGTGATTGTCGTACTCGTCATGCCTATGTTGATATCCGTCTGGTCGTATACCGTACCCTCGATGTAGATGTTGCCCTGGTGGGTCTGGTGGATTTTTTCTACAATTTCGATGATTTTTGCATTCTGTTCGTTGAGTATCCTGCGAATTGTACTCATGCCGTCTAAAATCTTGTTATACAGGGCTTCCTGCTGGTGGCTCAGTTCGCTCGTGGCTTTCAGTAACCTCAATTTCGCCAGGGATGCCTGGAATCTGATATATTCCTGGATCCTTTCACATATCTCCTCCTTCATCTGCTGCTGCTCACGGTGCAGGACCGGGCTGCGCCCGATACCTATCACGGTCTTTTCATCGGCAGTCTCCTGGCCGACGGTGTGGCAATAGACGCAGCTGTCAGAGGATACCTGGCTTGTTGTGATGAACCCGTTCGGACTCTTAATAATTATCGGACCGATGGCAGAGACCAGACTGTTGCGGATATAGCCCTCAACCACGATCTCTTTGTCCGATCTCACATGGGCATCCTGGATGAACTTGGCATGGATCATGCCCTTTGCGGTAATCATAGCCTCTTCCTGGCCCATAATGCCGCCGGCGATTTTTATGTTCCCCCCGGCCTCCAGCACCACCTTACCCACAGTAGTGGCGATTGTGATATCTTCCCCTGCGTGGATTTCATAGCCGTCGCCAACCTCTCCCTGGACTACCACGGACCCGTTGAACCGGATGTTGCCCACGGACGCATCTACATCATGCACCACGTAGGATGGTTCCACATTCACGGCGTTTTCCAGCCAGACCACCATTCCGTCAATGGCGGAAAATATCTGGTTCCTGTCGGCTGAGTAGGTCACGTTCTTTGCGCCTGGAAGTTTTGCATTCACACCCGGTTTGCCGGGGATCTCCTCGCCCTTCACGTTCATGCCGGGCTTGCCCGGTTGTTGGCTGATAAGTTCGCACAGGGCATCACCCTTCTTCACGTTCTGGATAAGATGCAGGTCTTTCAGGTTCACCTTGCCGGAGGCGTCTTCCGTGATGGTTGCCTTTGCGCGGCTGGTGTCGAAGTGAAATTTGATATAACCGTCTTTACCTTGTTCAGGCTCCTGGCCTTTGGCAATGACCACCCACTGGTTTATGGTCTTATCCTTGACGATCTGACCGATCGCCTCGGGTATAAGGCCAAAGGTGATCCCCTCGTTACTGATGGCCGCAAGAAGGTCTTCAACCGTGACGTTGGCCGTTTCGGGCGATGAAGTCACGACCTGTAAGGATGCACTCAGGCCTCCCTCAGTAATGTTGATTACCACGGAATAGTCCTTATCCATTAATGATGAACTCGGCTTTTTATCCTGAAAACTTAAAAAATAGTGAGGTGATTTCCTTAGGGTAAATCTTCCTTGTAAAAGACTGCTCACAGTCCATCTTTTTTCTTGACTGGCAGGCATGTGTCCCCGTACTTGAAATGAGGTGTATATGCACGACAAGGATGAGGTGTAAGATGAATGTCCGTGATATCAATGCCCTTGCCATCAAGGGGTACCTTGATGACGAGGAGGGCAAGGCGCTCTATGGGCTCGCCCTTGGTGCAAGCTCACGCGGGCCTGTGCTCGAGATCGGGGGTTACTGCGGGAAATCAACTTTGTATCTGGGTCTTGCATGCAAAAAAAACAACAGCATCCTATACTCCATTGACCATCACAGGGGCTCTGAGGAGCAGCAGCCGGGCCAGGAATTTTTCGACCCCGAGCTCTTCGACGTCAGCGAAGGGAAGATAGACACCTTCCGGACCTTTCGCAGGACCATTGAGCTTTCAGGCCTGTCCGATACGGTGGTGCCCATGGTGACCACCTCGGCAGTGGCGGCACGGATGTGGTCCACACCACTTTCCATGGTCTTTATCGATGGGTCTCACACCTATCCCGGGGCCTTCTCGGATTATGTCTCGTGGTCGCCGCTACTTTTGAGCGGCGGCATCCTGGCCATCCACGATATCTTTGACGACCCGGCCGCCGGAGGCCAGGCACCTCACTATATCTATAAACTGGCGCTGGACTCAGGTCTGTATGAGGAGCTGCCCATGGTCAAGACCCTTGGGTTGTTGAAGAGGCGCAGCCCTGTAGATATACCCAAGGAACTCTTTTCAAAACGCGATTGGTAGGGTGTCCGTTTCCCTGTTATGGGTCCAGTAGTAGCGGTATGACCCGTTCATCAGCTCGGCCTTGATGTAGCCGGCAGCAAAGTAGCCCGTAAGAACTTTGGAGGTAAAAGTCCTGTCCGTGCCGGTCTTCTTTGCAAGCGTATCCGCCAGGAGCTCAATGGGGTGCGAGCCTTCCTCGTTCCTGCAGGGGCTTTCCTCGATAAGGTCCTCGGAGAGGATTCTGTAGACGAGTTTCAGCTTGCGGTTGCCCTCAATAAGGAGATATTCGTTGTCGGTGCACGTGCCGTCCTTGTGGTGCTGTACCATGTCTTCCCAGATCTCATCGTTGGCCCGGTCATATTCCGCCACAAAGGCAGTCATCTCTTCGGGGCTCAATTGTGAGGTTTTTACGATGGGAGAGTTGGCATCGTACAGGCTCCAGTCGTCGGTGAGTATCTTGATGTCGTAGTTTTCCAGCTCTTCACGTACCGTGGTGCCCGGGAAGGGCGAGAAGAAATGGTAGCCGTAGGCGATATCCAGCTCAAGGGCAAAACGCTGCGTCTCCTGGAGGGTCTCCTTGGTCTCGCCGGGCAGCCCCACCATGAAGGAGGCATGCGGGAGGATGTCGGCCTCTTTGCAGCACTGCACGGCCTTTCGTGCCTGCTCCAAGGTAATGCCCTTGCGGATCCTCTTGAGCATCTCGGGGTTGCCCGACTCGATCCCGAAGCTTACGCAATCACAGCCGACCTCCCTCATGATCTTGAGCGTCTCCAGGTCCACGGTATTGACCCTGGCGAAAGCGCTCCAGCCAAAGGTTACACCCCTGCGCCTTATCTCGTCGCAGAGCTCTTTGA
>CAYMDG010000067.1:4557-7194 GCA_964388905.1 uncultured Bacteriovoracaceae bacterium
GCGCTCCAGCCAAAGGTTACACCCCTGCGCCTTATCTCGTCGCAGAGCTCTTTGACCCGTGCCTTGTTGGCTGTGAACAGGTCATCGGCAACATTGATCCGGGTGAAGCCCATTGCAAGGAGCTGCTCGATCTCGTCCACCACCAGCCTGGGGTTCCTGAAGCGGCCCTTGAAGCCCACCATGCGCCTGCCAAGGCAGAAGATGCACTTGTTGGGGCAGCCCCGGCTCGTAATGATGCTCACCGGGTACCCCAGTGCCTGATAGCGGGATATGGGCAGCAGATGCCTGGCAGGCATGGGCAGGCTGTCCAGGTCATCAATGAGATCGCGGGCTTCGGTGATAACGATTTCATCTCCATCCTTAAAGGCAATGCCCTTGATGCCGTGCCATGCCTTCTTGTCGTCAAGGACCGCTATGAGCTCCATTAAGGTCTTCTCGCCTTCACCCTTGACGATGAGGTCAAGCTCGGGGCAGGTTTTGAACGTACCGTGGGTCTCAAAGGAGACGTGCGGTCCGCCCATCATGGTGATGATCTCGGGACGAAGCCATTTGGCATCCCTGATGATACGCTCGGCCTGGTGGTGATTCATGGTGACCGAAGAGGCACCCACCACATCGGGCTTGAACGAGTCAAGTATCTTGGATAGCTTTTCAGGCGAATACTTGCTTACGATAAAGTCGAAGATGCGAACGGTTGCGCCTGCGGCCTCGCAGGCCGCAGCTGCATAAGTAAGGCCCAAAGGCGGGGATGGGGCCTCTTCCAATGGATAGGGTGTGGCGATAAGTGCGATCCTCATGTATGTCCTTTAGTTGTATTTTCCGGGAAAGAGAATGGATCTCATCCAGTGCAGAAGGGTGTTGCCCTGGAGTTGATCCTTATCGATAATGATGAAGTCCTTGGCGAGCTTCTTGGGGTCTGCGTACCACTGGCCCCGTGTCCTCATGGGCTCCTTCGGGTCAAGTTTTTTTATTACCGTTGCCGGGTTGCCCGCTGCAATGACATTGGCAGGGATGTCCCGTGTGACCACGGACCCTGCGCCGATGATGCTGTTGTCGCCGATGGTGACCCCTTTGCAGACAATGGAGTTGTCGCCCAGCCAGACATTGTCGCCTATGATGATTCCACCCGTGGCGCCGATGTAGTCTGCGCGGTCGTAGATGCCGTGCCAGTCGGAGTCGGTTATGTAGACGTTGCTGGCCATCATGCAGCTGTCACCCAAGGTGATGCCGGTGGCTGCACTCATCCGCACCCCGGGGCAGATGAGGCTGTACTTGCCGATTTTGATGAATCCGTCACCCTTTTCCCTGCCCCATACGGTAAGCCGCACCCTGCGGTCCGGGGTGGAAATCACGGTGGCGAAGTCGCCAAGATCGACGGGCCAGCCGAAGATCTGGACATGCCAGGGCTTCATGAAGGTGCAGCCCTTACCCAGGTACTGGAACTGGGGCCTGAGGAAGTGTTCCACGTACCACTTGCGGAAATTGAGGTCGAGCCTCTTGAGGTAATATGGCCGGTAATCCTTTCGCAAGGGTTTAGGCCCTCATATCCATGGCGTCCGAATAGAACGCCTTCTTGATGCTGAAGATGGGATGGTGCTTTTTGAGAAAGCGGTACATGTGGGATTTGGTGCTTTCGCCTGCCGCCCAGAAGGAGTGGTTGAAGAGCTGTGAGGCCGGTGTGATGTGGTAGATGGCGTCCGTGGCCATCATCACTGCCGAGTTTGTCCAGGTGAGCTTCTCTTCAGGCCAGATGACCATGTCCGGGAAGGTGAAGCCGCACCAGAAGGTGCCGTTGTCGTGTTTCTTGTTTTTGATCCAGTTCAGGACGGTCTCAGCCTTTTCGAGCTCGCCCATGGCGGCCAGCGTCAGGATGAGCTCGGAGGTCTCGGCAATGGTCACCCATGGGTTGTCGGAGACACACCGTGCGCCGAGCCCTTCCACCATGAACTTGTTCCAGAATTTGTCGATGCGCTTTTTTGCCTCGCCCCCGGTAACAGCGCCACAGAGTACGGGATAAAACCAGTCCATGGAAAAACGTGCCTTGGTGCGGTCAAAGAGGTGGGGACGGTAGCGCAGCGCATCGCCCAGCCTCTGCAGTGCCGATTGCCACGTGGGTCTGCTCTCTCCGAGCAGCAGGGCGAGGACGAGCGCGCACTTGAGGCTCATGAAGATGGAGCTGCATCCGGTGAGCAGTGCATTCGGGTCTTTGATCCCCAGGTAGTTCCTGGCCCAGTAGATCTCGCCGCCCGGAGCCTGGAGGTCCACGGCATAGTCGATCCCGGCAGAGACGGTGGGCCAGATGTATTCGAGGAACGCCCTGTCCTGGGTGATGAGATAGTGGTGGAACACACCCACAGCTAAGTATGACGACATGTTGGATTCTTTTGTGAGGTCTTCGGGTATGCCATTTATGTATGAGGAGTGCCAGCTGCCATCTTCAAGCTGAATGGATGCAAGCCATTCAAAGGCCTTGCGGGCCTCTTCGTAGTAGCCGCCGATGGTCAGGCCGATAGCCGCCTCAACGTGGTCCCAGGGGTCGGTCTTTCCGCCTTCGTGCCAGGGGATCTCGCCTGTCGGCCTCTGCTCTGACGCAATGGATGAGGCCAGGGTCTCGATATCGATGGGCAGGTCCTGCTT
>CAYMDG010000067.1:7294-12987 GCA_964388905.1 uncultured Bacteriovoracaceae bacterium
TGAAGTCAACGGTGAGCAAGGATAGCCTCCCGGTATACTTCCACCACCTGCCTGGCGGTATTGAGCCAGGTGAAGTTCTTTCTTGCCCGGTCGTATCCGGCCTCGGCAAGGCGCGCGCGCTTGTCGGGGTTGTCCAGGAGATCAATGATGGCGGCCTCAAGGGCCTTGGCGTCACCCGGAGGGACCAGCACGCCTGTATCACCCACCACCTCGGGCAAGGCGCCTCCTGTGGTGCTTATGACCGGCACCTTGCAGGCCATGGCCTCGCCTGCCGGCAACCCGAAGCCCTCATAGATGGAGGGGACTACCGCCATGGTAGTCCTGGCATAGTAATGGGCGAACTCGGAGTCTTCAATGCGGCCGGTGAAGGTGATGTAGTCGTGTGCGTTCAGGTTTTTCACCAGCTTGTCGATGACACCGTCTTTTTTAGGCGCTCCGATGACGGTTAAATGAACATCGCGGTTCTTCCTGATGGACGCCACTGCTTCAATGAGGAAGCGCAGACCCTTGAGCGGCGTGTCGGCGCTGTTGGTGACCATGATCTGATTGTCGAGCCTATTCACGCCGGGCAGGGTATGGAAGATGTCAGTGTTGATGCCATTGGCGACCACCCTGAACTTTTCACGCGGGATAGAGAAGGCAGAGCTGATGTCGGTCTTGGATGCCTCGGAAACGGTAATGATGTGGGAAAGTCTCCGGGAGACCCTTTCCTGCATGCTCAGGAAAGAATACCACCTGCGCACCTTCCATTTACGCCAGAAGACCTTCTCTGCTGCGATCTCCACGTCGCGATCCACGGTGATGGGATGGTGGATGGTAGCCACAGTAGGGATACCCAGGGCCTTGATCCCTAAAATGCCGTAGGCCAGACACTGGTTGTCATGCACTATGTCATAACGATGACGGTTCTCCCGCATGAAATTGAAGTAGCGTATGGAGTTCGTAAAGGGTTCCGGGAAACCGCCGCTGGAAACGCCGAACCATTCGAGTATGTTGATGGGTGATCTCAACTCCCTCAGGCTCGGAAGGCGGAAGAGGTCTTCAGGATTGTAGAGGTCAAGGCTCGGCAATCTATGAAGCGGGATATCCTCGTCGATTATCGGATAAGGGGGGCCTGAGACAACCTCCACCATGTGGCCGAGATCTTTGAGTGCACGGCTCAGCCGCTTGATGTACACACCCTGACCTCCGCTGGTGGGTTTGCCTCGGTAGGTATAGAGGCAGATATTCAAAGGTGCGTCCGTTATACGCCTGCGTGCCCCTGGGGAAAAACTCTCTTGGGTTGCGGTTATCGATGACATGGCGCCAATACATCCTTTGTAAAAAAAGTATGCCCGGACAAAATTATGCATGCAATTCATGGGCAGGTGAGCATCCTAGCAACTCTGCGTGTTCAAAGCAAGGAAATTTCTGATCATTCTACCGATAGAAACAAGTCGGGGCAGGCCTTGCGCCTGCACGATCGTTTTTTTACTTGTTGTCAGTAAGTCTTTAGAGGATCACAAAATCCTGGAGTCTTATCTGGTGGTGAAGAACCTTTCAATGAGGATCTGCCTCAGTTTGTCCACAACCTCAGGGCTTACGCAGCAGGGCTGTTTGATCTTATGAGAGAGCTCAATGGTGAGTGAGTAGGTCTTGAAGCAGATCTTGCACTTTTCACAGATCTTAAAATTTGCGTTCATCTCATCGATGACGTCCTGGGAGAGGTTGTTCTCCAAATAATCCTGGAATAAGGAGGAACAGACTATACATTTCATGCGCCTTCTCCTTCAGGTTGTGTGTATTTCCTGAAATAGCCGTACAGGACATCCCGCAGGATAAGCCGTCCCCGATGCAGTCTGGATTTGACTGCAGGGACGCTCACGCCTAGGGACTGTGCGATCTCTTCATTGGAGAATCCTTCCACATCCTTCATGATGACCACGGTCCTCATGGCCTCGGGCAGCGAGTCTATGGAGCCCTGGAGGATGGTCCTGCTTTCCTCGGACAGGAGAATATCGTCCGGCAGCGTCGACCAGTCGTATTCGTAATCCTGAGACGGCTCCTGGTCGATCTCTTCAATGGTGGTCTGTTCGGTGAATTTTTTCTCTTTGCGGAGGAAGCCGTAAGAGGCATTTGTGGCTACGCGGTAGAGCCAGGTGGAAAAGTATGCGTCATTGGTGAGCGTATTGATCTTTGCTATTACGGTGAGGAAGACCTCCTGCATGATCTCTTCCGCTGCAGATGCATCACGGGTGAGATGGTATGCGAGATTATACACCTTGTTCGAATATCTCCTCACTATCTCCTCCATGGCGGCTGCGTTGCCATGTTTGATATCTTTCACCAAAATAGCATCAGAAATTATTCCCTTTTTCTTACCCATTTAGATACCTGCCTTACCCTGATGGATTCAAATCTTTCCATGTGAGAATGAGGTTGCGCGCAGCCTGGACTTCATCAACGCGCATTACGGGCATGCCATGAGGGCCTTCGTGCAGGGCCCCCGCTGAGTTTGCTGCCCTGGCGGCAACGGACTCCATGGCCAGGGCGAATCTTTTCAACTCGCTTAGAGGCTCACTTTCGGTTGGCTCTATCATGATTGCCCCCGGCACTACCAGGGGAAAGTAAACGGTAGGCGGGTGAAAGCCGTATTCCATGAGCGCCTTGGCCATGTCGATGGTGGTGGCGCCATATGATTTCTGTTTCTTGTCGGAAAGGACGAACTCGTGCAAGGTAGGTGTCGTATAGGGCAGATCATATGTCGCCTTAAGCCTGCTTTTCAGATAGTTGGCATTCAGGCATGCCCTTATGGATGCATCCTTGAGGCCTTGTGGTCCAAGACTCAGGCAATAGACATAGGCACGCAGAAGGACCGCCGTATTTCCCATGCTCGAGTGGACCATCCCGATGGTCTCAAGTGAATCCCCGTGAAGGTTCAGTTTTCCTGAAGAATCGCGCACGATTATGGGTATGGGAAGGAAGCCCGCCAGCTCTCTCTTCACCAGGACCGGGCCGCTCCCGGGGCCTCCCCCGCCATGGGGGGATCCGAAGGTCTTGTGAAGGTTTATGTGCATGCAGTCCACTCCCACATCACCCGGTCTGACTATTCCCATTATGGCGTTCAGGTTTGCCCCGTCCATGTAGAGGTATGAGCCGTTCTCATGAAGGAGTCGCGCGATCTCCGTGATCTCCTGTTCAAATATCCCTAAGGTGTTGGGATTGGTGATCATGAGGGCTGCAATGTCATCCGTAAGGAGACCCCTGAGGTCGGAGGCCCTCAGAAAGCCGTCGGGGCCTGATGCTATGTTCACCGTTTCGAAACCGGCGATGGAGCAGGATGCTGGGTTGGTGCCATGTGCCGTATCCGGGATGAGCACCTTGGTGCGGCCAGAGCCCTTTCTCTTTACGGCCTCCTTGATGACAAGCATACCGGTAAGCTCGCCGTGGGCGCCTGCGGCCGGCCACAGGCAACAATCATCCATGCCGCAGATCTCTTCAAGGATGCCTTTGAGCCCAAATAACCACTCAAGCACGTTCTCGTTTGCAGCCTTGTCTGCCGGATGGATGGCCGCGATGGCCCGTACAATCTCCTCGCTTATTTTCGGGTTGTATTTCATGGTGCAAGAGCCCAGGGGGTACATGCCCTGGTCGATTCCGAAGTTGAGCCGTGAGAGCCTGGTGAAGTGGCGTACCGTCTCCACTTCCGAGACCTCCGGCAACCCGGGCAGGTCGGGGTTGCCGGGCAGGTCTTTGCATAGGGATTCGTCAAAGGGCCGCGGGGTTGAAAGCCCGTTCCTGCCCTGCCCGGACAGTTCTACGAGCAGAGGCTCGAAGATCACGGGGAAGCTTGTCACAACAGATCTGTCAGGCATCTTATATCCTCATTCGTGTTCATCTCGGTCATGGTCATGAGCACCCCGTCTTCAATCTCCGGATAGTGAGATTTCAAAGGGATGCCATAGGCAATGCCTTTGTCCTCAAGTTTCATGCAGGTGGCCCTGTCCATACGGACCACGAATTCATTGAAAACACCTGAATCGAACACGGGTCTTATCCCTTTTTCCTTTAATGACGCCATCAGGGTGCTCGCCCCTGCGGCGCACTGCATGGCCACATCACGCAGACCCCTGGGCCCGAGTGCGCTCAGATAAACCGCTGCTCGTAGCGTGCACAGACCCTCGTTGGTGCATATGTTCGAAGTGGCTTTTTCGCGACGGATATGTTGTTCGCGTGTGGAGAGCGTCAGGCAGAAGGCGCGTTTGCCTGCCTGATCTTTCGTAAGCCCCACGATCCTGCCCGGTATGCGCCTGATGTGCTCTTTCTTGGTGCAGAAGAATCCCAGCAGCGGCCCACCCGCATTTGCAGGGTTGCCCAATGACTGGGCCTCGCCCACAACCACATCGCACCCGAAGGAGCCGGGCTCCTTAAGCGCACCGAAAGAGAGCGCCTCTCCCACTACTATGCCCCAGAATCCTGCCCTGGCTGCCATGCGTGAGATGCTCTCCATGTCCTCGATGATGCCGAAATAGTTGGGCTGCTGGATGAAGAAAGCTGTGTTGTTGTCTAAAAGGTCTTCCAGGGCCTTTGTGCTTGTCTTTCCTGTATCAGTGTCAAATGGCGCCTCCATGAGCGTCACTTCAGGGTTATTCTTGAAATAAGTCTGCACCACGCCACGGTAGGCAGGGTTCGTGGCCCGCGAGATAACAATCCTCTCAACCCCCTTTGCCCGCGTAGCCATGATGGCCGCCTCTGCCAGGGCCGTGGCACCGTCGTACATGGATGCGTTGGATGCATCCATTCCAGACAGCATTGCCATCATGCTCTGGAATTCGAAGGTTGCCTGCAGAGTTCCCTGGCTGATCTCCGGCTGGTACGGGGTGTAGGCGGTGAGAAATTCCTGCCGGGAGGCTATTGCATCCACAACGGCAGGGATGAAGTGCCGATAGATTCCGCCGCCTACAAAGACAGGGCCTGTCGCTCGTATCTGGAATCGCCTGCGCAGAGCGAGCTCATCAAGGGGGCCTTCCGTCTTGAGGGGTGCCTTGAAGCGGGCCTCTTCCGGAATTCCCGTGAAGAGCTGTTCTGCATCCTCAATGCCAATGCAATCGAGGAGCTCTTTGAGGTCATGGCCGCTAGTGGGGAGAAAGGGCATTTACTTGGCTTCTTTTGCGAGATAGTCCCGGTAGGCTTCAGTATCCATGAGGCTGCCAAGTTCGCCTGCATCAGTGGTGGCAATGACGACCATCCATCCCTTTCCGTAGCAGTCCTGGTTCACGAGTTCGGGGTTCGTCTCCAATTCAGTGTTCGCCTCGGTTAGAGTCCCTGACACCGGTGAGTAGACTTCGGAAACCGCCTTTACCGACTCCACCGTGCCGATGGAATCGCCCTTTTTTACCTTGCTGCCCGCCGGCTTGAGGTCGACGAACACAATGTCCCCAAGCTCATGCTGGGCATAGTCCGTGATACCCATACGCACCGAGCCGTTTTCGGTCTTTGCCCATTCATGTTCTTTCGTATAATGCAAACCATCCGGAATGATCATTTTGTGTCCTCACAAGAATATGATTTCATGACTTGAGAACCCCGCTCACAAAGGGAGGCTTCTTCACCCGTGCATTAAGGTTTTTGCCCCTCACCTCGATGAACACATCATCGCCCTCCTTGACGGACTTGTCTATATAGCCAAGGGCTATTCCCGACCCTGATACCGG
>CAYMDG010000068.1:0-9797 GCA_964388905.1 uncultured Bacteriovoracaceae bacterium
CTCATCCCCGATACCTTGCTCCATGAGCCTGGGGATATAGGAGGAAAGACCCAGGACAGTAAGGAACGCGCTTAAAAACTGCGGCTCGAGCCCACCATAGGAGAGGTATTTGTTATCCGAGGTTTTATAAAAGCCATACAGCGAGCCGCCATTCAAAATCTCAGTCTCATATCCCGGCTCAGGGCTGCCCACAAGGCAGCCCAGACCGCTCACCACGTGGTAGGGAAACACACCGTCGGTCATGGAGACATCAAGGTACTGGCCCTTGCCCGTCTTCATCCGGTGAATAACGGCCGCCAGCAGCCCGATGGCTGCATTGTTCGACCCCGAGCCCACATCGGCCATCTGGATCCCCATGAGACACGGCCCCCCATCTTTGGACCCGGAATAGCTCATGACACCGGCCAGGGAGAGATAGTTGATGTCGTGTCCGGCCCTGTCGCGTAAAGGCCCGGTCTGTCCGTAGCCTGTGATGGAGCAGTAGATGAGGCCCGCCTTGATTTCCGACAATGCCTCATAAGAAAGCCCGAGACGTCCCATGGCCCCTGGGCGGAACTGTTCGATCACCACGTCATAGCCCTTTTCCGAAATCAGCCGTTTGATGATGGCGATGCTCTCGGGATACTTGAGGTCCAGCGCAATGGACTTCTTGTTCCGGTTGAGATAGGCGTGCATGCACGAAATCGTACCTGCATTGTCCACGTAGGGCGGGGCGAGACGGGCCATGTCGAGGCGGGTGTGTGACTCCACGCGCAGAACCTCGGCGCCGAGGTCCGACAGGATCATGGTGGCGAATGGTCCCGGGAGGAGGTAGGTGAAATCGAGGATTCTGATACCTGACAATAAAGGTTCCATATCGCAACCCTGCCCTTATACGTTTAAACCTGAGCTTTCAAATAAGCCCCGGATCAACTCCCCGCCATCCTGATGCAGAACAACTGCAAAAGATGCTCACGGCTGATAGATATGGGAGAAAAACATCATCATATAAGCTGCCACATTACAGAACTGAACTGTAATACATATCTTACGCTATTATCATACCTTATGCAAGCTATTGTCAACAAGTTTTATATGTTTGTAATACAACCTTACTATGTAGTGTGTTCATATTACCCTGCAGGTTCAAAGAGGGAACCTCACATTGAAATTGATATTCTCATTTTTCAAGAATAAACTCACGTTTCCATGATTCTCATTGCACTATGAGCCCTGGACGATTCGGCCATTTTGCTTATAGCTATCCCCTTGTGCTTATATATCGATATGGTATAGGACAACCGCAATGAAAGTGCTTTTGATCACAACATCCTATCCAGATTTTCCCGGTTCCCAGCGGGGGATCTTCATCAGGAAGCTCTGCCTTGAGCTGATGAAGAATGGCCTGGATGTTCTGGTACTCACACCGAGGATCCTCAGTCAAAGCACCTTCTTTGAAGATGACGGCGGTATAAAGGTTTATCGCTTCTGGTTCCCGAGCAACAACAAACAGCTTAACCAGATGGATTCAATCCCTATGATCCCCATGGCCCTCTACATGGTGTCCGGGTTCTTCAAGGCTCTGCACCTTATAGTTAAATTCAAACCAGATGTAATACATGGTAACTGGATAGTCCCCACAGGCCTTATCGCCGCCATAGCAGGCCGCATACTGCGTGTACCAGTCCTTAATACCGCACACGGCATGGACCTTCGCATCAGCGAGAAACAACCTATACGGGCACTTTTTAATCTGTCCGTAAGGCTCTCACATAAAACGATCATCGTTTCCCCAAGCATGAGGAGCAGGGAAGTTCTCCAGAATTCAGAGGTCTTACCCATGGGGGTTGATGAGTTGTTCTTCCATGTCAGCTCTAGCCAGAAATCAAAAACCGTTATATACACGCGAAGCCTCGAACCTATATACGACGTGGTGACACTGCTCCGGAGCATACCACTCGTTGTCAAGTCGATTCCTGAGGCCCGATTCATCATTGCAGGATCCGGCACACAAGAGGCCAGCCTGAAAGCCATCGCGCAGGAGATTGACGCCTCCGGACATATTCAATTCCTGGGCCATATCTCTTCGGATCAGATACCAGCCCTGATGAAACAGGCCTCTGTGTATGTCTCAACCGCCATCGCTGATGGTACATCTCCCGCTCTTCTGGAGGCTATTGCTGCTGGATTGACCCCGGTGACAACGGATATCGAGGCCAACAGAACACTCCTCAAAGATGGTCTAGACGGGTTTCTCTTCAAACCACAGGATCCGGGAGAACTTGCTGAAAAAATAACCCGTGCACTATCTGGCGATATCCCTGCTGCGGTGCGTGAGCAAAAGAGGCGGGAATTCAAGGATCGCATATCATGGGACTCAGTTGCGAGGGGATTCATATCCAACTATTACGGGCTCGTCAGAAAGAGTCGAGGATGAGATTGCCAAATGTCCACAACCTGCTGTATTGATGGGCTGGAAAGTTATTTGATCTCATCAACCGACGAACAACAAGGCATAGCAAACCGGTTCACCCGGTTAGGTGGAGCTTTGAACAATTGTAAACCGGGCAACACAAAGGTTTTATTATGAACTCTACACCTATAATCCACATCAGGCCGAAGAAAGGACTGCAATTTATTGACCTCAGAGAACTCGCCCAGTACCGGGATCTGTTTTATTTCCTGGTGAAAAGGGATTATTCAGTAAAATATAAACAGACCGTGCTCGGCGGCTTGTGGGCAGTGATACAACCATTTTTCTTGATGGTGGTTTTTTCCCTGTTCTTCGGACAGCTCGCAAAAATCCCATCGGACGGCGTTCCTTACCCCATCTTTAATTTCACTGCAATGGTTGCCTGGACATACTTCTCTACCGCCATCAATACCTCATCGAACAGTATCGTGGGATCAGGTAGTCTCATATCAAAAGTTTATTTTCCTCGCATCTTTATCCCACTCACTCCCGTGATTGCAGGATTGGTAGATTTTTTCATCGCGTTCATCGTGCTGATCGGGATGATGTTCTACTATCACATTTTCCCTTCGATCATGCTCGTGGCGCTTCCGGGGCTCATCATCCTCATGATATTCACCGCAAGCGGGGTTGGTATGATACTGTCCGCACTGAGCGCAAAGTACCGTGACATAAGGTATACGATCCCTTTCCTTATTCAGTTCTGGATGTTCGCAACGCCGATCGTATATCCGGCCTCCATGATTCCGCAGAAATATCGCATGATCTATGCACTGAATCCCATGACCGGTATCATCGAGGGTTTCAGATCTGCCCTTCTCGGGAGGAGTTCTTTCCCTTCGGATATGGTAGCCATATCCGTGGTTGTCAGTACCGTGGTATTCCTGATCGGTGCAGCCTATTTCAAACAGGTCGAACGGTTTTTTGCGGATGTTATCTGATGATTGATCGGATAGGGGTGCCACCTGTCTCCATAACGGGGATCACATAAAAATGCCACCGATAATCCAGTCACACAATATCTCAAAGATTTATCGCATAGGAGCCAGGGAGCAGGCAAACAAGACCTTCCGCGAGGCGCTTGTAGATGCAATCAAATCACCATATAGAAATCTCAGGGATCTCTGGAAACTCACAAAGTTCAACCAGGAAGAGCGGGAATCGGCCATAACTCCATCCAGACAGCATGAAGATGTTATCTGGGCGCTCAAGGATGTATCCTTTAAAATTGAACAGGGAGAAGTCCTAGGAATCATCGGAAGGAACGGGGCAGGAAAGAGCACCCTCCTGAAAATCCTCAGCCGTATCACCGAGCCCACCTCAGGTGAAATCTGGCTTCACGGCCGTGTTTCCAGTCTGCTTGAAGTGGGAACAGGTTTCCACCCAGAGCTCTCAGGGAGAGAAAACATCTATCTGAATGGAACGATACTAGGTATGCGAAGATATGAGATCGATAAAAAATTCGATGAGATAGTGGATTTCTCCGGTGAAGAGGTTATGAAATTCCTGGACACCCCGGTGAAGCGGTACTCCTCCGGCATGTATGTGCGGCTCGCCTTTGCAGTGGCGGCTCATCTCGAATCCGAGATACTCATCGTGGATGAGGTCCTTGCCGTCGGTGATGCTGCCTTTCAGAAGAAGTGTCTCGGCAAGATGCAGGACATATCTGCTCAAGACGGCAGGACAATACTGTTCGTGAGCCATAACATGCCGGCAGTAAGGAAATTCTGCCATCGGGGAATTCTCCTCGAGTCAGGTGGTATTGTCTTAGACAGTGAGATAAACACTGTAGTCAATCACTACCTCGAATCCGGTAGTTCCACCACGACATCCAGAACATGGACCATCCATGAACGCCCGGGCAATCAGGCCTTCAGAATAATTTCCGTGCAGCTGGTTGACAAGAACGAACAGGAAACTTCCATCATGAACATTTCGGAAGATATACTCGTAAAGGTCACTTTCGAGGTGATTAGAGATGGCATCATCCCCCAGTTAAGTCTGATTCTCTTAGATATGGAAGGTAATTGTGTTTTCGGATCATTAAACAACTACGATAACAATGCATACGGCTCACCCGTAAACGTGGGTATTTATCTGAGTACCTGCTGCATTCAGGGCAATCTGCTAAATGCCGGCCGGTTCTTCATCTCTATCGCTGGATTTTCGGATAATTGGTCTGACGGATTCCGAGAAGATAATGTTTTATCGTTCGACGCAATAGACGATGGCATTCTGAAAGGTGACTATCACGGTGACTATGGCGGCCCTATCAGACCATTGTTGAAATGGCATACAGAGATCCTCCAATAACTGCATAGATACTATGGACTCCTACACCACTATAAATGAAGAGATAGAAGATATCTGCTTCAACCGGTTCGGATATCCTCACGAATGGCCGACACATGGGGAATGCCCGTGTTGCGGGTCAGGCAGTATCAGATATTTCTTCAGTAAATTCAAACTTGGACATTGGATATGCAGATCCTGTAAATTCATCTTTGTGAATCCCTACCCTAGCAGTGAAGCTATTGAAGCCCTTTACAACGCCTCATATTACCCCGCTGTGCGTAGATATATCGAAATACCCAGGGCAAAAAATGAATTGCAGGATATCAGCATGTCAACATCCGCAAAGATACATGATGAGATAATCTCCTATCTAACACAAAGGAGTAAGAATGACGGCAAGTGGTTGGACGTTGGAGGGGGAATCGGCAGCTTCCTCTCTTTTGTCCAGAAGAGAAACCCCGGGTTTGACCTCTTCCTGAATGAGATGAACAGTGAGTCAAGATCGTTTGCCCAAAATCATTATGGCCTTAAGGTGCTATCAGATCCCCCAGAAACCCTGCTCAGTCAGGGATTCCGTTTTGATATTATCACAATACTCTCCGTTCTAGAGCATATCAGTCACCCCCTTGATTTCATCAAAAGCTATGGCGCACTCCTCAACAGGGGGGGGATGATCCTGGTCAGCATACCCCGGTTTTCCAGACTGAACATGATGCTCTCGAAGAGTGGTTCAAATACAGCCGCACCGCCATACCATCTCTCCCTATTCAATGAGAAAAACATCCATATCCTCTTTGAAAGGGTTAAGTTGTTTCAGTCCATCGAGTCATGGCAATCAGGGCCAAAGGCGTTTTCTCTCTCTGACATGATGCAGGTGGGGGAGTATTTCGACATTGAAATCCCGCAACAGGAGATGGATGCCCCCAGATGTATGCAGGTCAGGCCTTATACTCGTATCCAAGACAAGGTCATCAACAAACTGGCAAAATATGATCACCAGATTGAAGCGTTAATCACCAGAATCGACGGGAAGCTTCTTCTCAATATAGCTGCGGTAAGATGAACAGGTACTTGTTAAATGAAGTCGAGCTATCGTGTTTTTAAAGAATCAGAGGATATGAATGGGAAAGAACATAGACAAACTCAATGCCGAATTCTGGAATGAATTGTGCGGAAGCGCTCTTGCCAGGCAACTCGGGATCACAGACCATTCCATGGAATCTCTCCGGAGATTCGACGATTTCTATTTGGGCTTCTATCCATACCTCCTCGAGGAAGTACCCCTGAGGGAAGTATCAGGGAAGAAAGTCCTGGAAATCGGCCTGGGATATGGAACTCTTGGTCAGAAGATCGTCGAGGCTGGTGCCCAGTATACCGGCCTGGATGTGGCCGAAGGACCGGTAAGGATGATGCTCCATCGCCTGGCAATCCAAAATCTTCCCGGAGCAGCCTTAAGGGCGAGCATACTGGACAGCCCGTTTGCTGATGAGACATTTGATGCTGTTATATCTATAGGATGTTATCACCACACCGGTGATGTGAAGAGATGTATCGACGAAACATATCGCCTCCTGAAGAATGGAGGAGAGGCTTATATTATGCTGTACAATCAGTTTTCCCTGAGACAGTGGAAAAATTGGCCGATGCAGACACTCCTTTGCCTCTTCAATACACCGGATATGATGAAAAAAACCATGACCATCGATGAGATAAAACGGAAATCCTACGATGCCGATTCCAGAGGCATTGCGGCACCCGAGGTGAGTTTCCACTCCATTCATGAACTGAGGGCTAGCTTTAGTCGGTTTTCCTCGGTCCGATTTTCAAAACAGAATTGCGATAATCTCCATCTCTTTTACCGTTTTAACATACCGAGAAAATACCTTCTTTCAACCTTAGGAAAATTCTTAGGCCTGGACATCTACATCAACGCGACCAAGTAAGGACATCCAGTGAAAATCCTCATAGTTTACTATCTCGTTCGAAAGTCGGACAGGAATACCATAGACGAGCACCTCTATTGCTTCAATCGATATTCGGGCGAGGAATGTTCCTACCTCAATGCCTTCTTCGGTGTGCCTGCCTATATCACAAGGATCTCTTTTGACCTAATCATCTACCACTATACCTTCACAGGGCTCAAATGGGATGGTCCGATACGTTTTCAGGCCTACCTTGAGAGATTCAGGTCGTTAAGGCATCTTTCCGGTTATAAGGTAGCCATCCCCCAAGATGAGTATGTCAATACCATACCCATGAGCAGGTTCTTTGCCGATTTCGGCATCAAAACCGTATTCACCTGTTATAGTCCTGTAGATTTCGAAAAAGCCTATCCCCGTAATTCATCCGGTCTCGAACACTACATCACCGTGCTCACTGGCTATATCGATGAGCGGTCCCTTTCAGAGGTCTCGGAATACTGCAAGCCTCATCATGAAAGGACCATTGATTTGGGATATCGTGCACGCAAAGTGCCTTTCTGGCTTGGAAGGCATGGCCTCATAAAATGGCAACTCACCGAGCGATTCCTTGATACGGCCCTGGAAAATAAATTGGCTGCAGATCTTTCCAATGACTATAAGGACGTATTTATTGGTAAAGATTGGTATAGGTTTCTGAGCAACTGCAGGGTTGTACTGGGATGCGAGGGTGGTGCAAGCATGCTTGACCCCGATGGTGAGATCAGGCAAAGGGTCGAAGACTATGTCATGGATCATCCGGACGCATCTTTTGACGAGGTGGAAAGACAATGCTTTGATGGCCTTGATGGAAATCTCAGGCTCTTCGCCATTTCTCCCCGCCACTTCGAGGCATGTATCACGAAGACCTGTCAGGCCCTTGTGGAAGGGGACTATGCAGGAGTATTCAAACCCGGGATCCATTATATCGAGATCAAGAAAGACTGGAGCAATATAGAAGAGGTGATGCGTACTATCAGGGATGTGGACAAATGCGAAAAAATAGCGGAACAGGCCTACAGGGACATCGTGCTTTCAGGTGATTATACGTACCGCAAATTCGTTCAGTCCATACTCGATCATGTAAGGAATGTACACCACTGCTCAGACGCAAGTACCGGTATCAAATCAACTCTCTTCCTCTTACTGCTTGATGCCAGGGAAAAATGGCCTGTCCTCTTCTCACCACTATACTTTATCATGCCGGTAATCTATGAATCGCGGCTATATATTTATTCCAGAGACACGCTGTTTGCCTTTCTTAAGCGTTACAATCTCGAAAAAGAATATAAAGAGCTGCGTTACGGACACCTCGGATTATCTGGAAAGTTCTTTAAGGAATTCACCGGATTTCTCAGGAAAGTATTGATCTCCGTCGTGAAATCTAGGATGAACAGGAAAGGACCTAAATGATAATTGAAAATTATAATCTATGGTAGTCTCCAATAGAGGAAAATTGAAATGTGTGGAATAGCAGGCATATATGCATTGAGCACAACCTCCTACCCGGATCTTGATCGGCACCTGAGGACCATGAACAATCTTCAGAAACACCGTGGTCCGGATGACGACGGATTCTATATACATAAAAAAGGGTATATCGGTTTTGCCCACTGCAGGCTGTCGATCATCGACCTCAAGACCGGCAAACAACCCATGGACAACAGTATGGGCCATATCATCTGCTATAACGGCGAGATCTATAATTACCTTGAACTCCGCCAGGAACTCAGTGACTACCCTTATCGGACTACCTCCGATACAGAGGTTATACTTGCTGCCTATACCAAATGGGGTAAGGACTGTGCAAAGCACCTCCGGGGCATGTTCTCCTTTGCCATATGGGACGAACACAAACAGACCCTTTTCTGCGCCCGGGACCGATTCGGCATCAAGCCCTTCTACTATACACTCATCGATGGCGTTTTTTACTTTGCCTCAGAAGCAAAGACCCTGCTGCCGTTCATCCCTGAGATCAGAACAAATGTAAACGCTCTCAAAGACTATCTCGCCTTTCAGCTCTGCCTTGACGGCAAGACCCTCTTCGAAGGAATCCAGGAACTACTTCCCGGCCATCAGTTGGCCGTCCAGGGGTCCAAGATGAATATCGAGAGATACTGGGAGGTGTACTACAAGCCGGATTTCAACCACACACAGAAGTACTTTACCGAGCGTTTGAGGGAGCTGCTCACTGACTCAGTCAGGGTGCATACCCGCAGTGATGTCCCCATCGGCTCTTACCTCAGCGGAGGTCTCGACTCGAGTGCCATTGCGGCCCTGGCAATGAAAAACCGCGAAAGCAACGATGAGTTCATGGCATTCACCGGCAAATTCTCCTATGGCGAACTCTATGACGAGAGCATGTATGCAAGGGCGCTGGCCGAACACTGCGGCATAACCCTGCACGAGATTGATATAACGAGCAGGGACTTCTTGGAGAGTATATCCAAGGTCATCTACTATCTCGACTACCCAGTAGCTGGTCCAGGATCATTCCCTCAGTATCATGTCTCCAAGCTTGCATCACAGCACCGGAAGGTGGTCCTGGGTGGGCAGGGGGCCGACGAGATCTTCGGCGGCTATGTCCGGTATCTGCTCGCCTATTTCGAACAGTGCATACAGGGCGCCATCAATGGCACGCTCACGAACGGCAACTTTATCGTCACCTATGAGTCCATCATACCGAATCTCGTCGCGTTGCAGAACTATAAGCCCCTGATCAGAGAGTTCTGGAGGGAGGGCCTCTTCGAGTCCCTGGACAAGCGCTATTACCGTCTTATCAACCGCGCTTCGACCCTGGAAAAGGAGATCAATTGGGATGCGTTGGATGAATATTCGCCATTCGAGACCTTCCGTACGATTTTCCACGGTAAGAACGTGGGCAAGGAGTCGTACTTCGACATGATGACCCATTTCGACTTCAAGACACTCCTGCCAGGCTTGCTCCAGGTGGAAGACCGCATGAGTATGGCCCATGGCCTTGAGTCGAGGGTGCCCTTCCTGGACCATGAAATCGTTGAGTTCGCTGCCACCATGCCCTCAGATATCAAGTTCAAAGACGGAACCCTCAAAAAGATCCTTCTGGATGTAGT
>CAYMDG010000068.1:9897-12961 GCA_964388905.1 uncultured Bacteriovoracaceae bacterium
GGGGCGATATGGTCTGTGTCATTGACAATTACTCAACTGGCAGACGGGATAACCTCAAGCCTCATAAGCTGCTCACCATCGTTGAAGGGACCATAGCGGATGAGAAACTTGTGGAGAGTGCTTTCAGTGAATTCAAACCCGACTTGGTGGTCCATGCAGCCGCTTCGTATAAAGACCCTGACAACTGGGAAGAAGATACCCGAACGAACTGTCTTGGAACAACAGTCATCGTGCATGCATCCGGGCGGCATAATGTAAAAAGAATTATCTATTTCCAGACTGCATTATGCTACGGCTTACATCCGGTCGAGCAGCCCATCACGTTGAACCACCCCATTCTCTCGGGTGGAAGCAGCTATGCAATCAGCAAGACTACTGCCGAACAATACATCGAACTCTCGGGCATCGACTATATATCGTTCCGGCTTGCCAATGCCTATGGCCCACGGAACATCAGCGGGCCACTGCCTACATTCTTCCAGCGTCTCACCACAGGCAAACCGTGCTTTGTCATGGACACCCGCAGAGATTTTATCTTTATCTCAGACCTTGTTGATTGCGTCATGATAGCCATTGATGGAAAAGGCTCCCGGGGTGCCTATCACATCTCGTCAGGGAGCGATTACGCCATTAAAGAACTCTTCGATGGCACCGTCAAGGCCCTGGGAATCAAGCTGGAAAAGGAAGTCGAGGTTCGTGAGCGGGGACCGGAAGATACCTTCACCATCCTGCTGGACCCATCCAAGACCCATCAAGACTTCTCCCCGTGGAAGATTTCCACACCGCTTGAGGATGGCATACGCAAGGCCATCGATTACTATAAAGAGTTTGGGATCAATGAGACATTCACCCACCTGAGGATCCCTGACAAAAAGGCCTAACTGCCTTGCACCAGAACAACCTTAGTTCATCAGGAGGCCTTTTGTGAGCCAGTTTACACGATCAAAGATACTTGTTGTGGGAGGTGCAGGATTTGTCGGCAGCAATCTCGTCCGTGCAATACTGAAAAATCACCCAAGAGAGATCGTCATCGTTGACAACCTGCTCTCGGCAGAGCGGTTTAATATACCGGACAGACCAGAGGTAACCTTTCTGGAAGGCACCATTACCGATGATGCTATACTCGGAGTCATCAATGACGATATAGACTACATATTCCACCTGGCCACCTATCACGGCAACCAGAGCTCCATCCATGATCCCCTTGCCGACCATGAAAACAACACCCTGACAAGCCTAAAGCTCATGAACCACCTGAAGGGCTATAAAAACATCAAGAAGCTCATTTATTCGTCCGCAGGATGCTCGGTGGCCGAGAAGACCTTCGACCAGGCAAGAGCCACCACCGAAGAAGACCCCATCTCGCTCATTCAGGACAGCCCCTATTCCATATCCAAGGTCATCGGAGAGTTCTATTGCGTTTACTTCCATCGTCAACACGGACTGCCTGCGGTGAGAGCACGCTTCCAGAACGTGTACGGTCCGGGCGAGGTCCTGGGAGCCGGCCGCTGGAGAGGTACTCCGGCCACGGTATGGCGCAATGTGATACCTACCTTCATCTACAAGGCCTTGCATGGAGAGCCTCTGCCGGTTGAGAACAACGGCATCGCCTCCCGGGACTTTATCTATGTAGAGGACATTTGCAGGGGCCTCATGGCATGTGCAGAAAAGGGGGCTCCCGGCGAAGTTTATAATATTGCAAACGGCAAGGAGACCACAATCCTGGAACTGGCGAACCTCATCAATGAACTCACCGGCAACACCGGGGGCATCGCTTATTTACCGCCTAGGCCTTGGGATCACTCAGGCAAACGCTTCGGCAGCACGCTAAAAGCCGAGCATGACCTTGCATTCAAGGCTGCGGTGGAACTGAAGAAAGGTCTCACCCAAACCATCTCCTGGACCAAAGATAATCTGCCCCGTATCAGGCAATGCATGGATAAACACCGGGTACACCTCGGAGAATGAGAAACTCTTCTCTCAATACACTAGTCCTGTACGCACAGTACACCGACAAACTGTCCTACTATGATGACTGGCAATATGCCTTCGAGACCCATCCGGACTTTTACACAGAACCAGTCAACATCTGCGACGGGAATAATCTCAGGTCTGTTAAACGCTCTATTGGTGAATATGATCTCATCGTACTCCTGCATTCCGTGAATGCCGACACGCTGGTCTTCATAGAACCTTACCGCTCCGTCCTCAAAGATCGGAAAGGCAAGTTACTGAGCTTTGTCGGTAATGAGGTGAACCTCCCCAGGATTTCCATGAAAGCCAAGATCGATTTTATCAAGGATGTGTCAGCTGATTTCATAGGAACACAGCTTCCCCTGGAAGCCGGCCGGTGGCTCTATGCCGAATGCAGGGATTCGAGCGTGGTGGCCCTCCCTCATGCCCTGAACCCTGAGGCCTTCAGACCCCTCATCCCGAACAATGAACGCCCCATAGACATCGGAGCCAGGTCCAATCTGTACTGGTCATGTCTCGGTGACAACGAACGTAACGACCTCTTTGGCTTCTTTGCCAGGCATCAGTTCAATCCACCGCTGAAGCTGGATATCGATACCAAGTCGCGCTTTGACCGTTCAGGATGGTCTGTTTTTCTCAATCAGTGCAAGGGGACTATATCCAACGAGGCCGGTTCGTACTATCTTGAGCGTGATGACACAACGGTTCGGAAGATACAGGCCTTTGTTGAGTCACAGCAGAAAGAAAAAGGCTCAAAGATTGTAAAGCCCGACTCCCTGCCTGAAAGGCTCTGGCGTTTCGTACCGAAGCACCTCAAAGAGGTTGTGAAAGCGCCACTGAGCAGGTTCCTGAAATCGCTGAACGTCAGCTATTACTCGGACATCTACGAACAGCTAGATTTCAACGAGACATTTGAGAGATTCTTTAAGGACATAAACCGATGCCCGGTCTACAGCAAGGCTATCTCATCTAGGCATTTCGATGCCATCGGCACCAAGACTTGCCAGATCATGCTGGAGGGAAGGTACAATGACATCCTGAAGGCAGATGAGCACTTCATTGCGCTTAAGCATGATTTCTCAAACATCAC
>CAYMDG010000069.1:0-12943 GCA_964388905.1 uncultured Bacteriovoracaceae bacterium
GAAGCGGGGTTTGCGCTTCTCGAAGAAGGCTGCCATACCCTCTTTAAGGTCATCAGAGTTAAACGCCTCACCGATGAGCCTATCCGCTTCGGCCCTCTGCTTTTCCGTGAGCCCTGCACGCTCCCGGAACATGGCCAATATCTCCTTGGTGCCTTTGAGCGATAGCGGGGCATTGGCCGCTATCTCTTCGGCAAGCCCATAGGTTGTTCCGGTAAGCTCTTCTGGCTGGACAAGACGGTCCACCAGCCCCATGTGAAGTGCCTCAGTGCCTTTATAGGTCCTCCCTGTAAAAAAGAGCTCCCGGGCCTTTGCCATTCCCACCACCTCCATGAACTGCCTGATTCCCTCGGGGTGGTAGACCAGTCCGAGCTTAGCCGGTGGCATGCCCACGCTGATATCGGACTGGGCAATCCTCATGTCGCAGCACATGGCCAGGTTGAGCCCGGCGCCGAAGGCATACCCGTTCATCATGGCAATGGTGGGGTACGGGAACTGTTCAATGCTTTTAAGCGCCAGCTCCAGGGGGTTGTGGGACTTCATGAGTTCCGCCAGATCGGGGTTCATCTCGGTGGGGATGGCGGCGATGTCATAGCCCGACGAAAAGGCCATTCCCGTCCCTCCTGTGATCACCACCACGCGCACCTCGCCTGAGAGGCCCCATTCCTGGAGCGTCTTATGAACGGTGAGGAGCAGTTCCGGGGACAGGGCATTCTTCCGCTCAGGCCTGTTAAAGGTTATCGTTCCTATGCATGACCTGATCTCCGTCAGGAGGATCGCTTGCCCTGTCACACGTTTTTTTCCTTTCTCCATCAGATCCCCTGCCCGAAGTCGAGGATGGGACGGGCCTCAACAATGTCAAACCACACCAGGTGCTTGAGCATGTCCGCGGCGCCGCCGATGCGGGCCCTGATCTTTTCTCTTACCTCGAGCAGCTTCTGTCCTTCATCCTCCATGGTGCGGACCTTCATGTAGAGCCTGCAGCCCTCGGTTGCCAGGCCGGTTTTCCCATGGAGCATCACCATGCAGGCTGCTTGGGGATTCTCTTTGAGGTTCTTGAAAGACCGGTTGTCACCAAGCATGACAATCACCGAGGAATCATCCATGAGCTGGTACGATCCGAAAATGGCCACATTCACCTTTCCGGAGCTGTCCGAAGTGGCCAGGATGTTCGCCCTACCCTCGACCCCAAAACAGTTTTTCACGGTCTCGCTGACTTTCATCTCACCTCCGCTTCGCTACATTTCGGCTTTGAGCGTTTGGTCTTCACTGCTCCCGGATTTTTTCCGGATAACGCCTGCGAGCCTGACACCGGACATGGGGATCCTGGACCCGTAGAGGAATGTCCACCGCAGCAGCCGCTCTATGGACTGGGGCAGCATCCTGAAGCCGCCGATGAACTCGATGGTGTTGCCGTATTGGGCCTGCATGGCAGTCATGTCCCTGCATCCGCAGCCCAGCGTCACCAGGTGTATGTTCTGTGCCCTGCAATACTCGATGGCCGCAGGGACGTTCAGGCCGATGTTGGACTCGCCGTCAGTGATATGGATAAGCAGCCTGCGCCTCTTGTTTTTCGGCATGAACAGGGCGGCCGCAATGATGGCCTGACCCGAGGCCGTCTGCCCGCACGGGGGCACTGAAAACACCTTGTCGTCCTTTATGAGCGAAGAGAACATGCAGATCCCGTCGATTTCGAAATAGGCGTAGGCGGACAGACTGTTCTTGTATCCCTTCAATGCCCGGTGGAGTGTGGACACCGTATTTTCCACCATCCTCCATTTGGTCCCCCTCATGGATCCGCTGGCGTCCGCAAGGAGCGTCACATTCCAGTCCATGGACGGGCGTGATTCGAGGTATTTGAAGCACCTCCCCGTAACAGGCGCCCGGTGAAGCCTCCTGCTGTCCAGCTTTCCACTGGCGAGGCCCCTGCTCATCAACTTCTCCCTGGCCGAATAACCCTGGAAAATGGCACTTATCCTCCCGGAGAGCGTGCGGTCCACCATGGGGTGTGCAGGGATGTGATAATCCCAGCGCGAGGTGGGGATGACCTCCTGGTAGTCAACGCCTGCGGCCCTTCTGATGAGCGGGGTGATGTCGGATGAGGTTGGGGCGAGATGGAGCTCTATGTCATTGGCGAGATCCTGGCTCAGGCGGGCTGAACAGTATCCGGATGAACCGCTGCCCTGATTCCTGATGGCCATGTTCTGCTGGTGATCTGGGCTCCAGCTGAGCCTCTTGTCGATGAGGGGGAGATCCAGGACTTGCTCCTCAATGCTTGCCCACAGCTCCTTGTAAAGCAGTGCGCGCTGCTTGCACCTGAAAACGACGAATGACTTGTCCTTGCTCAATTCGGCGATCTCCCGGGATAGCCGCATGAGTGCCGCGAGCGGCGCATCATGGCGCCTGTCGGTCACCAGTGATCCATGGCCCCCGAATGAAACGGCCCACCACAGGAGGACCAGTGTATCGAATGATGATATCGACTTGAGGAGTATGGATTGAACCTTGGGTCCGCTCAGCTCCTTTCTCCTGGCCGCAGCCAGATAGTTTCCCAGGACAGAGCCCTCAAGGGTACTGTCCACATAGATGTTTTCAGCGGTCTTTACGATCATCTGAAATTTCACCAGGGCAATGGGGCCCATGTCAGCAAAGGAAGGCTCCAGGATCTTCCAGACACGATCGCTCCACTCTGTCCTGAGCAGGGCCTCATGCACAACTACACCCACAAGAAGATCGACCTTTTCTGCCCCAACAGGGTATGATCCCATGGCTGCTGCCGGGTCAATGATGATGGCCGAGCGATCGTTGCCCGACAGGCCAGCGTACTCCACACTTCCGGCATTGGGGCCCAGGTGGCCCACCACCTTGCGCAGGGACTTCAACAGGTTGGCGAGCTCTATGGCCTCCTGCGTGGAGGTGTTCTTCCTCCAGAAAGAAGAAAGTGTCTGAAGCTCGTGGAGTATGTTCTTTTCAGAAATGTCTCTCATCAGCACCACATCCTCCTAATAGAGTTGATACCGGTCCTTTGTATCCCTGTCCGTCGCTCCGAGCTCGAGGTGAAGCGAGAGCAGGACCGACTCCAGAACATCCGGATTCATCTGAAGACTGCCTATGAACGCCTCCTTCACCGTTGCACCCACTCCCACCATTTCGGCGATCATGAGGGAGTGCCGGGTGGACACGACCATGGGCTCGTTATTGTTGCTGCGCAGCCTGTTTGCCACGTTCACGATGGTGAGCGCCTCAGCCTCCGATACCCCTGCCTTCAGGGAGAGAACCTTGGTCTCCACCTCAGGGGGCAGGTAGTCGAGCACGGTAACGTAAAACCGGTCTCTCAGGGCCGCATCCAGCATCTCGGTTCCGATGAATTCTTCGCCTTCATTGAGCGTGGCGAAAAAGACCACACTGTCCGCCACCTTGATATGACCGATCTCATCCAGCCAGATCCTGCGGTCTTCCGCCAGGACGGACAGGAGCATGTTCAGGGCCTTGGGGTGCTCGGGCCGGTTGATCTCCTCGAGGTGTATGACACAGCCGGGGGTCTGTATTGCCTTGGGAAAGAGAAACTCCTGGTAATAAGTCTCCCCTTCCTTGAGCCGGTGCTCTCCAAAAAGCTGGGCGGGCTCGGCAAGGATGCCGATCTGGAACGTGGCTAAAGGCCTTTTGTTCCTGGCAGCGAACTGGCGGACGAGCGTGGACTTACCGCAGCCCTGTTTGCCGGCCACCAGCACGTTCACCGGATGGCGCTCTGAAAGCCTTTGAATCCTCTCGAGGTTGGCCTTTGTCTCGTCCTTGAGGAAAAAGTGCTCCTCAGGCACGGGCACAGTTACGATGCCTTCGAAAGCCCCTTGTTCAACACTATGCATTTTCTTCATGCCCCTACCTTTCTCTACAAAAAATCTCAAGATGGGGAACCGGGACAAATAATCCGGGTGGAGGCTCCCGGATCCTTGTTCCACGGTCCCCTGTGGATTAACTTCCTACGCCCAGCCCAGGGCTTTTCAGTAAGTCCATTGCTCCCTGTGGATTTTCCCCAGAGCGCGTCGCCCGGTCTTATCTTCTGTTTTACGAACCCCAGGAGCTCATCAACCGCGATCCATGCCTGACAGTTGGGGCACTGCCGCAACACTACCGAGGCATCGATCCTCGCGTTATAGAGGTAGCGAAAACTGGATACCGGAGCCTCGTAATCACATTCCGCGCACTTCATTGTTTTCTCCTTCCCATCATTCCGGAAACAAATCGTGCTGCCGTTCCTTTAAGAACTGGTGCAGTGCCGGGATATTCCAGCGACGATTGATCTCGTGCAATTGCTCGAGGAGGTTCTTGGCTTCCGCCATGACCTGCGTGTCCTGGCTCCTGACCATGCCGGCCAGCCTAACGGAAAGCTCCTGCATCTTGATTTCCTCCCCCTCCAGGCTTTCTGCGCGTGAGAAGACGCATTTGGTCCCACACGCCGGACACTGCCGCATATCGGATTCACCGCACGCCGGACACCCGTTCTTGCACAGGTAGGAGAACTTAAGATAATTGGCGGTATACCCGCAGACATGACAGGTCATATCCATGGCCACACCCCTCCTCTGGAGCTTCTTCGCAACTCGACCACCTAGTGCACGCTCTCCGCCAGACCCTCGATCCCGGCCGACTTGCCCCAGGGAGCCTCGCCCGGGCCGACCTTCTGCTTGACCGAACTGGTCAGTTCATCTACGGCCAGCCAGGCCTGGCAGTTGGGACACTGCCGCAGGGTAAGCGATGAATCGATCCGGGCGTTGTACAGGTAACGGAATTTTTCAATCGGGGCCTCGTAACTACACTCTATACACTTCATATCCTCTTCCTCCTTTGGTTGTGGCTTGAAAGATCCTTACTTGTCCAAGAGCTGCCTCATTGAGCGGCGGTATATGGGGTCACTGCATTCCTGGCCGTCATGATCGATGAATTCACTCTTTTCGAAATACGTGCACCTGGCGGCGTTGGTAAGGATTCTCAGCAGGTACCCGTTTTTCCCCTCCAGATTGAAGATGGGAGGATCACTGGTGATATCAGAACCCTCTTTGAGCATCTTGCAACTGCCCCTTCCATCGCTAGACCAGGAGGTTTCCAGATAATGCTTGCATACGCCGCAGGTCTTTTCAGGGACTGTTTCGGCATTCGACTGCTTTTCCAGGTCAGCCGCCGGCCTGCCGAATACCCCCGAGGCCTTTGCATATTCATCCCGATTTCTTCTTGCCATTTTCACATCTCCTTTGCTTCATTGCAGTAAGGGGGGTCGCCCGGACGGCAACCCCCCTAACTCTCCAGCCTCAACCCAGTCCCTGCACCGTACGCTGGATGATGTTGTCCTGCGTCTTGCGGCTTATATCCACGAAGTGGGCACTGTAGCCTGCAACCCGCACGATGACTTCCGTGTACTTCTCCGGGTCTCTCTGGGCGCTCCTGAGGGTCTCGTCCGACACGCAGTTGAACTGGATATGATCAATGCCGAGTGCGTACCAGGTGTTCATGTACGATTTCCAGAGCTGGTATCCTTTTTCCCCGGCGAGCTGGGTGGGGGACAGTCTCTGGTTCAAGAGGAAAGCCCGTCCGTCTGAGATATGGTCGATCTTGGCACACGAGTTCAACACCGCGGTCGGCCCCTTCTTATCGAGTCCCGGCCCGGGCGAGATGCCGCCGTCATACAGTGCGTCTCCCAGTCGGCGACCGTTGGGCAAGGCCCCCACGATATTGGCATAGTGAATATTACCACTGACGTTTTCGGGCAGAATCGGCCAGTTGTTGCCCATGGGATCCTTGAGTACGCGTCCGAACTTGGCCACATCCCGCAGGCACCTGAGCATGATGCTGTCTACATAGTCATCGTCATTGCCCCACTTGGGTGCATTGCGGACGAAATCCAGCCGCATCTCCTCATGGCCTTCCCAGTTGTCGGCGATGGCCTGCTTGAGCTCGGCCATGGTATATTTCTTGTCATCGAAGACCAGTTTTTTTATCGCCGCCAGGCTGTCGATGTTTTCAACCCAGGTAAAGGCCGTTATCCAGGAATTCCCGCGGCTGATCGAAGGATCCATCACTTCCAGGCCGCTTTCGACCGAACGTTCGGAGATGGCCGAAAGGTACGGTCGCGGAGTCCACTTTGAGGCCAGGATTCTGGCCCGGTTCACCGGACGGACCAGGATACTGAAGATAGTTTTCATCTGACTGATCCAGGCGTCGTACACCTGTTCGAAATCGGTGAAGGTGGCCGCATCGGGCGTTTCGGCTCCGATCTGCATGTTGATAACCGGGTCGAAGCCACTGGTCAAGACGTACTCGATGATCTTGGCGCAGTTGGCGGTGGCGTTGGCCATGCGCATGGGCTGAAATCCATGCTTGGTGGTCGGGCTTGGCGACATGCAGGCCTGGTGCACCCAGGTGCGGGCCTCTTCGATGGGATGTCCGTGCCAGTTCATGGAATTGGCGATCAGAATCGGATCGTTGCGCATGGAGGGGTAACCGAGCCCATGGCGGATGCACTCGAAGCATTCGCGCAGTACCTCGTCCTTGACCTTGGGGTGCCAGCGGAAGCTGAAGGTCGGGTTGGCGACCCTGACCAGACGGGCTGCCTGGAGCAACGCGATCGTCATGTCGTTGCAGGCGTCGCTCCCGTCCTTGTTGACCCCGCCCAGGGTCCAGACCCAGGTCCCTTCTATGCCCTGAAGCCCTTCCCGGGCAAATTTGGGCTTGTACTGAGAGACCTCGGCGGCCCGGATCAGGAACTCACCGACCAGATCCATGGCCTGATCCTTAGTGAGGCGCTTGTCGATGTTGACGTCCTTGTCGTAATACGGGCCGTGATAATAGTCTGGCCGGGACGGCCAGGCGCCCTCGATGGCCTCGGTCCGGCTGAAGAGCTGTATGAAGAGGTCATACTGGAGCGACTCCTGCAATGTTCTAGGCGGCCTGGCAGGCACCTGTTCGCAGGCCTGGGCGATCTGTAGGAGCTCTTCCTTGCGGGCATTGTCGGTCTCGTAATTCTCCGCGACAATCCTGGCCAGGCGCGCATAACGAACAGCATGACGGATACCGGCCTCAAGGGTTATCTTCATGGCCTCCCACAGGTTCATCTTGTCATACAGATCGCTCATCTCCGTGGTGGCGCCGTGGGTGTGGACCTTGGCGTCCGCCTGATCGATCTGGCGGTCGAGTTCGACGATGATGTCTAAAAAGGCCCTCTGCCCGGTCATGATGTACTCGTAATCCTTGCCGGAATAACCACCCCTGGACAGCGGGACACCCCACCCGATTGCACCGGAGAGGACCTTTGTCATGTCGTCCAGGTCCATGTGGGGCAGGATCTTGTCCAGATCAGATTTTCCTGACCAGTAAGCGGCCACCTCGTTGATTATCTTCAGACTTGCATCTATGGGCTCGGGGATGGCCGAAGAATCATTGATAACCTCGTAATTCAGGATCGAGGCTAAGCTTGGATTCCAGGAGATCGTATTGGGCAGGCTGCCCACGTAGCCCACGAGCTGGGCCTTATCGGTGATGAAGATCGTCTTGCTATCCAGGTAATGAGCGAACATCTTGGCAAATTTGACGACATACGGGTCAGGTGCAAACTCCAGTTCGCGCGCCTTTTCGGTAAGCAGTCTGGCCTGCTCCAGATCGATATTCAATCCGATGGGATAAATCCCCCCGATCGCCCCTTTTTTCCATATGGCCTTTCTGAGGTAATCCAACCTCTTCGATCGTTTCTTCTCTGCAACCCACCACCATTTCTGATTTTTTTCCAGTTCCTTTATACTTATGTTTGCTGCCGCCTCTGCCATAATATTTCCTCCCTTGTTACCGTTTGACTTTTCTGCTGAATTCCATCTTATTTTGGTCAGTCCCTGATATGTTTTCATCTCTTCTCGAACGAAGAGCACGAACTCGCATCCTTATCCTCAACTACGGGCTTCGCCTTGTAGTAGGCCTGCCTCGGATCAACCTCTCTTGAAACGCAATCCCCCTTCTTCGGGTCTCCCTGTACGGGAAAAAATTTCTTGCACTCCTTGCATAACGTCATCAATATCACCCCCTTTCACTGCTCATTTCTTTCATTTTGGCTTCATGTTTAAGCTCATCACACCTTTTCCATCTGGCTTATGATATTGAATTTTCGGCTCGAAGTTTCAGAGTACTCCCCGGGCAGTGCTGCCGTGCCTGTGTCTTCAAACCCTGACCCGCCCACCGTTGTCACAAGGCCATATTGGCGATAGAGGTCCGCATGGATCTCCAGGAACGAGGGACCCAAGGCCTCTATTTCGCGATATGGCCAGTCGATACCGAGCCAGGAATACTTATCCTGGCACCAGTTGTGGAACGGCAGAAGATCGATGCGTGTCACATGTCCGTCAAGGGAGGCGAGAAAAACGGATGCCTCACGATGGAATTCAATGGTGTCATTGAACCCCGGAACCACGGGAATGCGTATCCAGATCTCAGGGCCGGTTCCGCAGAGCAGTTCAAGGTTTTTCAGGATGAGGCTGTTATTGACCCCGGTCTTTTCGAGATGCCTTGCCGGCTCAAGGTGCTTCAGGTCAAAAAGGACGATATCCGCATATTCTGCAATCTCCTTTAAAACACTGAAATCGCAGTATCCATTGGTGTCAAGGCAGGTGTGGATTGAGCGCTCCCTTGCCTTTTTGAGCAGTTCCAGAGTGAATGCAGGATGTGCCGTGGGCTCGCCGCCTGTTATTGTCAACCCTCCTGATGAGTTGTTGTAGAATGGCCTGTCTCGCTCCACCTCGTCGAGGATCTCGGATACGCCCATGGCTTTACCCGTTATCTGAAGTGCCTCATACCTGCAGGCATCCACGCACCTCATGCAGTGGTCGCACTTCACGCGGTTGATCTTGTGATAGGTTGAACCTTCGCCGCTTGAGAGCTCGGGGGCTATGGGAGGGTTGATGGCATCCTTGGGACAGGCATCCATGCAGGCACCGCACTGGACGCAGAGCCTCTTCTTCCAGTAAATCTCCGGGTAGTCCGAAATGGTCTCGGGGTTGTGGCACCACTCACATTTCAAGGGACATCCCTTGATGAACACATTCGTCCTGAACCCGGGCCCGTCATTCACGGCGAACCGGGCAATATCGGTTATCAGCACACGATCTTCCATTCCTGGATTTCCTCCTGGCCCGGATTAGTCATTGGTAATGAGGCTTCAGTATCTTGCCTGACGCGAATGATCATAAGAGACTCTCCGCCATGTCCCCCATGTCCTGAAGCGTGTCCAGGGTCTCGATCCTTTTCTTAAGCGCAAGGGATTTGCGCTTCCCCAGGACAGGCCCGCACAGATCGAGGAACTTGCTGGCCACGCGCTCCTTCTTGACCTCCAGGGGCGGTATCTGCTGGAGAATGTCTGAAAAGGAACTGAAGCTTTTGCCGTCTTTCATCTCCACCTCCACAAGGGATTCCAGTGCCTTTATTTCAGGGTCGTTGATAACCCTGATCTTCTTCATAATCTCCCTTACCGCCGGGTCATTCACCTTCTCGTCCGTGAAGGCCTGCATGCCTGTCGCACCCCGCAGCAGGGCGTTGGCAACACAGTAGGAAATGCTGAATTTTCCCTCCAGACCAGTGGCCGGCTCGGTCTTGCCTGCCGCCTGTAGGGATAGGGTGGAGGCATGGACTGTGATGGTCTTGATATGATCGAGCGTGATGTTTTCGGATTTGATCACAGCCAGCGCCGCTTCCAGAGGTGAATGGGTGGCATGGCAGGACGCATGGTATTTCTGTGAAAGGTTCTGCACATCCCACCCCAGGCCCATCATGGCCACGATATCCTCGTTTACCTTGCCCCTCAGGGCCTCGAAGAACCCCTGGGGCCCTTCAAGTATGTCCTCGGCACTGGTAAAATCCCTTTCAGCCAGAAGGGCCGCCATGAGGCCTGACTGGGAAGCCCGGCCTGCATGGAATGGCTTGCACATGGTCCCGAACACGCGTTTGAGCCCTGAGGCCTGAGTGCCGCCGATGCCCAGGGCATAGACGGTCTGCCTCTCGGACAGGCCCAGCAGGCGCGAGCACGCTGCTGCAGAAGCAAGGTGCCCCAAAGTCGAAGTGGCATGCCATCCTGCCATGTAATGGTCGAGGCTTGCGCACGCACCCACAGTGCCTCCGGCCTGCAGGCCGATGAGATAGGCTGTGAGGAATTCACGGCCGGACTTGCCCCTCCACTCGGAAAGGGCCAGCAGGGCCGGGAATATGGTCACGGATGGGTGCCCCAGGAAGGAGACCAGCGTGTCGTCGTAGTCCAGGGCATGGGAGGCGCTTCCGTTGATCAGCGCTGCGCTGCTCACGTCCTTTTTCCTGTGATAGCCGATGATGGTGGCCTGCTCGTTGCCGCCCATCATGTCGGTATAGTCCATGAGCTTTACCACCAACGGGTCGTCCTTGCCGGCAAAGGTCACGGCAAGCCAGTCCATGAATGCCACCCTGGCATGCTCATACGCCCACTGAGGGATTTTATCCGCGTCAGTGTGAGAGATGAACGAGGCGAGCTTTGCGGTAAAGCCTGTACCATTTCCGCTCATTGAGGGTCTCCTTCTTGTGTTTTGTCCAAGCCCTTCATGAAGGCGAACCGGGCGATTATTCCTTCCGCAGCGCTGTAGGGATCACTTTTGCCTGCCATTATCTGCTCGATGTGGCCATCCAGATTCCCGTTGCCCATGATCCGCTCCCTGATGAGGCAGGTGATCTCGCGCTCAAGGATGCCCAGGATTTCACGGCGCACATGGTCTTCATGGAGGGGAGGCCCGGCCTTTTTCTGATGAATGTATTCCAGGAGGATTGCCGCGAGTTCGTTCAGGCCATCCCTGGTTATGGCCGAGGTCTTAACGACTCTCGGCATCTCTTCTTTCGAATCGGTTGCAAGATTGAGCATGGCCGAGATCTCGGAAGCCGTCTCATCGGCGCCGCCCCGGTCGGACTTGTTCACCACGAACAGGTCGGCGATCTCCATCACCCCTGCCTTTATGGCCTGGATGCCGTCACCTCCTCCCGGGTAGGTGACGAGCATCACATGGTCGGATGCGCTTACCACCTCGATCTCATCCTGACCTACCCCCACGGTCTCGATGAGGACCACGTCCTTGCGCGCAAAATCCATGATCCTCACCACGTCTTTTGCCGCCTGACACAGTCCGCCCAGCTCACCGCGGGTAGCCATGGACCGGATGAAGATGCCGTCAAGGGTGCTGATGTCACGCATCCTGATGCGATCTCCCAGCAGCGCCCCGCCAGAGAACGGGCTCGACGGGTCAACCGCGATAATGCCGATGGTGCAGCCCTCATCCAAAAGTCTCTTGGCAATCTCGCCCACCAGGGTGCTCTTGCCTGCCCCCGGTGAACCCGTGATCCCGATGACGCAAGCGCGGCCCGTATGGGGGTACATGGTCTTCATGGCGTCCTTCCAGAGCGGTCTGCGATCTTCGACATGCGAGATGAGCCGGGCAAGGGAACGTTCGTCTCCTGCCCTGGCTGCCTCGATCAATCTCTTGAGCATGTCTTCCATGTAATGGACCTCTCCCTAGAGTTTTATGGGCTGGGCCTCGCCGAAGACCCCGCGGAGCACATCGCAGATCTCCTGGAGGGTGGCGTCGTTTTCCACACATTCACACAGGACGGGCATGAGGTTCTTGTCTTTGTCTTTTGCCTGACTTTTAAGATTCTTGAGAGAGGTAAGGACGGCATTGCCATGCCTTTCCCGCTTGAACCGGGCCAGGTTCATTTTCTGGCGGTCCTCGGCCGTCTTCATGAGCTCCGGGTCATAGGTCGCTTCAACCATGCGGTTGACGGAAACCTCGATCTCGGTAGCCTCAGTGAAGCAGTTCACCCCCACCACGAAATCCCCCTGCTGCTCGATGAGCTTCTGACGCTCGTATGCACTCTTGGCCACCGACCTTTGCATGTACCCGTTTTCAATGGCTGCAACAGCGCCCCCCATCTTCTCGATCTTTTCCATTTCGACTGATGCCGCTTCCTCTGTGGCGTCCGTGAGCGATTCCATAAAATAGGATCCGGCCCATGGGTCGCATACGTCGGTGACTTTGGCCTCGTAGATCATGATCCTGGTTGCATCGAGCTGGAGCTGGACCGCCTCCTGGGAGTGGCCGAGGCCCAGTGGTTCGTCAAAGGGCGGGAATGCACCTGGTATGCCGCCTGACATACCCGCCGCCATACCCCCGATGACTGCCCGGGATAGGTTGTTGAGCGGCCTCTGGAGGGTGGTGCTGGAGCATCCGATGTGGGCCGTTATGGGCTGGCGGATCATCATGCTCCTGGGATCTTTTGCGCCGAAGCGATCTTTCAAAATATGTGCCCACATCCTGCGGGCACTGCGCTGCAGCGCTATCTCGTTATAGATCTCCATGCTGCCGCCGAATGCATTGAAGGTGAAGGCAGGCGCAAACTCATCGACGGCAAGTCCGCCTTCGAGACCGGCCTCGATATAGGCGATGCCGTTGGCCATGGAGAATGCCAGATCCTGGATGCGTGTGGCTCCGGCCTCCCTGATATGATATCCGCCGATGGAATTGATGTTGAGCGCTCTCATGTGCTTGCGGCAGAATACGCACGTATCGCGGAACAGCCTCATGGAGGGCCTTGGCGGGTAAATGTATGTTCCACGGGCGATGAATTCTTTGAGGATGTCGTTCTGGGGCGTACCCTTCAACTTGTCAAGCGGGATACCGCGCTTCTTGGCAAGAGAGGCGTACATGGCTATGATGATCGCTGCGGGGGCATTGATGGTGAAGTTGGACGGCACCTTGTCAATGTCGAGATCACCGGTATAGGCCTCGTAGATGACGGCAAAGTCTTGCAGAGAGTCGATGGCGACCCCAACCCGGCCCACCTCGCCCTCGGCATAGGGGCTGTCCGAGTCGTATCCGCACTGGGTCACCAGGTCAAAGGCCAT
>CAYMDG010000070.1:0-12864 GCA_964388905.1 uncultured Bacteriovoracaceae bacterium
TATGCGGTAAGGACAAGAAAAACCCCTGAAAAGGTCGATGTGGATATATATAAAGAACTGCCAAGAGGAGCTATGGACAGGGTTTATCTTGGCATAGACATCGGCTCCACGAGCACCAAGGCCGTGATGGTTGATGAGCAGAAGAATGTCCTGGCCGGGTTTTACACCTGGACCGCCGGCAGGCCGGTAGATTCCCTATGCGCGGTCCTTGAGGCAATGGATGATCATGTTACCCGCGATGGCGCTGCCGTCGAGGTGATTGGCGCAGGGACCACAGGCTCTGGCAGAAAGCTTATCGGCAAGATCATCAACGCGGACTTGGTCGTTGACGAGATAACGGCTCATGCCCGCTCTGCCTGTGAGCTTACGCCCGATGTAGACACCATTATCGAGATCGGCGGGCAGGATTCCAAGTTCACTACGCTCAGGAACAAGGCAGTCACTTTCTGCGCCATGAACACCATCTGCGCCGCCGGCACGGGCAGCTTCATCGAGGAACAGGGCAGAAAAATGGGCTGCACGCTTGATGAATATCAGGCAAGGGCAGAGGGTAGAGGGTCTCCCATGGCATCGAACAGATGCACGGTCTTCATGGAGCGGGACATGAATCATTACCTGAGCGAGGGGTACAGCGCCGATGAGATGCTGGCATCCGCCCTCCACTCCGTGACGGAAAATTACCTCACGAAGGTGGCAATAGAGGCAGGCATTGGTGCTACCATATGTTTCCAGGGTGCCACGGCAAAGAACAGGGCCCTTGTTGCGGCCTTCGAGCAGAGGCTCGGCAAGCCCATCCACGTGTCTCGATACTGCCACCTCACCGGCGCCTTGGGTGTTGCGCTCCTGCTTGCCGATGAGGGGACACATTCAGAGGATTTCCGGGGTATCAAGCTCTATACGAAAGAGATCCCCGTGCATTCCGAGGTCTGTTCGCTGTGCACCAACCACTGCAAGCTGACCGTTGCGGAGCTTGATGGTGAGGAGCTGGCCTATGGTTTCCTCTGCGGGAGGGACTATCATGTCAAAGGCCATATTGATAACAATACCTCCGGATTCGATCTCGTAAGGGCACGCACAAAGGCGTTTTCCTTCCCCAAGAAGAAGGTTCATGAAGAACGACTCACCATGGGGATACCTGATGCACTCCACCTCGGTGACGACTTGCAATTCTGGCAATATTTCTTTGATGCGCTGTCCATAAGGACGATAACAAGCAAGGGTTACGCTGATGCCGTCAAAGAGGGGAAAAAGATCTCCGGAGCCGAGTTTTGCGCACCGCTCACGGCACTGCACGGGCATGTGGGCTACCTCCTCGACAAGGCCGATTATGTGTTCCTGCCGTTCTACCTGGAGGACAAGCAGAAGACAAAGGACGTAAGGAGGCAGTACTGCTACTACACCCAGTATGCACCCTCATTGGTGGCTGATGTTTTTACTCATGACAAGGAAAGGATCCTGATGCCCCTGGTCAGGTATCTCTACAAGGGATCCCATGCAAAGGCGCAGCTCTATCGCATGATGAAGACCATCAGCGTCAGAAGGATAAGCCTCCGCGAAGTTTCAACGGCCTACAACAAGGCTCTTGAATTCAAGGCGCGCTCGCTAGAAGACCTCTCCAACCAATACCGAAGGGAAATTGCAGAGGCCGAGGGCATATCGGTCGTCCTCCTTGGAAGGCCCTATACCGTGCTGTCTCCTGTCATGAACAACGGGATCATCGATCTTTTCGCATCAAAGGGGATCAAGGTCTTTTCTCATGACATGCTCCCATTGAATGGTCACAAACCCGATGAGAATCTTAAGGAGCTCCTCCACGAGCTTCCCTGGAAGCATGCTGCAAACATCTTGCAGGCAGCAGACCTTTCAGCCAGGACCGATGGGCTCTATCCTGTTCTGGTGACCTCCTTTCAGTGCTCGCCGGATTCCTTTGTGGCAGAGTATTTCAAGAAACTCCTCGACTCATATGCGAAGCCGTATCTCATCTTGCAGCTCGATGAACATGATTCGAATGTGGGGTACGAAACCAGGATCGAGGCAGCGATCAGGTCATTCAGGAACCACTTCGTGGGGTTCCGGACAAATACACCCCGGGCACCGTCACAGAGTATCGTTCCGGTGAAGTCGTTTGCAGACAGGGTCCTGTACTTCCCGAACTGGGACCATTTGAGCTGCAGTCTGGTCGTTGCTTCACTCAAGCACGAAGGTATCGATGCTCGGCTTACCAAGGGAAACGAGGCGAGCCTTCTGAGCGGCCTTAAATACAACACCGGCCAGTGTATCCCTGTAAATATCATGGCCCAGGAATTCATGGATTCCATGCTGAAGGACGATTCGGACCCCTCGCGGTGCGCCCTGTGGATGTGCAGTGGTACAATCGCATGCAATCTGAAGATGATCCCGCACCATATCAAAAACATCCTCAACAGCCATGGCAAGGGTATGGAACGTGCGGATGTGTACCTTGGAGAGATCTCCATGATGGATATCTCGTTGCGTGCCACGGTGAACACATACCTTGCCTTCATGTTCGGGGGCCTGCTCAGAAGGGTCGGGTGCAAGATACGGCCTTATGAAGACGTGAAAGGGATGACCGATAAGGTCATGGAAGAGGGTTTACGTATACTCGATGGGGCATTCGAGGGATTACGGTCCAAGGAGGACGCCCTCAAGGAGGTAACATCTCTCTTTGAGAAGATTTCTCGGAGGGTAGAGAAAAGGCCTCAGGTAGCCATTTTCGGTGATGGCTATGTCAGGGACAATGACTTTGTCAACCAGGGTCTCATCCGTTTCATCGAAGAACAGGGCGGCGAGGTCATTACCACCCCTGACATTTCTTTCCTAAAGATGATCGCAAGGCCGTATTTCAGGAAGTGGATTATTGAAGGTGAGTATCTCTTTGCCATCTTATCGAAGGCATATTGGACCGCCTTGGAGCTCATCGAAAGGAGATACTACCGGTACTTCGAGCTGCTTCTCAACGAGCCCGCACACGGGTACCGGGATTCAACTCAGAAGATCCTTGCCGGATACAACCTCTTGCCGGAACATACCGGAGAATCGATGGAAAACATTATAAAAAGCCACTATATCAAGAAGTATCACCCCGATGTCTCTCTTTTCATCCATACAAGTCCGGCCTTCTGCTGCCCGGCCTTGGTTACCGATGCCCTGGCAAATAAGATCGAGGAGACGACCGGGGTTCCTATGGTGAATATCACCTATGACGGAACGTGCAGTGCAAAAAACAGCGCAGTGATTCCTTATCTCGCATTTTCAAACAAAGATCCGAAGCGGCATGTACCTGTCATGGACCGGATCGAACGAATTATAGGGGAATCTTGAATGGCTATACGCCCCTCCCTGGGCTTCATGTGAGGGATGAGGACCCTGATGGCATTCCAGACGCCGTGGAAGTTCGTCTTCATGGGCTCCAGGCGGAAATCCCAATACTCGCTCTACCAAGTGCAAAATGCTGTTTTACAACCAGTGGTCAAATAAATGCGCACACCACTCCCTCATCTTCAAGAACAAGGGTCTTTTTTCCCACTGTTCCAATTTTATCTGGTGGGACTCAGCAATATCCTTGGCAAATGTCTTTTCCATTTCAACAGCGAACTCACGGTTCAGAATAACCGCATTCACCTCGTCTTCCCTCAAAAGGCTCCAGTAGTCCAAGTTGGTAGAACCGACCGTCGACCAGACACCGTCGATGACCGCCGTTTTCGCATGCAGTAAGGCATTGCGGCGCTCATATATCTTGACCCCCGATTTCAACAGCTCGGAATAATTATAATGGGCTGCATCCAAGCCCGGCAAGGAATCGCTTGTTTCGGGAAGAATAATCTTTACGTCAACGCCTCTCCTGGCTGCATCGGTAAAGGCCTTCAGTACCTGGTCGTCGGGTATAAAATAGGCATTCGTCAGATGAATGGAATGCTCCGCAAACGTTATGGCGGCCACATACATGATAAACGTGATCCTGTTGTCCGCACCAGGTGTGCTGCCGACGACCCGCACCAGGGCATTCCCCTCTTCTTTCATCTTCGGGTAGTAGTTCCGATCGGATAATTCAGGCCCATTCTGCTTGGACCACGTGTCAAGAAAGAGCTTTTGGTATTCAGTCACAGCAGGACCTTCGATCTGAACGTCTGTGTCACGCCAGGGCAGAGGTGTTCCTTTGTTTTTATGCCATCCGGAAAGCGTGCTCGAGTACACGCTACTGATGTTGACGCCCCCTGTGATGGCGATTTTGCCATCGACAATCAATATCTTGCGGTGATCCAGATGCCCCAGGAGCCAGTTCCCGCGAGCCTTCATGGGATTTATCGGATTGAATTCAACGACATGAATTCCCCCGTCCCGCAAGCGCTGAAAAAAGGAAGCGGGATTAGAGTGATTGCCATAGCTGTCATAAATGAGATTGACCTGAACACCTTGGGCCTGTTTTCTCAACAACAGGTCACAAAACTTGTTGCCCACGTTATCATCATCGATGATAAAGGTTTCAAGGTTGATATGGTCACTGGCACTCTGTATGGCTTTGAACATTGCGGCATAGGCAGCTTTGCCATCGGCCAGGAGGGTGACTTTGTTTCCCTTCGTGATCGGGCTTTCGGTGACCGATTCTACCACGGCTGCGTAGCGCTCCAGAATATCCGTCGGGTGAACCGATCGCTTCAGCCGTTCCATAATGGCTTCGCTCTGTTTTGGAGATAACAGCCCTTTTGACGAAACGATCTGGCGCGGTTCTTGGGTTCTCGGCGCCGCGTCAATCTTTTCAGAGACATTCGGCAAGGTCGCACACCCGCTTGCAATACCCAAGATGGAAACCGACAGGAGGAACAAAAAGAGAGGTTTGATGAATGTCATATTACCGAGACACCGGCGTGCCAGCCGGGTCTTTGGTGGTGTTGCTTGCGGTGCACCATGAGAATGGTATTATCAGGCCCATACAGACTTGAAATTTTTACTTCAGGATCTCGTTTTACCATAGTTTCGTATCCATCCAGCAGAGGACCGCACCAGAAATTTTATGAAGTCCTTTTTATTAGAACCCTAATTAAGAATAGTAATCATATATAATAGTCATCAGATTGTTCCGGGCAAGGCTTCATAATGGATCGAAACATATGAAGCCTGTTCCTTCATGCCAGAGCGTGAAACCTGGCAAGGGATTCGTATGCCACATGCCAAGCAAATTGTTACAGCATGCTGATGTATGACATTGTTTCTCTATCAAGCAAGTCCCATCTGTAATTACCACGCCCCTGGAGGTGAGTCATTATCCCCCTGAACGGAATCCGGCGGAGAGGCAATGTAGAGGATGATTCCGTTCATGGCATCGGACTCGTTGATGTCGAATTTGACTGTCTCATAATTCACACCTGTTTTCTGGGCCGTAACACTGTATTCGCCCGGCGGAACATTAATCCAGGTAACGCCGCCATCCACCGATGTGGCGAGCCAGGAGGGATCGGGCTGGACATATTCATTGAAATATATGGGGCCTATGGCCGGTACTAGCGGGGACAAGATAGCGATTGCCCCGGGATCGCCATGTGGCAAGAGGTCTGAGTGCATGCTGGCCCAGGATTTGCCTACGGTGACGACCATGGCGTTGGTGATCTTCGTGCCCCCCAACATACTCTCCACCATGGGCTTCACCCCATAGTTGTAGTAGGTAGGATCGATGTACTGGATGGCGAGATCCAGATTGTCATCGTCGGTTACCCGGATTTTATTTGATTTGGTAGTGATCCAGCCTTCTTTCTCATATACAAAGGATAATTCCAGGTCTTTGCCTTTGAACTTGAGCACATAGATGTTCCACCACCCGGTTTTGTCGGATCGGATGTTGAGATATTTTGTAAAGGGTATTTCGGCGATCCATATTTTAACACCAGGAACAGTCGCATGGTAATCGATGTACTGCGGTGGCTGCTGGGTGATGTCCATCCCGAAATGGTTTATTTTACCCCTCAGTTTGACCAGACTCAGCCTTGGGAAGAACGGTACCACTTTTTCAGCCGGGAGATTTAGCTTCTGGTAGGATGTGAGATTGATTAACTGGCTATCATTTTTCCATGAGATCAAAGAAAACGATAAAACCAGTATCGTTAAAATGCCGACCCAGTAAAATACCCTCTTCTTCATACTCAGAACCCTCCCCATGATTTTATTAAACAGATAATGCTGCTTGTTATTAAGATAATGGAATGACCATCCGGAAGCAATACCACTCATGCAGCTAATTTATCCCTGAACTTGAGAGGAAGGAGATAGCCGATTTCTTGGTGATTCCCATCAGTGTTGCACCCCCCTTGATTCGGTCTTCTCTGTTTATCTTTGACTTACTGAATGAAGCTGTGATTTGTTATGGGTTTTGAGAAGGCTGGAACCTGAACATCCTGGTTTCAAATCTCTGGTATTCAGGCTACAGGCTTAGAGCGCTGATTCTTACACCCATCAGTTTTGACAAATCATTGTGTATTACCCTGCAAAGGTCAGTTTGCAGAAAGCTGAAATTAATGATATCAGCTGGTTACAGGATTATTACTGAAATGTTTATCTGACTTCCTAGGGTTCATTAAGGATAGTGTGCTTGAGAATCTGGATTGCGGTACTTATCCACGTGCTTCTCTATTGCTCCACGCCGGCATACGCCGATGGCGTATTTCTTGAAGGTGGCCAGGGCATATATTACTCCACAGATTCCCAGGCCATATTCCTCAGCTATCAAATAGATTCACCACAACTATTTGGTCTTAACAGCTATTATAATGTGGCATTCGGATCATGGGATGGACCGGATCACAACAATGCACTCATTCTTACCAAGGGTATATGGATGAACCTGTATGGAAAAACATATATCTCCTTAGCACCTGGCGGTGCTTACCTTGGAAAGACTACGAGCAACCTTGGCACACGGCTTCAGTTTGCGTTCCGATCTGCACTGGGCATAAGGCTAGAAAAATATGACTTCTCGATTGGTTATAAACACTTCTCTAACGGCAAAGGGATATTCCATTGGACAGATACATCGAACTTCAGTGAAAATTTCATAACACTCCAAATAGGCTACCTTTTGTGATCTCTGCGATTTATACTCGTTTTTAGGATGTCAGGAAACTGATGATCTTGACTTGAAGCATACGGAGCCTATCAATCCATGCCAGGGCGTTGCACCTGGCGCCCATGGCGTTTTCAGGTCTTTTGAAAACCCATCATTCATAGCAGTACTCTCTTCTTTTGCAAGAAAGACCATCCTAGGTTGATCCATTGACTTCAATTTCAAGATTATTATTATCTGGTGGCGTAGCTAATAAACATAAATACAACTAATTTCAGCTGGTGGAACCGAATACTATGAGGAGGGGATACGTGAATATTTCCCTACTGAATAAAATCTCATATGTGCTGATAGTAATTTCACTGACCATGAATATCACAGGCTGCGGTGGAGGCGGAGGTGGTGGTGGAAAAGGACAAACACCAACGACAGACCTATTAGCAACCATAGTCTCGCCATCTGGCAATGTTATTATTACCCAAGGAAAATCCATTGATTTCCAGGGGCATGTTACAGGGGGGAACGAACCTTATCAGTTTCTCTGGACTTTTGGAGGAGCAGTCCCAAATTCGACCCTTGAAAAACCCGGTACTACTACATTCAGTACCGTGGGGACCTACACAGTAATATTCAAGGCGACCGACGCAAAAGGGATAACCAGCAGCGCAAGCGATACGATCACTGTCACGGTCAGTACTCCAGGGACTAACACTGCACCCACTGCGAGCATCATTTCACCTGCAAGCAATGTGAACATCACCGTAGGTCAGTCAGTCGACTTCCAAGGATCAGTTGCAGGTGGAGACGCTCCTTTTAGCTACCTATGGACCTTTGGCGGAGCAGCACCGGATTCCACCCTGCAGAATCCGGGTTCCCTTGCCTTCAATACAGCCGGCACATATAGCGTGCTGTTTAAAGTCACGGATAAAGATGGTGACTCGGGAAGCAATTCGAGGACTATTACTGTCAAAACCCAAACCCAGAGTTCTGCACCCACTGCCACAATCACATCACCCACAGGCAATGTAACAATCAACACAGGTCAGACGGTGAATTTTCAGGGCACGGCAAACGGTGGGAAAACCCCCCTGACGTATCTATGGCATTTTGGTGGAGCAATTCCCGACTCGACTGTGCAAAATCCAGGGGCAATAGTTTTTTCAGCAGCCGGAACGTTTACCGTGAGCTTTACCGTTACAGATGCGGACGGGAGGAATGGGAGCGACTCGGTTATCGTGAACGTGATCGGCTCAACCTCTTTGACCTCTGCCATCATACTTGCTGCCAATGACCTGGGCATGCACTGCATGGACCGGGAGTTTTCGGTTTTTTCCATCCTCCCTCCCTTTAATGTCTTGCATGCGCAAATCCTGATGCAGGATAGTACGGGAAAGCCTATCCTGCTATCCGATGCCCAGGTGAATGTAAGTTATAACGCCATTGCTGACGCTGCTGGCTCCATAAATACCATGAGTCTCGGCAAGACTGATTTCTGGCAGTATGGGAACAGCCTTTTTGGTATGACGCTCCAGCAAGGCCAGGGTCTGCTCGGATATTATATGCCAGGGGATGACCCGCTTCACCATGGAGCTCAACCCATGGAATACGGTACTTCGTGGCATTGGTTTACTGCCCATGGTATCCCTATAACCCCTCTTGATGATGCATCGCATATGAATACATACCCGCTCATGCGCATAATCGCCTACGATAAGCTTGCCGGTAGCGCAATAGGTCACCTGGATGTGGTTGTACCTGTTGCAAGTGAAACCGACTGCCAGTCCTGCCACAAGACCGGGAGCATTGGGTCCACACGCACGGGTATCACCTGGTCAAGTGATATAAATCTGGAAGTACAGGCCAAGAAAAACATCCTCAAGCTGCATGATGCTATTCAAGGGACAACCCTTGCAGCCTCTACGCCGGTTCTATGTGCCTCATGCCATTATTCTCCAGCCCTTGATCTGGCAGGTAGTGGGCAGTCAGGGGCACAGGTCGGCAAACCGAAATTCTCAAAGGTCATGCATTCTTATCATGGCGGCCTCACCGTGGGGGGCACCCCATTATTCCCTTCAAACGGTTCGGTTGACGGGACATGTTACCAGTGCCATCCGGGAAAGATAACCCAGTGTGCACGGGGTGCCATGAAGAATGCAGGGCTTGACTGCAAGGATTGCCACGGGAACATGCTGTCGGTTGGTGCCAATTATCCCCTCCTGGCTGGGGGAAGCATCGATGGAACCAATGACGGGAATCAGAGACGCCCATGGAAAGATCTGCCCCGATGCCAGTCTTGTCATACCGGCGATGCAACCTCCTTCCTGACAGGGAGTAATCTCGTCTCGGACACAAACTGGCCCTTCCATCTTAGGCAGGCATATCGCAATGGCGACAATTCCTCTTCTCCCCTGCTGGCTACAAACAAACGCTTTGCTGAGAATTCCAACACATTATACCGATTCAGCATAGGACATGGCGGGATTTCCTGCGAAGGATGTCATGGCAGCACTCATGCGGAATGGCCCAATGCCACTGTCAGTAGCAATGACAATGTGGCGGCGAATCAGCTACAGGGGCATTCGGGAAAGATCATGGAATGCATTGCTTGTCATAAGGCAGGAAGCTTACCGAGGACAACAGCTGGCCCTCATGGTTTACACAATGTTAACGATGCTAGCTGGTACAATGGTGGACATTCCGGTTCCTACGAGAGTGATCCGAACGGTTGCAGAGCTTGTCATGGACTTGATTTAACCGGAACACCTCTGGCAAAGGTTCCCGTGACGAGGACTTTTACTGTTGAAGAAGGAGGAACAGTCACAATCACCCAGGGAAATCTGGTCAGTTGCAATCGATGTCATGAAATGCCGGGAACCGGTGATTAAACGTAAACATTATCTATATAAAAAATCTGACCAGCGCTGTGTATGATACCAGGATATGGTCTACAGTTTTATAATAGGGGGCATCCCATTCCAAGTTGGCAGGAGATACCCCCTTACATTCTCCGGTTGTGATCACCTAGGGTATGCTGAAATCGATTGTGACTGTGCCACCTACAGTGACGTTATTGGCAGTTAAGATCTTGTCGGTATAAGCGGCTACAACAGAATAGGTTCCGATTGGCAAGCTGACACCATACGAACCACTTTCAGAATAATTCACATCCTCAACAGCAATCTGCTGGGTTCCATCAACGGGTGAGGTCTGCCGGAACTCTATCGTGGCTGCATTTCCTGACGATCCGGATGGCAGGGTCAACCCTACGGTAACAATGCCCATCGTTGTTGGAGCCAGGGTGAAGTCTTCAGTGTAGTCCATATCATATACGACCGTGATCTTTTTGCATGAAGTACTGTACCCATGAGCGGTGACCACGATGGTATAGGTTCCTGGCTCAAGGTACAGCAGATATCCGCCATTTTCATCTGTCAGCGTAGCTGCCTCGGTGGTTACTTTTGCCGCTTCTGTGGCAGCTGAAGCGTTGTATATCTGCGCGCTCACAGTGACCCCCGGCAATGCGTTTTGAGACTGGTCAGTGACGATCCCGGTCAAAGTGGCATTATTCAACGTGCCGATTACCTTGATCGTGGGTTTGAGCAGCCATTTTCCACTATTGCCTGCTTTGACGACAGAACGACCGGCATCAAAGTCGAGCACAAGGCCGACAGTACGACCGGACTCAACATCAAAGGTATGCACGAGCTTGATCCCCGTCTGGAATCCACTTGGCACCTTCAGTTCGATTGCCTCATCTGCAGAGGTAATGAGATAGTTCGCATAGGGATGATGGGCTCCAAGTATGTTTATGGTGGAATCAGGCGCGTCGGCGAGAATAAGGCGCATTTGCGAATAAGTGCCGGTTGGCAGGTCAGCCACGCCAAGAGAGGCATTCGAACCATTGATGAGGTCCAGGAGATTATAGGTGGCATTCGGTGTGAGAACAGTCTGCCACTGTCCCTCAGCAGCATCAGCGCGGTGGGCCTGGATCTGAGAGATGGTTACATAAACAGCTTTGTATTCAGGAGCCGGGGCATCAGAGAGGGATAATGAGAGCTTTCCGGTACTTCCGTCTCCATGGCTTGATCCTCCGCAGGATGTCAGCGTGATGGCAAGGAGCCCAATCAGTATCAGTGATAGATATTTGCAGACTTTCATGAATAATTCCTCCTCCGTGAGACATTGTCTTATCAAATCCTGTAACAAAACGCCGCATGGCCTTGCCGCGGCTGAAGTTGGCATTGTATATATTACGAATCAAGAAATAATAAGCAATGACCGGGCCAAAATCATAACCATTCAATATTCAAAGGGTGCTCCTGTTGATTGCAAAGATTTACTGTACGGATGTGTAATTTCATTCATAGAGAAGTACGTTATTTACCATGATGCATCCTTGCAGATGTTATAATTAAGATATAATGGCTGCCTTTGCGACTCTGTCTTAACCATGGTTCTCTCTTTGAAGGATCAATTATTTCTACACATGATGAAAAAAATATGTACGTTATCGTAACCGATAGTACGATTATTACCTGAATATTAAAATCTCTTTTGTGTAACCCGCCTATATTACTCGGTCGGAATACCTGGATCGTGTCTTGTAGGCTATCATGCATGAATATATATAAAATATTGAGAATCGCAATTCTGCTCATCTTCATTACCCAGTTCACCCAGTTTGCATACGCATCCGGAGTCAGAGTCGCCTGGGTAGAAAATCCTGTAAGTGATGTTGCCGGTTACAGGGTCTACTATGGAACTGCCTCTCGCAGTTATCAGATTCACGTCGATGCAGGTACTTTCACATCTATAGAAATTGACAGACTGAGTTCCGGAACAACGTACTACTTTGCTGTTACAGCCTATGATTACTCGGGGAACGAGAGTGCCTATTCCCAGGAGATCCAGGCAACCATGCCTGCGGCCCCGGCAGTTAGCACGGTTTCAGGCGCCAGTTCCGTATCTGGTTCCAGTTCTGAATCAGGTTCCGGTTCGTTATCTGTTTCCAGTTCTGGTTCAGGTTCAAGTACTAATACGGTCTCTAGTTCTGTTTCAGGTTCAACATCCGGCTCAGGGAGTGTCACTGAGTCACCAACCTACACCCTGAGCACCTCTGTTGTGAATGCGTCTGGGACAATTAGTTTTTCCCAGTCAACCGAACCTTATGCCCAAGGTACGACTGTCAGCCTTACTGCTGCACCGGATTCAGGCTATCAAGTGATGGCCTGGACTGGTACTGACGACGATACCTCCCTAAACAACACCAACACCGTGACAATGAACGCAGACCGCACCGTATCAGTGGAGTTTGAGCCTGTCTCGAATTCCGAAGAGGAGAATAAAGCGGGTGGCGGTGGAGGCGGTGGGGGCTGCTTCATATCAACCCCTGTGTCTGAAAGACCTGTTTCTCAAGGAGTGGCCTTCCTGGTATTTGCCGGTGTGGTGCTCATGGGTATTTCAAGTTTTTTAAGAAGAGATATCAGCAACTGAGATCCCGATATACTCAAAACAGTCAGATCCTGCTCGCAAGACAAGACCTTCAGTATGGGTAATCCTTGGTTGCGACACGATAATTGACCTTGTCCCTGTCAGCCAGGATGGAAAAACGGGCTTCACATTCATGCTGGATGAATCGATCTGCAGCAGTCCAACGATTTTTGTCTTTTAGCTATGGTGGTTTCGTGATAATTTTTTAGTGAAATAAATCATAACATATGAAAATTCATGAGGCCCTGTCGCAACTATGAAAAAGATAAAGTGCCTGTTGATCGCAAATCGCGGAGAAATAG
>CAYMDG010000071.1:0-4022 GCA_964388905.1 uncultured Bacteriovoracaceae bacterium
TACGATCGTCAACCTCATGAAGAGCCATAGCGGACACTACGCTGCCGGAGAGGTGGTTGCGCAGATCGTTGAGTCCATGGCCATGGACAAGGGTATCATCTTTCCATTAAGCACCTGCCTGAATGGAGAATACGGATACCGCGATATCTGCCTTGCCCTGCCCTGTATCGTGGACAGTACAGGGGTGAGGAAGGTCATTGAGCTTGATCTCAATGAGCAGGAAAGGGCCTCCCTTGAAACCTGTGCCCGCACCATGAAAGATCAGATAAGCACGCTCAAGGACCTTCTCTTATCATGAAGTGACCACTGAGTATCGGATCTTGGCCAAGAACAAGGACGGATCAAAATAATATCCTGATGGGAAATCAACTATGTCGGTGAATATGCGCTGGTTGGGCACTGCCGGGATCGAACTGAGCCATAACGGGCAGGTTATCCTGATAGACCCCTATCTTTCAAGGCCCGGGAAAAGTGATATCTTCTTCAAGCGGCTCTTATCGAGGAAGGATTTAGTACATTGGTATATCAACAGCATCAAGGGTGAGGTAAGGGCCGTTGTTGCAGGACATACCCATTTTGACCATGCATTGGACATCCCGGAGATTGCCCGCAGTCTCACCTGTCCTATCCTGGGCAGCCCCAGCCCAGGGGTGAAAAGATTTAGGGACACAAGGCCTTTACAAGGTTTTCGAAAAGATGAATAACACCTGACGTATTGTCCCTGTCATGTTTTACTCCCTTTATGACGATGTATAAAACAAACCCTTAACCAGGAGAATCACTATGAGAAAAATCACCTTGATACTGTCCGTACTCGCTTGGATCGTCCTCTTTGGCTGCGGCGGGGGCGGTGGAGGTGGCGGGACCAGCGACACAGGGACATCTATCATATATTCGAGTGATTATACCAATCGGGATCTCACTAAGGTTTATACCTTTAAAGAGACCGTGGTGGACACTACGGATGTAACAACTCCTCAAACCACCATTAACTGGATAATCTACAGCTATGATCAGAACGTAGCGGCCATTCCCGGTAAATATAACTATACCGGACCAATCTCAGGACCATATATTTTGGAGACTATGAAATATAACGGCTCGGACAAGGGATTCACCTATTTCGGCTCTTCACATAGCATTGTCACAGATGATTCCACGGTATTTACCAATATTGATCACAGAGACTCTACGGGTATCATACCGCCTGATTGGACTGTGGGAACTGTATACACTGAATCCATTATAGAGGACCTCTTTAATTCCACAAGTGGCTCAAAGGTTGGTACCAGGACCACTGAACATACCCTCAAGGCCCTTGGTGTGGAGGATGTTACGGTACCTGCAGGCACTTTTAAAGCTGCGAAGACGCAAGAATCAACTACCAGAACCATCTCAGTCGGCAGTGCAACCGAGACTATAACTACTACTAGTCTATCCTGGTACAGCAAAGATATAGCGCTTGTGAAGATAGTCGCAAACACTACGGACGTATTCGACGATGGCTCGACTTCTGTAACATCAACCTACACTGTCACAGACGAGCTGACAAAACGTGAGTAATTTGCCTGTGACGGAAGGCTCTATCCTTGGGCCACACCTAAGTTCTTCATGATCCTGGCGATGTAATTCCGGGTCTCTTCAGGGAGGTTCCCGGTGCTGCGCTCCAGATTGCCCATGCCCCAGTTGTAGGCGGCCAGGGCCTGTTTCACATCCCCGTTATACCTGTTCAACAGACTCTTCAGGTAGCGGGTGCCTGCCATGACATTCTGTTCCGGGTCGTAGGCATTGCTCACCCCCAGCCCCCTGGCCGTGTCAGGCATGAGCTGCATGAGACCCATAGCGCCCTTGGGCGAGGTAGCGTTAACATCAAAATTGCTCTCCGCCTGGATAACCGAGGAAATGAGGCCCTTATCGACCCCATAGGTTGCAGATGCCTTGTCAATGATTGTACCCATATCTGCAGGCGGCTGAATTGATGGAACCGGCGGCTCAGACTGTCGGACTTTTGACTCTTGCTGCTGAGTGGCCTGGATATCGGTTAAGCCGGACATGAAATGAAATATGTCCCCTTCACCCTCCCCATCTTTACCTGCAAATGAGTTCATGACCGACTGGCTCATCTGCATCTTGACGAATTCAAGCATGACAGCGATCTTATCCGTATCATCCTTTGTATCAGAGCCTTCCGAGGCCTTTTGCACTATCTCTTTCAGCAACTGTGAAAAGCCTTCCGGGCCGGCAGCAGATTTTTGGGCAGAATGTGCCGGGCCTGCAGAAAGCCCTTGGATTAATCTCTCCAATACATCGTTTGAGGCAACCTTCATCCTGCCCTCCGCTGATCTCTCAACTACAACATACAAAGTCCATGCCAGGCTGCCTGGTTCATCATCAACTCAAGAGTGAGAATTCGTAAGTCAGAATTCAGGATACCCCTGACTCCTGCATTCTGGCTCCCGGCTACCTAAACGGACAGGAAGAAGCTTATCTAAAAAAGATGAACCAGATAACCAAAAAAAGCGGGATGAGCACGGGCAGGGAATAGAAAAAAATATATTCCATGAAGTGCGGTGTCTTAACCTTCTGATGCTCCGCAATGGATTTGACCATGAAATTCGGCCCGTTTCCGATGTAGGTCATTGCCCCGAACATCACTGCCCCGGCCGATATGGCCTGGATATATTTCCAGGATTCCATGGTCAGGGGCTTTAGATGGGTTGCCTGTAGAAACTGCAGGTGGTCGATTTGAGGACTGGAAAGCATGCCGAGCATGGCCTGCATATGGAGGGGATTATCAACACTGAGGCCGTGCAGGCCAAAAGAGGCACTCAAGAAATTGAGGTAGGTCGGCGCGTTGTCAAGGATGGATGAGAGGATTCCCGAGCACCAGTAATAATGGCCCGGCTCTGAGATACCCAGAATGCCCGCATTCAGCTCGAGCCAGTCAAGTGCCGGGACCATGGTTGCAAAGATGGCGGCAAAGAGGATGGCAACCTCCTGAATGGGCGTGAAAGTGAACTGGTTCTTCTCATGGATCTGTTTTTTTGTGGTGAGATAGCTCACAATGGCAGCAAAGACCATGACCATCTCGCGTAGAGGTTCTTTCAGGAACACGGCGCCGATGATTATCATGAGGAAGATGCTGTTATGCAGGCCTTCAACAAAGGCATGCTCGCCTTCGGCTTCGACCTCATGTTCCATGTCATCCGGGAGTTTCTTATAGTTGTAGTAGTCTATGATGTAAAAAATGAGCAGTAAGAATGAAACGGCAATTATCCAGATCAGCCAGACGCGTGAGATCACCCAGAAGAACGGGACACCCTTGAGATAGCCCAGAAAGAGCGGCGGATCGCCAATAGGGGTCAGCAATCCGCCTATGTTCGATACAATAAATATGAAGAAGACGATGTGATAGCCTGAGATTCGGTACCTGTTCACCCGTATGTACGGCCTGATAAGAACCATGGAGGCTCCGGTAGTGCCAAGAAAATTTGAAACGACTGCCCCTATGGCAAGGAGGATGACATTCGCATGGGGCGTCGACCTCCCTTTTATCCTGATATGGATGCCTCCGGATACTATGAAGAGCGAACCGATCAGGGCGATAAAACTGCAATATTCGAAGGCCGTATTTATCATCCGCGGAGCGTTCTTGAGGATAATAAAATAGTAAAACAAAGGGACAGAACTGAGAATCAGACAGACATAAGCGTACCGTTTTTCCCACCAGAGGGCATTGATAAAGGGCATGACTGCAATCGCCAGGAGCAGCAGGACAAACGGGGCAATCATGGCCGGGTGAACAGGGGCAATGGCATATTCAAGGGCATGTGCAGAAAGAACCGGGAAGAAAAGGAACAAACCCGAAAAAATGATGGTAGTCAATGCACCCTTCCTTATTCTTAAGGAAAAGACCAGACGATCAATCAACCCCTGCCGGGAATCCATACCATGTCATAGCGGAAATCATAGGCAAACTCAAGACGGCTTGTTGCACCTGTGTCGCGAAAAACCTATGTGAT
>CAYMDG010000071.1:4122-9873 GCA_964388905.1 uncultured Bacteriovoracaceae bacterium
GCGGAGCACTTCACGTAGTGACGACCTTCCCAGTCCCTAAGATGCAGGTTCGATCCGCACTTCGGGCAGGTTCCCGTTGCCGGGCCCGAAACACGCCTGGTGCCTTGGGGGGCATTCTTTTTGATCTGATCTACCAGTTCCGCAACGAAGGCCCGTATACCGCTCATGAACTCATCCCGTCTGGCCTCGCCCCTGCGGATTCGCTCCAGGTGCGCTTCCCATTCGCCGGTCATCTGGGGGCTTTTCAGGGTCTCAGCCCGGATGGATTGGACCAGTTCGATCCCTTTAGCCGTAGGCTGCAGGATGCTACGCGCACGTTCGACGTAACCACGCTTCAGCAGTGTTTCGATTATGTTGGCCCTGGTGGCGGGTGTGCCCAGGCCGCAATCCTTCATGGCCCCTTTCAGTTCTTCATCGTCAAGTTCCTTCCCGGCACTCTGCATAGCGCCCAGCAGGTCCCCTTCGGTCATGCGCTTGGGGGGAGAAGTCTTGCCCGCCTTGGAAAAGAGCTCCCTGGTATCGACTGCTTCTTCCTTGACTACCAGAGGCAGTAGACCAGTGTCATTGTCATCTTCACTCTCGTCCATTTCTGGATTCTTTACCTTCACCTTTTCTTTTTTCAGTCGGCCATGGGGCGGGTCGACGGCGGACCATCCCAATTCCTTCACAACTGTGCCCGTGGTTTTGAATGTCTCCCGGTCGATCTTCGTGATGATGGTTGTCTTGCCTTCGACGCGCTCGGGGAAGTACGCTGCCAGGAAGCGTCGCGCGATCAGCTCGTAGACCTTCAACCAGTCACCCTGGAGATTCTTTGCCGGGTTCTCCGTAAGCGTCAGGGCTGAATGATCTTCCACCTCCTTGTCGTTCACGAAACGCTTGTCGAGTTTCACGGGCCAGCGCCTCCGAAGCTCCTCAATAAAGGGTTGCAGCTCCGCAAGCTGCCCTTGGGCTATGGCCTTGATCCAGCCCGCAGACTTCTGTGCGTCTGCTTGTGTTAAGTACCTGGAATTCGTACGCGGGTAGCTGATGAGCTTGGATTCATAGAGATCCTGTGCCACTTCCAGGGTGTGCTCTGCCGTGAACCCGAAGCGCTTGTTTGATTCTTTCTGGAGATTGGTAAGGTCGTACAGCAGCTCGGGTTTTTTCTTTTCCGTCTTGGAGGTAACCGATGCAACATTGCCTGGCAGGCCGGAAAGCTTTTCAGCAAGGGCCTTGGCGTCTTCTTCCTGCTCGAAACGATCCTGATCCTTCCCACCAACCTTGTGGAACCATTTGCCTGTGTAAGTGCCACCCTTGGATTGAAAGGTAGCCCAGAGGGTCCAGAAGTCCTTCGGCATGAATTCAGTGATTTCCAGCTCGCGATTTACCAGGAGCGCCAAAGTAGGTGTCTGTACGCGGCCGATGGAGTAAACCCCTTCTCCTCCACAGCGGCGCATGACCAGTGTCTGGGCCCGTGTGCAGTTGATGCCGACCAGCCAGTCCGATTCCTGCCGGCTACGCGCCGCATCCCGCAGGCCGCTGTAAACCTCGCCCGGCTTCATCCGGTCATAAGCCTCCCGGATGGCGTTATCCGTGAGACTCGACGTCCAGAACCTCTGTACAGGCTTGGTGCATCCGGATAAGCGATAAACCAGATCAAAGATGAGCTCGCCTTCGCGACCGGCGTCCGTGGCATTCACGACATCCACCACATCGTCACGGGTCATGAGTTTTGCCACAACCTCGTATTGATCCTTGGTGGCCTCGATGGGTAAGTAACAAAAGGGATCGGGGAAAAAAGGTACCGTATCCAGCCTCCACGATTTGAGCCCAGGATCGTATCCTTCAGGACCCATAGCCTCCACAAGGTGGCCCACACACCACGTGACAATGACATTGGCGCCCTGGATGAAATTGCGCCCCGTCCCCTTGATTCCCAAGGCCGCTGCTATGGCACGACCCATGCTCGGTTTTTCACTGATGATGATACGGGTCACAGAGTTTCTTTTTTGAACTTTCTCATCCATAACTTCTCTAGTCGTAGTCAATAAAACCTCATAAATCAAGAATTCTTAGAATATAGTGCCCATCGCTTTTTCAATTTTTATAAGGCAGTTTGTTTATTGACACATCAGCAATTAGTGCTAAGCTGAATCAAATTCTCATAGAGCGGGGAAATACTCTCATGAAGAACATAGAGATGAAGACTGAAGGCAACATCCTTACCATTAAGGTTGACCTTACAAAAGAATTCGGACCCTCATCATCGGGCAAGACCATTATCATTGCTTCAACCGAAGGGAATATTGCCATTGAGGGGCATGAGGAAATCAAGGTGGGATTGAACATTTATAAGAAGAAGTAACTTAAGAAGGGGAACCAACATTACTGTGATATCATGTTATTGAGGCATGAAGCTTTGAGATAAACCTTTTATCGATGAAATCTTTAAGCCTGAAGGCCCACTTTCCCTTCAGCACTAGCGGGCTGCGGACAAATATCCCCATGCCGTCACCGAGGTTTAAGATAAGGAGATATCTCTTCTGGGGTATAAACTCCTTTAACGGCTCACCTTTAAGGTGGGCCTGAATATTATACAAGAGTATGGGCGCCTGCCGTACGGCATACACCCCCACCATATCCAGGGGCATATTCATGAAGGTTACACCGTCGCCCCCCCCGAAGATATCCGGGTGGGAAGTGCTCTGCAGGTAGTTGTTGACCAGCAGAGAGCCGTTTTGCGCTGTATCAATTCCAGAACCTTCACATACCTGTGTCGGGCGGATACCCGTAGCCAGGACTGCCATGTCATAAGCTATCTCCCTGCCATCTTGAGTTCCTGCTGTCCCGTTGTCCAGGGAGGAAATCCGGCAACGAGTAAGTATCGTTACACCTCTTTTCGTAAGAGAATCTCCGGCATAAAGCCCTGCCTTTTCAGGAAAACGGGGCAACAATGATTCTTCGGCGCCTACAAGTATGATCTCGGCCTTTCCCTCATTTTGACTCACCAGCCGCTCTATATTTCCTGCCATCTCTATGCCTGCAGGCCCTGTGCCGATAATGAGGATGCGTGGTATGGAGCTCACTATCTGAGTAAGGATCTTCCTTTTGAGCACCATAAGGCTCACGATAGGTTTTATGGGATATGCCCCTTTTTCATCACCTTTCACAAGATCCATAGGCACCGAGCTTCCCACGTTGAATGATGCGATATCGTAAGGGATCTTCTCCCCGTTATCGAGATTCAGGTTCTTGCTGCCAGGATCGATTCCGGTGACATGTCCCTTGATGAACCGCGCCCCGCTCGAGAAGGCCAGTCTTTGCACATCCACACGAACATCATCCGGTTTGTATATCCCGGAAAGCATGCCAGGGCCCATTCCGGAGTAATAGTGATATTGATCCGGCCCGATGACAATGACCTCTGCACCTTGACGTATTAACAACCCGGCATTTTGAAGGGAGTACAGATGAGCGTGTCCTGCCCCGACAAAAACGACCCGTGCCTTTCGTGTATTATTCACCTTGACCCTCTATATCCGTGTTGCACCCTGGCATGATGATCCTGAACCTGCCGTGCAGGAGAAGCAGTGATTGCCCATGACGATCTTCCGGTTCATCAATCTTCTATAATTGAAATTATTGATATTACTTGAACCGATGCAATCCACAGACAAATCCAGCATCTGATTAAAGTCACAATCATACAGGCAGCCGTCCCATCCTACTGACAGGGTGTTCCTGCACATTACGCAATGTAAGGTTGAGGGATTGAATGATGTAAACAGGGCACCCATGTAGTCTTCGAAATTCTCAGACCGGATGAGATACTCAAGATACCTTCCTGTGGGTGAGTTGACCAGGCAAAAAAGCGAATTGAACACGATGCCGTGCTCGCCTTTCAGCCTGGTTTTAAATTCATGCTCCAATGCCTGCTGAGACCCTGGAAGATAGGCTCCTACCGGATTATAGACAAGATTCAGGACCAGGCCGCTGCCGTGCTTGCCATACCCTCTTTCGTTCAGCAGCCGCATTACTTCTATGATACGCATGAAGACACCACTGCCCCTCTGAGAGTTGACCCGTTCTTCATGGTAATCAGGCATGGATGCAACAATCTCCACGCAATTATCCGTATAGAGATCCATGAAAGGCCTATAGTGTTCATCGAGAAGGATCACCAGGTTTGTCCGAACCATGAGCCGTCGGTTCAACCTGGAAGCTTCTTGTATAAACCATGGTAACTCCGGGTTCATCTCTGGTGCGCCGCCGGTGATATCTATTGTTCCAATGGGATTTTCCAAAAGCACTTCGAGGCACTTCTCAAAAATCCGCCTGCTCATGATTTCTCTCCGATCCGGGCCGGCTTCTACATGGCAGTGCTTGCAAGAGAGGTTGCAGCGCCTTCCCACGTTCACCTGGAGTATGTCAAGCGTGTCTGCATGGAGAGGCGTATTGATCCTTCCATGAAACGAAACTTTCAAGGGATTATTGTTGAGGAGTTCTCTTTGTTCAGAGGAGGTCACAGTTACATTTCCTTTTTCTTGATAATCTTCCTCATCTGGGTGGAATGGACCAGGACATCACCTGCCACCATGGCTGCTCCAACGTGTACCGCTTCCATCATCTCATCATTGGAAACCCCTAACGAAAGGCATTTATTCGTATAGGCGTCAATACAGTACGGGCAGTGCCGTACCGTTGCCACCGTAAGGGCAATCAATGCCTTTTCCCGCTCGGTGAGCACCCCCGGACCGATTGCCTTGTTATAATATTCAAAGAACTTTGAACCTTGTTCAGGGGCATACTCGGTTATATTTGTAAAATCTGCAAGATCCTTGGGTTCATAGTAATTGCCGGACATATTAAATTGCCTCCGTTTATCATTTGTGTGTTTGCAAAACATCCACCTGGTTTATTTGATTGCATCCATTATTATCACATAATCTCATAACTCTGTATGATAGTATGATCCTGATCTTTATTAGGAAGACAACCCATGAATCAATTGAAAGCAACCTTAAGGGCACTGCGGTCCAGGAATTACCAACTCTTTTTCGGCGGCCAGGGCGTGTCCCTCATGGGGACATGGATGCAGCAGACAGCCATGAGCTGGCTTGTATACCGACTCACCGGATCTGCCATGATCCTTGGCCTTATCGGGTTCACTTCCCAGATCCCCATGTTGCTTTTTTCTCCCATTGCAGGTGTTTACGCCGACCGTCTGAACCGATATCGCATGGTTATTGCCACGCAGTTCTGTGCCATGCTGCAGGCCCTGGCACTTGCCTTTCTTGCCCTGAGCGGCCTGATAGAGATCTGGCACCTCTTTATCCTGAGCTTTTTACTGGGCCTGATCAATTCCTTTGATATGCCCATCAGACAATCCTTTGTCGTTGAGCTGCTTGAAAGCAAGGCTGATCTTGGCAATGCTATTGCGCTGAACTCTTTTCTCTTCAATGGCGCCAGGCTTTTGGGCCCATCCGTTGCGGGTGTCCTCATCGGCATGACCAGTGAAGGGACTTGTTTTCTTATTAATGGTATCAGTTTCCTTGCCGTGCTGCTGGCCCTGTTGTCTATGAAAATCAAGGCAAGAAGTTTATCCAGGGCAAAGGATAGTATCATGAATGATATGAAAGGTGGATTTACGTATGTATGGAATTTCATGCCCATCAGGTATATTCTGTTCAACCTTGCACTCATGAGCTTCATTGGAATGCCTTTTGCCGTTCTGATGCCTGTTTTTGCAAAAGATATCCTTAAGGGAGGCCC
>CAYMDG010000071.1:9973-12728 GCA_964388905.1 uncultured Bacteriovoracaceae bacterium
TATGGATCCTAAAATGAGAGAATGGATGAAACAGGCCCTCAATCCTGCATGGAGAGGCCCTGATAATGATCAGAAGGGAGGTACTTCCATGGACGATGGAAGCAAAGCACGTTCGAAAATGGTTATTGTCGGTGTTATTGTTGCAGCACTTGTCATGATAACCATTGCCAACCCCATTGCTGTCATCCCTGCAGGTCATGTGGGAGTAAAGGATTTCTTTGGTTTTGTTTCATCAGATACGCTGCCTCCGGGCTTAAGGCTTGTTGTCCCGCTTACTCGTGTAGTTAACATGTCGGTGCAGACCCAGGAGATAATGGAGAAGGCTGATACACCGTCCAGAGAAGGGCTTATTATCGACCTCGAAGTATCTCTTCTCTACCGGCTTGATCCGGATAAGGCTGCTGAGATCTATAAAAAGGTTGGCAGTGAATACATTAAAGTAGTTGTCGAACCGCAATTCAGGTCAGCTATACGTGAAATAACAGCATCCTACGACGCCAAATCGCTCTATTCCTCCGAACGCAACAAGATCGCCGGAGAGATGCAGAATATGTTTGTGCAGCTCACCAAAAGCAAGGGCATCTTGTGTGATCAGGTCCTGTTGAGGAAGGTTGGCCTGCCGCCTGTCATCGCCAATGCAATCCAGGAAAAACTCAAGAGAGAGCAGGAGAGCGAGCAGATGAAATTTGTCCTCCAGAAGGAACAGCAGGAGGCTGAACGCAAACGCATCGAGGCACAAGGTATAACGGACTTCCAGAAGATCGTTTCCCAGGGATTAAACACTCAACTCCTTGAATGGAAGGGGATTGAGGCCACGGAAAAACTCGCTAACAGCCCTAATGCTAAAATCGTGGTAATCGGGAACTCGAAAAACGGTCTACCCCTTATCCTAGGGGGAGATAAGTAACACCATGAAGCGTGCAATGAAAAGAGAGGGTGCCCTGTTGGTTAATCCTCTCTTTCTATCGCCTCCAACCTGAGCAAGTTGATATCGGTCTTTGGCTGATATTTGTGAATCAGTTCACCAATTGCCTCATTCACGAGAAGAGAAAGCTCTTTTCCCGTCAATGCGGAAAGAACGGTAAGGGCCTTTGTATACCGCTCTTCAATATAATAATTTCTTTTTATCAGCTTAGTATTAGCGCCATTTTTTCTCATCTCTAGTGGTTTCCTTCCCCTGGTAGCCATATCTCCCCCTCGCTTTTCTTTTTTTAATTCTAATCTGTTATCCTATTCACTCAATTTTAGATGAATAGCCTTAGATACCGATTCAAGATATTCGCACTATATATTGAAACCATATTTGTGTCTTTTAAAAGATGAACCCAGCCCTTACATTAGAAAAGCCTCCAGCCATATCGTCATATCCTTCAAACATTCAATCCGGAGGACAGACTATGCATGCAAATTTCTCTATTGTCCCCCGAATCATTTACCGATAATGAGAGTGCATGGAAAATATGTTCAAGATTGAGGAGTTCCCCTTCCCACTGGTGATGATGGATGTCATAGAGTCCCAGTTTACCGGGATAATATTCGTTTCCACAAAACAGTGGAAAAAGGGCCTCATCTTCAAGAACGGCAACCTATGCGCCATTCAATCCAATAGGACTGATGAGTTGCTGGGCAATATCCTTGTAGGCATGGGAATCATTTCCGAAGACGAGAACAATCTCTCACTGAATACTACGCGTCTGGAACGGAGGAAGCAAGGGGTAATCCTTCTCGAGATGGGGCTCGTGCAGCCCATGGAGATCAACGAGGCGCTCAGAATCCAGACGGAAAAGCGTTTCCTGGATATCTTCTCATGGGAGAGCGGCACCATCCAGAAGGTATATAAGGAAGAAGTCAATAAACTCCACGACCTCAGCAAAACCGAAATGGCCCGCCTCATCCGCAAGGGAGTGATGGAGTACACCCAGTTTTCCGGTATTATTACCGCACTCTCACCCTTTGCTGACACCATTCCGAAGGTAATGGTGGATACCCTGCCTGGTGATATCGGCATCGATCTTGATGATATCGGCCGATACACGGTCTCTGAGATACTCCTTCTGGGACAGGATCCCTCACGCGCACTGCTCAGCCTCTACTGCACCGGAGATGTCAGCTTTGAAGAAAGTAAGTTTAAAACCCTCATTGACACGCTGAGACAAAAGATGAAAACCATAAAGGACCAGGATCAATTCCAGGTCCTGGGTGTAGACAGACAGATTTCAGAGAACGGCCTGAAGAGGGCCTATATAAAGATCGTCAAGGCCAATCACCCGGACACCTATGCCTATGCCGACGACCCAGAGGTGAAGCGTCTGGCGAATGATATCTTCACCGAGATCCAGAAGGCCTACACGTACATCAATAAATTACGTGAGGGCAAGCCGGTTGAAGAACCGCAAGGCATCGACGAGAGCCTCCAGGCAGAAATACTGTTCAGCAAGGCAACAGAGCTGTTAAAGGCAAGAGACTATCAGGGCGCCATAGATTACTTCAAGCTCTGCGTGAAGATGAGACCTGATGAAAAGCTCTTTGTAGAATCGTATGTGAAGACCATGTTCTTACGGCTTCAGAATACAGGAGTAGGCAATCCTTTAGAGATCAAGTCATCCATCCGCGAAGGGCTCAATCGCTTTACCAACTCAGACACTCTCTGGGTTATCTACGGGTGGGTCTTGAAGAAGGAAGGGTCTCGGAAAGCCATTGAAGCCTTTCAGAAGGCCTTGGAGATCAACAGGAACAACATCGACGCACAGCGGGA
>CAYMDG010000072.1:0-12605 GCA_964388905.1 uncultured Bacteriovoracaceae bacterium
ACCCACATCTTGTTCAGCACTTCTTTTCGCTGCCCGTTGGACAGCCCGCTCATGATCTCTTCATGTTCGAGCCTGTCCATAAGGACATCGAATACATACCCGCGGTATTTCTTCTGTCTTTCCCGGTCATCGGCCTGGCCGGGCTCCTTGTAATACATCATCCTGAAGAGCTCCTTCTCCTCCTGGGCGAACATCACATAGCCCACCCCCATATCGAGAAATCCGAACCCCGACCATTTTTTGGTCTGATACGTGATGAGCACATCACTGGCCCTTTTGGCGATCTCGTCTTCGAGGTTTTTCATGGATTTCAGGCCGGAATAGATGGGCATGGTTGAGGCCCCGAGATTCTGGGCGATTGCCCGGGCAGTACATTTGTCCCATCCATTTTTGCGGATCACGTTGAAGGCCGCTTCGATGATATCTGCTGTGCTGAATCTCTTTTCCGGCATGCGAACATCCTTAATAACAGATGTTATATAACAAGCGTTATTTTGTGTCAAGAAATAATTAGTTGTTCATAGCCAGTTAGTTGAGTGAACCAAGGATAAGACTGCAGTATAAATTCCTGAGGACTATGCGCCTGGAGAAAAAACCTTACCCGTTAAAAACATGCATCTTGGTGAAACTAAGATGCATGTTTTTAACGGGCCAATTTTTTACTCTTTTTAAACGCACAACCCGGGTTATAAACCGCTCCCGGGCGAGTTATCCAGCGGTGCACCAGGAAAGGGTTCCTGTAATGCTACAGTATGTGCGATCAACCCGTCTTCTTGTATAGCTGCTCAGACTGAGACGGGGCGATAGCCGCCAGGCTGGACTTCTCAGGGTGCTTGCCCGTTATCCCGGTGTAGAAGGAGCGGATCTCCTGCATGTCGGCATCGATATCCCCTGTGGGCATCACGGTAGGTCCGATGCCTCCCACCTTGTTTTTATAGTCGACGTAACCCATGACAATGGGGACATTTGCGCCAGTTGCAATGTGGTAAAAGCCGGTCTTCCAGTAGCTCACCTTGTTGCGGGTGCCCTCAGGGGGCACAATGATGACCAGTTTGTCATGTGCGTTAAAGACATCAATAGTACTCGCCACCACGTTATTCGTCTTGGACCGGTCGATGGGGATCCCGCCGAGCCAGCGCATGAGGGACCCAAAAGGTTTGTTGAAGATCGAACTTTTGCCCATCCAGTAGACCTTGATCTTCAAAGAGAAGGCCAGGAACATGGTGATGGGGAAATCCCAGTTGGAGGTGTGGGGTGCGGCAATCATGACGCACTTGGGGATATCGGGCATCTGTCCTTCGTAGTGCCAATTGAAGGCCTTCAGGTATGCCCGGGATATCCAGTAGAGGACTGTCCTGATAACAGGGGTGTCAAACACGGTATAATGCATGGTGCTCCTATCTCATGGCGCTTACTTGAACTTGTAATTGGGATTGCATACCACAAATCCCCATAAGCCCGTGTAAAACTAGTGTGAAAAGGGCAGGGGCTTTGAACGTCCATGTATACTATCCGAACGCCTCTTTTTCCGAAAGGACATGTGTTTTTATTGCCATGGCAGGCAATGAATGGTGAGAAGGCAGAGACTGAAGGAATGTCCGTGAGATGCCGATCTAAAGCTGCGACTGTTTCGGTATACCCAAGGGAAAAGTATCGTGGTATGATACTTGCTTAATTAAGGTATGACTGGTTGTCCCTTGTTTGACCATTACGACATCACAAAATCGGATAGAAGATGAGAAAAGTTAATAAATATTTGTTTATGTTGGCCTTAGCAGGTTTATTCATTGCGGGTGGGGCATGGATTGTCCCGGTTGATGCCTCCGGAACAAATGGCGAAAACAAGAGTCGTTCTTTGCCGATAGACCCTGATTTCAAGCCTCGGTTGGGCAAATATTATTATAATGTTAACTTTAACAATGTGAGCATTGGGAATGCAACGATCATAATTGAGCGTGATGGAGAACTGTATAAGGTTCAGGTCAATGCCCAATCCATCGGTATGGTAGACAGTCTGTACAGACTTCGTTACAGGGGGGAAGCCACTATGGGAACCGATCCCCTGTCTTCGGTCGAGATGAAGACTCAGCAAGAGGTCAGGTCCAAGGAAAAGGACCTGACCATAAAATTTCAGGATAACGGGTCAATAAAAACCGTAGAAAAAAAATCGGAAAATGGTAATGCGGCCACATATGATGTGCGCAAGATCCATACCGACAGATTTACCATCGATCCGTTTACCGCAACTTATCTGGTGCGCGGGCTTGACTGGAAAGTGGGGGTGGAGAAGGTCTTTGATGTGTATCCGGGAAAATACCAGTATGAACTGAGGCTCAGGTGTGAAAGTCTGGTGACTATCGATTTCAACGGTGAAAAACGCAAGGCATGGGTCATTATCCCGAAGGTGACACACCTTGACCCGCAGAAAAGGGCGGAGGCATTGAAAAAGAAGCCCGCAAGTTCGAAAATATATGTTTCTGCTGATGAGCTTAAAGATGTGCTCAAGTTCGAAACCAGCCATACACTGGGCTACTTCAGGGTCCTTATGGTAAGGTTTGATCCTGCGGTGGATCAGCCGAAGGAAGCTGCCCCCATCAGCAAGGAAGTAAATATCCCGGCCGGTCAGGGAGATGTCAAGAATAAGGGCTCAGAGGTACCGAATAAACAGGAATGATTAATGGGAGCCGATAGCTCTTTCCATTTCCTTCATGTGTTCTTCATCCGAGAGGAAGCCGTCATCAACAACAAACTCTTCCTTGTCTGCAACTATCTTGAGATAGAGCTCATGGTCGTTAAACCATCCTTTTCTGCCTCCCACTACGCGGGTTACATCTGATTTTCGGATGGTCCAGTTCCGGAATCCCCGGTGAATGATTTTTTCATCATTAATTTCCAGGTAATGACTATGTCCTTTGCGTATAACCCAACCGCCCGTCAAGAAGACGACACCGCATAAGAAAAGTATTATCCCGGAATCAATCCCTGTCCGGGAAATAACCAGGGAAAGACAAACCACGCCAAGGACCAGCGGAATGATATATACATATTTTATCTTATGAAATTGCTTGTAGTATCGCATCAGCCCTTCTCCAACATCGCTCAAAATCCATATTCTCAGCAAATATGCAAGTAACTTATCGGTATTGATCGTAGCTTAAATGAATTTGAATGTAATTAACAAAGAAGATATGGGCAAGGTTCATTTTAATCCTTGATTCAATCGAAGGGATCGATAATATTGTTACAAGATTTTTTCAGGAGGTCTTAACCGGGAATAATCGTAGGTATTGTTATTGAGTAGTGGCAGATGATAATATCATGGCATTAAGAGTTTGCGGGGAAAGGGAGACAATATGGCCAAATCGCAGGATACCAAAAAACAAGAGAAGAAAAAGCCGCAGAAGACGGTAAAAGAAAAGAAGCTGGCAAAACTTGAAAAGAAAAAAGGCAGATAGCCTGTCATCTGCTCATCAGTAAACAGGAATTCAGAGAGGCGGCAAGAAAGGGGCATCACATAAGGTACGCCCCTTTCTTGCCTGTTTCCCGTTAAACCCTACCGGACCTCAACCTGAATATATCCGGTCTGACCGGTCCGGTGGTCAACGACGAATATGGTGATACCCTGGCGGGGCTGCAGTGCATTCACCACGGATATGAATTTCTCCACGCTGTCGATGGGCTGGTCGTTGATCTTTAGGATCAGGTCATCTATCTCAAAACCTGCCTTGGACAGAGGTCCCTTGGGGTCGAGCCAGTTTATGGCTACCCCCTGGTCCCGGTCGAGTCCGTACTTGGATATCTCATTGTCTTTGAGCGGCCTCACGTCCACCCCCAGCTTTTCCCTCAGTGAGGCGGCCATTATCTTGGCTGCATCCGAGAGGTTTCCTACCTTTACTGCAATGGTGAGCATCTTCCCATCACGCATGATGCCGAGTTTCGCTTCCTTGCCCATAGGTATGCCTGCCACCAGGTTTCTCAGTTCGCCGGAATCTGCAATGGCCTTCCCATCCAGGGTCAGGATCACGTCCCCCGGCTTTATGCCGGCCTTGGCGGCAGGGCCTTCCTTAACCACATCCATGACGTAAGCCCCCTTAGGTGCAGTGAGCTTGAGGGATTTCATCTTATCAAAGGAGACATCCTGGAGTGATATCCCAAGCCAGCCCCTCTGGACCTTGCCTGTTCCCATCAGGGATTTTGCTATATGCATGGCCATGTTGCTGGGAATGGCGAATCCAAGTCCTTCAGAGCCGCCTGATTGCGAGGCGATGATGGAATTCACCCCTATGACCTGGCCGTCAAGGTTGAGCAGCGGGCCTCCTGAGTTGCCCGGGTTTATGGCCGCATCGGTCTGGAGGAAGTCCTGGTATTTGCTCGGGTCGCTTATGCCCTGTCTGTGCTTGGCGCTTGTGAGGCCCTGGGTCACGGTCTGGTCAAGACCACGCGTGTGGCCGATGGCCACAACCCATTCCCCTACCTGGACCTTGTCCGAATCACCGAAGGTGACATAGGGGAGCTTTTCCTTTGTGGATACCTTAATAATGGCAAGGTCTGTCTTGGGATCGGTGCCGATGACCTTGGCCTGGTACTGGCTTTCATTGGAGAGGATTACCTGTATCTGGGTCGCACCGGCCACCACATGGTTATTGGTGAGGATGAAGCCCCCTTCGTTTATGATCATGCCCGTGCCGATCCCTTTCAGCTCGCGTTTGAATTTCCTGGGGCCTTGGGGAAAATCAAAGAACCTCCTGAAGAACGGGTCGCTCTCAAACGGGGAGAGCGGATTCGCGATCTCCTGCCTCTGCATCACCTCGATATGCACGACTGCAGGGATATTCTTGTTGGCTACATTGATGATGGCATTGCGGAAATCCCTCTCGTTCATCGGGGTAGTTGAAGGCGGGGCCAGCGTTACCTGTGAACCTTCCGGGCTTGCAGCAACAGGACTTGCCGGTTTTGCCGGTTGGGGCGCATCAGGTTTCGAGCAGGCGCCCGCGGACAATATAAAAATCAACAGGACTGCTATAAGGTAATGAGAATGTCGTTTCATCGCTCCTCCTTTGCGGGGCTATAACAAATTTCACTATCAATAGTATCCAACAGGGGAAATCTCAAGGGTGAACCTGTGGGCCCGGCGAGTATTGAACGTTTCTTTTAGAGGGCCATAACGAATCAATAAACAATCAAGATGGGTCGGCTGTATTGAGGGTGCATAACTGATTGATACTATAGTGTTTGATTTTCAGCATGTCATTGGAATGAAAATTGCTACCCTATGGAGTGCAGATCCGGCTCAATAAGTGCTGGCTTAGCAGCTTAAAGCTTCTTCTGCAAGGGTCATGAGAAGACTAAGATCGAAAGAGGGATATATGATCACAATGAAAATCAACGGCAAGACGTGCACCGCAGAAAACACCATGACGATTATCGACGCAGCGCGGGCAAACGGGATCAGCATTCCGGCCCTGGGATATGATCCGAGGGTCTCTCCCCCGAGTACGATTGAAGCTGCCTTTGTGGAAGTCTCCCTTGGCAATAATACCGGTTTTGTTTCCGCAACCTCGACCTTTGTGTCCGAGGGCATGGTGGTCCATACCGACTCCGAGGCTCTGAGCAGTTACCGGAAAATCTATCTCCAGGCCATGCTGAGGACCCATTATGGCGACTGTGTTGCGCCCTGTGTGCAGCGGTGTCCTGCCCATATCGATATCCAGAAATATATCTACCATGTGTCCTCGGGGAACTTTTCAGAGGCCCTGGAAGTCATTAAGGAAAGCAATCCCCTGCCCGGGGTCTGCGGCCGTGTTTGTCCCCACCCCTGTGAGTCCGAGTGCCGCCGCAATGCCTTCGATGGGGCGGTGAACATCAATGGGATCAAACGCTTCGTTGCCGATTGGGACGGCTATCAGCTTCAGTCATATAAACCTGTGTGCATGCCTGACACCGGGATCCGGGTTGCCGTTGTCGGGGCCGGTCCGGCTGGTCTGACCGCTGCTTATTTCCTGCGAAGGAAAGGACACCAGGTAACGGTATTTGAGATGCACGAAGCAGCCGGGGGCATGCTCCGCTGGGGAATACCCTACTATCGCCTCCCTGAAAAGCAGCTCGATGCCGAAATCCAGTCCATCCTCGATCTGGGTATCGAGATCCAATACCAGAAAAAACTGGGCCGTGATTTTACGCTGGAGTCGTTGAAGAGAGACGGCTTTGCCGCTGTCTTTGTCGGCCTGGGAGCCCAGAAGGCAACAGCCATCGGGGTGGAAGGCGAAGAACTTAAAGGCGTCATGTCCGGCCTTGATTTCCTCGCAAGGCTGGCTAGGGGAGAGACCCCGGAGCTGGGCGAACGGGTCATCGTCATCGGGGGCGGCAACACGGCCATGGATGCGGCCCGCAGTGCCATCCGGCTGGGTGTCAAGGACGTGACTGTTGCCTACAGGCGCACACGCCAGGAAATGCCTGCACAGGACATGGAGATAGAAGAGGCCATCGAAGAGGGCGTCAACATTCAATACCTCACAGCGCCTGTATCCATCAAGGCACCAGGAGACATGCTTGCCCTGAGCTGCATCCACATGGTCCTGGGCGAGCCGGACAAGAGCGGCAGACGCCGCCCTGTACCCGTTGCGGGTTCGGAATTCACGTTGACGGCCAATACCATCATCTCCGCCATCGGTCAGGCCGTGGATGGGTTCTGCGTAGGGGACGACAGCCTCATGGACAAGTGGGGCAATATCAAGGTTCATCCCACAACCATGCAGACAGGGCTCCCCTGGGTCTTCTCGGGTGGTGACTGCGTTACCGGTCCCGATATTGCCATTGCAGCGATCGGGGCAGGCCAACGGGCGGCTGAGGCTATTGACCAGTATGTTAGAACCGGCATGGTTTCACCGTCTGCCGGTCCTTATACATGCACCAAAGGCGACTGGCGCGACCTGCCGGGCGATACCTTCAAGGGTGTCAAACATGCACAGCGCTATGAGGTCCCGGCGCTTGAACCGGTTGTAAGAAGGAATAACTTCAAGGAATCCACCACTACCTGGGACACGGAAACGGCAATGGCCGAGGCCTTCAGGTGTCTGTCCTGCGGGTGCACCGAGCGCTATGCGTGCGACCTGAGAAATTATGCCAGCCAGTACGGCGTCCAGTTCGATGAGTCACAGCCGGCCAAGCCTCTGCCCATTGACGACAACCATCCCATCATCACCAGGGACACCGGCAAATGCATCCTGTGCGGGTTGTGTCTGAAGGTATGCCGCGAAATGGAAGGCGTTTCGGCGTTGAGCTTCTATGAAACGAACAATGTCCTGACCATCGGACCCAATGATCATCGTCCCTTGGACCTGACCGAGTGCGTGTCATGCGGCCACTGCGCAACCATCTGCCCCACCGGTGCCCTTACCCTGAAACCTGCACTCCCGCATGTCTACAGGGCTCTGCAGAATCCCGAGCTGACCGTTGTGGCACAGATCGCACCTGCGGTTCGGGCCGCATTCGGCCAGCATTTCGGCATCCCGGGCGAAGACGCCATGCCCATCCTGGCCGCAGGCTTGAAACAGCTTGGATTCAATTTTGTCTTCGATACCTGCTGGGCCGCAGACCTGACCATCATGGAGGAGGGCACGGAGTTCCTGAGCCGTCTGGCCGAAGGGGGCGTGCTGCCTCAGATAACGTCGTGCTGCCCGGCATGGGTGAATTACTGCGAAAAAATGGCCCCTGACATTCTCCCTCACCTGTCCTCATGCAAATCGCCCCAGCAGATGTTCGGAGCGGTCATGAAGCAATATTTCGCCAAGCAGCTCAAGGTACGCCCGGAACTGCTTTACTTCGTTTCCATCATGCCCTGCAACGCCAAGAAGTACGAGGCAAAGCGGCCTGAATTCACCGCAGAGGGCATAACCGACGTGGACACTGTCCTGACCACCAACGATATCATCGAGATGTTCACGGAAAGGCACATCGACCCTAAGGCCATCAAGCCTGTCTCGGTAGACGCCTTTTTCGGCAAGGTCAGCGGGGCCGGGATCATCTTCGGCGCAAGCGGCGGCGTGGCTGAAGCGGCGCTCCGCCTTGCAGCCGAGCGCGTGACAGGCAAACGCCTGGACAGCTTCAACTATGAGGGCGTCAGAGGTTTAGAGGGTGTTAAGGAAACCGTAGTCACCCTCGGTGATTCAAAGGTGCGACTGGCAGTTGTCAGCGGGTTGCAGAACGCCCAGCAGCTCATCGACCGCATAAGGGCCGCCGATGCCCCGTATGACCTCATCGAGGTCATGGCCTGTCCCGGGGGGTGCATCAACGGCTCGGGCAACCCGGCTCCGAAATTGATCAGCGACACGGCGGACCGTCTGGAAGTCCTCTACCGGCTGGACCTAGGCGCACCCATCAGGACGAGCCAGGATAACCCGTCCGTCCAGGCCATCTACACCAACTGGCTCGGAGAGCCTGACAGCGAGACATCCCACCATGCCCTGCACACCACATACCGGAGGCGCTCCATGCGGCTTGAGCCAACGGCCATCGTTGAGACGCTCAGGGAGCCGGGCGTCATCGACGTGGGTGTCTGCATCGGCACGAACTGTTACGTCAAGGGGTCATGGAGGCTTCTGGAGGGCCTGGGGGCCGAACTGAGGCGGCGCGGGCTGTCCGAGCGTTTCCGCATCAAGGCGCGGTTCTGCACAGGGCAGTGTGAAGGCGGGCCCAATGTCATGGTGGGCAAGACAATCGTAAGCCAGGTTGATCCCGCAAATGCATCGGCATTCATCGACGCCCATCTGATGCATTTGCTCGATGAACCCAAGGCATGAGGAGAACTCTCGAAATGCTGATTATAACCATCTGCGTCGGCAGCTCGTGCAGTATCCGAGGCTCGGACGAACTCGCATCTGAGATCCAGCGTCTGATTGAAAAAGAGAACCTGCAGGGCCTGGTGGATATTGTCGGCGCCTTCTGTATGGACACCTGTTCAAAGGGGGTGTCCATCCGTGTCGGGGACAGCGCGTTCAGCGGCATCCGGCCCGAGGATGCGGAAGGCTTTTTCTACAAGGAAATCATGGGAAAGGTGAACACTACGCTATTAAAGAGATAGCCGTCTTTTTCCAAAAGGAGACACCATGAGCGAACCGGTCATCATGACGAATCCCGCCCGCTGCCGCGACTGCTACCGGTGCGTGCGCAACTGCGATGTCAAGGCCATCAGGGTAAAGGAAGGACAGGCCCAGGTTGTGCAGGAGCTCTGCATACTGTGCGGCACGTGCGTGCGCATCTGTCCCCAGAAGGCCAAGAGCATCCGGAGCGCCCGGCAGGATATCATCAATGCCCAGAATGAGGGGCGCGCTATCGTTGCCTCGGTGGCCCCGTCGGCCCCTGCGTTCTTTGATATGGGCAGCTTCAGCGAACTGGAAAAGGCCCTGCAGGATATCGGTTTTCATGCTGCGGAAGAGACCGCTGTGGGTGCCCACATCGTGGCCCTTGCGCACCGGGAATATCTCGAAAAATCACAGGACCGCCTGCCGGTAATCGCCTCTGCCTGTCCGGTTGTCGTCAACCTCATCGAGCAGTATCATCCCGACCTGATAGGCCATCTGGCCCCGATCGTTTCTCCCATGATCGCACACGGAAGGATGCTGGCAAAGAGGTACGGACCCGAGGCCTACATCGTTTTCATCGGCCCGTGCATTGCAAAAAAAATGGAGATTGTCGATGAATCGGTTCCAGGGGGACCGCATGCAGTAATGACCTTCCTGGGCCTGCAGGAATGGTTTACGGAAAGGAGCATCGCCTTTTGCAATACCACGGCAGACACCGAAGCCCCGCCGTCTGAAAAGGCCAGGCTGTTCCCCATCGAAGGCGGCCTCATCGGCACAGCCAAGATGAATACGGATATCCTTGATAACCGTATGATCGTGGCTTCAGGCCTGGACGCCTGCCATGATGTCCTGAATGACATCCGCAAAGGCACGCTCAATGCCGGCATGGTTGAACTCATGGCCTGCAAGGGGGGGTGCGTGAACGGACCTGCCATGGCGGATGTAACAGGCGGCATCTACCTGGCGCGCCAGAGAATCATCGAGTTTCACGGCAAGCACCAGCCTGACCTGCTTATTGTAAGGGATGACTGGCCTCCCCTTGAGCGCACCTACCGCGACAGAAAGGAGCATGTGCCGGAATTCAGTGAAGAAGAGATCCAGGCGGTCCTGCACCGCGTCAATAAGCATACCAAGGACGACGAGCTGAATTGCGGGGCCTGCGGGTATCCCAGCTGCAGGGAAAAGGCGGTTGCCACCCTGCGGGGGCTCGCGGAAGTCACCATGTGCATCCCCTATATGCGCAGCCGTTCCGAATCGCTCCGCCAGGTCGTCATGGATGTCACCCCCAACTCCATCATCATCTTTGACAACGACCTCATCATCCATGACATGTCGCCCTCGGCGGAGAAACTCTTTCAGTGCAAACTCGCAGAGGTGGAGGGCAAACACCTGTCGAGCCTGTTCTCCGTGCTGGATGACTTCATTGCCGTACGCGACAAGGGCAAGCCCGTTATGGGCAAGAGGCGCAGGCTCAGGGAAAATTTCATAGCCGAGCAGACCATTGTCAGGGTCGAGGGACAGCCCCTGATGGTGGCCATCCTGCGCGATGTCACCACACGGGAAAAGGACCGGGAGAAATTCAAGGCCATCCGCGAGGAGACCCTGGAACGTACCCGCGAGGTGGTGAGCAAGCAGATGCGCGTGGCCCATGAGATCGCCCATCTGCTGGGAGAAACCACGGCCGAGAGCAAGATGATTGTATCGCACCTGGCGAAACTCCTGGAAGAGGAAGGAAACAAGTGAGGCAGATCGTAGAATTTTCCTGGATCAGCCTGAACAAGGCCGGGGAAGAGCTGTGCGGCGATTCGGTCATCATACGCTCGAATCCCGACACGTTCGTCGCAGTGCTCTCCGATGGTCTTGGCAGCGGCGTCAAGGCCCACATCCTCTCAACGCTCACTGCGGAGATCGCTGCCAGGATGTTCGAATCAGGCGCAACCATAGAAGATGTCATGCAGACCCTGGTGGAAACCCTGCCGGAATGCAGCGTGCGCAAGCTTGCATATGCCACTTTTGCAGTGCTTACCGTGAATAACGGACATGATGCCCATCTCGTGGAGTTCGACTCCTCGCCCCTGATCCTGGTCAGGGACAATGCCCTGGTCAATCTTCCCATGGAGGAACGGGAGGTGAGCGGCAGGAAGGTGAGGGACGTGCGTTTCGAGCTCCAGGAAAACGATTACATGGTCCTCATAAGCGATGGGTATGAACATGCCGGACTGGGCAAAATTTACCGGCTTGGCTGGGGGTGGGACAATATCGCCAAGGCCGTGCAGCGCTTCGTGCAGGCCGGGATCGTGGACACGTTCAAGTTGACCCAGGCGCTGTCCAACACCTGCGGAAAATTGTATGAAGACAAACCGGGCGACGATGCCACGGTCATCGGCATGAAGGTGCGCCCGGCCATATCCGCAACCGTTTTAACCGGGCCGCCTGCCAACAAGGACCTGGATGAGTTTGCGGTGAAAAGGCTCATGGGCGCAAAAGGGGAAAAGATCATCTGTGGCGGCAGCACCGCCCAGATGGCGGCGAGGGTTCTGAAGGAAGAGCTTGTAGTGGACTGGATACCGCCTGCTAAGAGAAAGAAGGATGCGCCGAAACACAAGAAAGGGTCCCCGCCCACGGCGCTGCTGAAGGGCGTGGACCTTGTCACCGAAGGGATCCTTACCCTCGGGCAGGCAGCGGAGATCCTCCGGACGTCAAAGACCATCTATGACCTGCCCAGGGATGACGATGCCTCAACCCGGCTGGCGCGCTCTCTCATGATGGCGGACGACATCCACCTGATCGTGGGCACTGCCATCAATCCGAACCAGGTCGCGGACATCATCCGCGGCGAACCCATGCGCATGGTCTATATCAGGGAGCTGGTGCAGGTCCTGTCGGCCCGGGAAAAATATGTGGAAGTGGAAAAGATCTGAAAATTATCGTCGCGTTGCATCAAACTGATTATTCATTCCGGATTTTATCTCTAAGATGAGTAAAAAAACCTGATCCGTTCAAAACCTTCATGTTGCAGCCTTTGTGGAACGCTGATTTTATCAGTCCTTCATGGCTGCAACATGAAGGTTTTGAACGGACCTATTTTTAAAAGACAGTTCCATGGTCATCTCGAATTTTATGCTTAAGACCACCTGAAGCATAAAGTATGTATGGTTTTCATTCCTCATCGATGATCACCTTTGACAAGTCAGGCCTTGCCCGGGGCAGGATAATCTTTATCCGCGTCCCCGTAGGTCCGTTTGCAGCATCGGCATTGGATTCTATGGTTAACTGCCCCGAATGCATCTTGACGGCCCCATAGGCAAACGGCAGCCCCAGGCCGGTCCCTTCTCCCACAGGCTTTGTGGTGAAGAACGGGGTGAAGAGGTTGTCCATATTTTCCCGCGAGATGCCGTGGCCGCTATCCTTGATCGTAATGGTGACCTGGTCTTCATCGTCTTCCATGCCGATGGTCAGCTCGCCCCCTTCGGGCATGGCCTCAACGGCATTGGTCGCCAGGTTGACCAGGGCCTTGAAGATCCG
>CAYMDG010000073.1:0-5067 GCA_964388905.1 uncultured Bacteriovoracaceae bacterium
ATCGCTGCCTGGATACTGCTCCAGGGCTTTGGCATGTACCCGGAGCTCCCCATGTCTTTGTGCAGATACGGGGTGATCCCCGGAGAGCTGTTAGGGACAGTGCCGCCCGGCACCACTGTACCTCTCGGTTACGAGATTTCCTGTGTCGTACAGGGTGCCCACAACTGGTATACCATCTTTTCTCACATGTTCATGCACGGAGGCTGGCTGCATATCATCGGCAACATGTGGTTTCTGTATATCTTCGGCGACAATATCGAGGATGCAATGGGATCGGGCAGATTTATCCTGTTCTACCTGGCATGCGGGCTTGCGGCAGTGGCGGTCCAGATGGTTGCGAACCCGGCGAGCGCAATTCCCATGGTTGGGGCATCGGGAGCAATCAGCGGGGTCATGGGGGCATATATCATCCTGTTCCCAAGGGCTCCGGTGCATATGCTTATATTCTTCGGGTTCTTCTTTACCCGCATCGTGGTGCCGGCCTTCTTCATGCTGGGCTACTGGCTCCTCCTCCAGCTTTTCGGCGGGTTCTTCTCTCTGGGGGCGGCTTCCGGCGGGGTGGCCTTCTGGGCCCATGTGGGCGGTTTTGTCGCCGGCATGCTTCTGATCCTTCCTGTCTGCAATTCCGAGAGGACGGCTGCGTGCCGCGCGCGCAGGGGCGTTCTGGACGGCATGGTGAGAAGGGTGAAGTAGGTAAAGGATTCCAGGTTAGATCCGGATCTTGCGTTTGGATGTGCACATCAATTACTTAATGTATCTTTGGTGGCCTGAAGCACATCACTCATAGTGATCATGGGGTTGTTTTTAAACTTGATCCGATAAAAACGTCAATCTTGCAGCCTTTGCGAGATGCTGATTATCTCAGTCCTTCCAGGCTGCAAGATTGACGTTTTTATCGGACCTATTTTTACACCCCCTTAAACGCAGAATCTACGGTTTATGTAATTATCAGATTGATTAAAGGATCCGGTTTCTATATATTTTGCGGTTACTTTGATAGAGAGAAGGAGTTACTCCATGAGTACAGGCATCAAACACGAACGGCTTAACAAGTGGGTTTCCGAAGTGGCTGACATGTGCAGTCCCGAATCAATCATCTTGTGCGACGGAAGCAAAGACGAATACGACCGCCTCATGGCGGGCATGGTTGCAAGCGGCATGGCAACTCCCCTCAAGAAGCGGCCCAACAGCTTCCTTTTCCGGTCGGACCCGAGCGATGTCGCCAGGGTGGAAGACCGGACATACATCAGCACGCCTGATAGAAATGAAGCAGGCCCAACCAACAACTGGGTCGATCCGACAGAACTGAAACAGACCATGAAGGCCCTATACAAGGGATGCATGAAGGGCAGGACCATGTACGTGATCCCGTTTTCCATGGGGCCCATCGGGTCGCCCATCAGCAAGATAGGCATGGAGATCACGGACAGCCCCTATGTGGTGTGCAATATGCACATCATGACAAGGGTGGGGACAAAGGTAATGGAGGCCCTGGGTACGGACGGTGAATTCATCCCCTGCGTCCATTCCGTGGGCGCACCGCTGGAGCCGGGCCAGAAAGACGCAGCGTGGCCCTGCGCACCCATCGAAAAGAAGTACATCAGCCATTTCCCGGATGAAAACCTCATCTGGTCATTTGGCTCCGGATACGGCGGCAACGCGCTGCTTGGCAAGAAGTGCCTGGCGCTTCGCATAGCATCCGCCATGGCCAAGAGGGAAGGGTGGATGGCAGAGCACATGCTCATCTTGCGCCTGACAAACCCCGAGGGAACCCAGTTCCATATCGCAGCGGCCTTCCCGTCGGCCTGCGGCAAGACGAACCTTGCCATGCTCCAGCCCACCATTAAAGGCTGGAAGTGTGAGACCATCGGCGACGACATCTCCTGGATGAAAATCGGCCCTGACGGAAGGCTTTATGCCATCAACCCCGAGGCAGGGTTCTTCGGCGTGGCGCCTGGTACCTCCTATGATTCAAACCCCATGGCCATGGATACCCTGCACGAAAACTGCATCTACTCCAACTGCGCACTCACCGACGATGGCGACATCTGGTGGGAGGGAATGGACGGCGAGCCCCCCGCACACGCCATTGACTGGAAGGGACGCGACTGGACGCCCGAGAGCAAGGAGGTGGCAGCCCATGCCAATGCCCGCTTCACCGCCCCTGCCAGACAATGTCCGGTCATCTGCGCCGACTGGGAGAAGCCCGAGGGCGTGCCCATAGACATCTTCGTCTTCGGCGGCAGGAGGGCAGGGGTAGTGCCGCTTGTGAATGAGGCATATAGCTGGGACCACGGCGTATTCCTGGGTGCAACCGCCTCGTCGGAGACAACGGCTGCCAATATCGGAGACATCGGGGCGCTGCGGCGCGACCCGTTTGCCATGAAGCCTTTCTGCGGCTACAACATGGGCGACTACTTCCAACACTGGCTTAACATGGGCGACAAGCTGGGCAAGAATGCCCCGCGTATCTTCTATGTGAACTGGTTCCGCAAAAGCGCAACAGGCAAGTTCCTCTGGCCGGGCTTCGGCGAGAACTCAAGGGTATTGAAGTGGATGTGCGATCGCATCGACGGCAAGGCCTCTGCTCGTGAAACAGCCATCGGACTGATTCCGGAGAAAGATGACCTCGAACTGAAAGGCCTGAACATCCCGCAGGAAAATCTGCATGAGCTCCTGAAGGTTGACGTGGACGTGTGGAAGGCCGAGATACCGAGTCTGGAGGAGCACTTTGCACAGTTCAAGGACAGGCTGCCCCAACGCATTGTGCAGCAGCTCGATGATCTGAAAGCACGATTGAACAGGTAGAGAAAAATACCATAGGCAGGGTCCGTGCGTGATTCAGCAGGTGGCAGCGCGGGCCCTGCCTTTTTTATCCGGCTATCTGACTTTTATCCCGGGTTTTATTCTTGAAGATGTGCAAAAACCTTTTTCCGTTCAAAACCGGTATCTTGCAGCCTTTGAGGAATGCAGATTTTATTGGTCCTTCTAGGCTGCAAGATAACGGTTTTGAACGGACCTGTTTAAAAACAAATCCATGATCACTATGAGTAGTATGCTTAAGGCCACCTTCAGAGTAATGAGACAATTATGGGTAAATTCAAACGCAAAATCTGATTTAATAACAGTATACTGCATTTAAGATAAGTAAAAAAGACTTGATCCGATAAAATCCTTCATCATGCAGCCTTTCTCGGAATGCTGATTTTCACGGTCCTATAAAGGCTGCATGATGAAGGATTTTATCGGACCTATTATTTAGAGTAGGAGTTGGGTTTTTACGGGGCTTATTGACTCCATGTGCCATTAGATTGTATTACAGTAAGACGATAAAGGAGATAAGTGGATCTGCACCCTGCCATAACACCGTTTGATGAAGCAGTACGCTTCAAGCGCCAGCGCCTTGAAGAGGCGGCATCCAGCGGCAGGAAGGTCATCGGGTATTTCTGCACCTATACCCCTGTGGAGATCATCCATGCCGGCGGCTTTATACCGGTGCGCATCTGGGGCGGGTCCGGCCGGATTGAGAAGGCCTATTCGCTGGTGCCGAACTTTATCTGTCCGTACGTGAGGCTTTCCCTGGAAGGCGCCTTGAACAAGGAGTTCTCGTTTCTGTCCGGGATCGTGCAGGGGTACACCTGTGATGTGGCCTGTGGTGCCGTGAATATCTGGAAGGATAACTTCAGTCTGGAGCTCTGCCACAGCCTGCCGCTGCCCTATAACGACAACCGGGATGCACGGGAATTCCTGCGGGCCGGCATCGGGGAACTCGCCTGCAAGCTGACACGGATCAAGGGCAGCCTCACGGATGAATCGCTGAAAGACTCGCTTGAGCTTTACGGAGAGATAAGGACGATCCTTGCATGGTTATTTGAACGACGAGCCCAGGGCAGCCTGCCGCTTAGTGCCGGTGATGTCCTGAGCGTAGTGCAGGCATACTTTGTCACCCCGCCTGAAGAGTACCTGGAGATGCTCAAGGCTTTGGCGGTGTACCTGAAGGACGCCCCCGCATCGATAACTCCAGGGATACCGGTACTCGTATCGGGAAGCGTTCTAGAAGATGCACAAGCCTTTACGATCATGGAAGGCCTTGGCTTCAAGGTCGTTGCCGATGATCTCTGTACGGGCCGGCGCGGGTTCATACCGGTGGCCGGTCTCGGGGAGACGCCCATGGATCTTCTTATAGACAGGATCATGAACAGGTTCCCCTGCCCCTCGCGGTCTCACCCCGGGGAGAGGGTGCCGCTCCTCCTGGAGCTCATCAGGGCATCCCATGCAGAAGGGGTCATCTTCGTATTCCAGAAGTTCTGCACCCCGCACCTGGCGGACCACCCCAAGGTTGCACAAGGGTTGAAAGAGGCAGGCATCCCCAGTATAGCGATCGAAATCGACGAGTCCGGGCTCATGGAGGCGCAGGTGGCAACAAGACTTGAGACCTTTCGGGGCATGTTGAGGCAATAAGATGGAGACGAACCGGAAGTCCACGAAACGCCTGAATACGGCCAGAGACCTCACAAAGGTGGTGGCGGAATACTACATGGAGTGCCACCAGGCCAAGGCCTCAGGCAAGCCCGTCGGCTGGATGCCCCCCATGAACGGGGCCATAGAGGTATTCTATGCCATGGACCTGCAGCCGGTCTTCCCGGAAAACTGGTCGCCCGTGTGCGCGGCCTTCGGCCTGACGCCCGAGCACTTCGATGTCTCCGAGCGCATGGGCTATTCGGGCGATCTGTGCGGTTATCTGCGCAATATCGTGGGCTACGTGCACGGCGACATGAATGGTCCATCCGTGCCGCTGGGCGGCCTGCCCGAGCCGGACATGGTCATGTCCTTCGGCGGCGGGTGCATACCGGCCATGAAGATCTTCCAGATCATGGAAGGGCGCTTTCCAGCGGCAAAGGTCTTCAGGGCGGACGTGCCCCAGGTGGCAGTGGAGGACATCCGCGACCACCACGTGGCCTACGCGGTGAGCGAGATACACCGGCTCATAGAGTTCCTTGAAAGGACAACCCACAGAAGGCTCGACATGGCAAGGCTCGCAGAAGTGGTAGAGCTCTCGGACAGGGC
>CAYMDG010000073.1:5167-12568 GCA_964388905.1 uncultured Bacteriovoracaceae bacterium
CCCATCGAGGCCCTTGCACGGAAGAGCCTCATGTCGTATTCGCTTGTCTCTTGCCTGTCCATTGATCGCCGCAAGGAGATGGTGCTCAAGGCCTGCCGCGACTACAAAATCGACGGGGCCGTGTTCCACCAGAACAAGTCGTGTGCGCCCATCACCCTCGGCCAGGCAGACATCCGCAAGGCCTTGCACGATGAACTCGGCATCCCTTCCATCGCCATCGATGCCGACCATATGGACAGCCGCAATTTCTCTTTTGCCCAGTTCCAAACCAGGGCCGATGCGTTCATGGAGATGCTGCTCCAGAAGAAGCAAGGGTGAAAGAGCGGGTATTTTATAAGCTCGGGTTATGCGATTAAGCTATTCAAAAAACTTAATCCGTTAAAATCAGTCATCTTCCAGCCCTTAGGAGAATGCTGAATTTCCCGGGTCCAAGGGCTGGAAGATGACTGATTTTAACGGACCTGTTTAAAAACAAATCCATGGCACTGTGAGTTCTATTCTTAAGTTCACCTGAATCGCCTGGAGAATTCATGTGTACATTCAAACGTAACATCCCGGGATAAAAAAACAGGCCCGTTAAGGCCTGTAAAATGAGGAGGTTCTATGGGGATTTACTTGAAGAACCTATTATACTCTTCGACACAATCCGGATCAGCTTAAGCAATGCTATGGATTATTAATCCTGAATTTGACAGCGGCCTTTTTATCCCCTTGAATAATCAGTGTGGCTTCATACGATCCCTTGGGAAGGTCATTAAACCACCACCATTTGATCCAATTCTCCGGAACATAATCCTTGTATGTCTTCACGACATTTCCTGTAGAGAGGTCACTTATCCGAACCGTTACATTATGCCCGCCACACCCAGTAACAACCACTGCGGGTATTTCGCCTGCAGCGTATTGATCCACCCGCATAGTATAGTTGCCGGCCTTGACATCGACCTGCCGAGACATGTGAATGTCTTGGGGATCAGCAGCGCAGCCGGACATGAATACTACTGATATGAATACGAAAACAGCTGATAAAGGTTTTATCATAGTGTCTCCTTTCATGATTCCCATGATAGCACAAACAGACATAAAACTTAAAAAAAACCTCTATGCCAGTTTCTTCACCCAGGCCTTCCTGATTTGAACAGGGCATGAGATAGTTGCGGGGGAGTTGACACAAGCCATACTCCATGACAGATGAGGGAAGAGGAGAAGGTATATGCGCAAGGAGGCATATGGACAGGCAGGAGAAACTGAACCTTATATATGATGCTGCTTTAAAGGTGTTCTCACAGTATGGATACAAGCGGACCCGCGTGGAGGACATCGCCTCCGAATTGGGCATGACCAAGGGGAACCTGTACCTGTATGCGAAGGACAAGCGCGAACTGTACGAGAAGGCAGTATCTTACGGACTGCTGAGGTGGCAGGCAAAGGTGCGCGATGCCGTCAAAGGAATAGAGGATGTGAAGGAACAGTTTGTCGCCATGTGCAAAAAGAGCTTCATGTATCTCTCCAGGGATGTGGCACTAAGGACCATCCTTATCAACGACCCGTCCATCTTCCCCCTGTCCCCCAAAGAGGACAGGTTTGCCGAGATCAACCGGGCATCCATGGATATGCTCAAGGCCTTGCTGAAAAAGGGGATGGATGAGAATAAGTTCCGCCGGATCGACATCAAGTATGTAACCGACCTGCTCTTTTCCGTCTATGTCATGTTCATCATCAAGACCTATATCAAGTCGGAGGGCAAATCCACCCGCAAGATGTTCGATCAGGGCATCGACCTCATATTGAGCGGGCTCGTGAGTCGCGACTGACGACATTCACCGGTAAGACTGTTGCGGTTAAATAGAATTTGTCTCTCAAAATAATATATGATAGCTCATAGTAGGATTCATCGGAAGTTAAGATACAGGAAGGTGCCAGGAAGGGTATGAAGACTACAGCAGTAAAACCCATGAGATGCGAATTCGCCGACGAGGGGGTCTTGTGGATCGACAAGATCGCCACCGGAGTGGGCGTCATCATCTATAACCCCCAGCACAAATTTGCTGCAGGTTTCCACGTGCTGAGGGGGAAATCCAAAGGGCAACGGGCGGATAATCCTGCGTACTTCGCCGATACGGTCATAGAGTTTGCCGTCCAGGAATTTATGAAAAGAAGCATCCCGCTGAAGGTGTCGGTAGCCATTGCCGGAGGGGCCTCAATGCTTTCATCGAACGAGCAGAACGATGTCGGTGCAGGGCTTATTCTTCAGGTGAAAGAGATGCTCGCTGACAAGAAGCTCGATGTAAAGATAGAAAACATAGGCGGAACCAAGCTTCGCACCATGATCCTGAATGTGGACGAGGGCAAGATTAAAATATCGTGATGCATACGCCGTAAGAATAATGAAATTCTCTCAGGGATAGATGCGATGACCAACGGGATGATCCCAGAAAGTGCCGGATACACTGATGATTTTCCGGAGTTGCCCTGCCGGCTTTCAAAGCCGGTCAGGGAACAAGACATGGGGGGTAGTATCAGATGAAGATTCGATGCCCGAAATGCTCAAAAGAATACGTAATCCCTGATGAACGCCTTCAAGGAATAACGCAGAGCGTGACCATACCCTGCCCCAACTGCAAGGCTTCTATTGTGCTGGAACCCAGTAAGCAAGGCCAGGCCCCGGCTGACAAGGACAAGGAGCAGGGACTATCCACGGATATCACCCCGTCCGACAGCGCGGACCTCAAGAAACGGATACTAGGGTCATTGAAAGACCTGCCACCCATGCCTCAGGTGGCCCAGAAGGCGCGGCAGGTGATCGACAATCCGGCGTCGAGTTTTTCTGATCTGGCCAAGGTCATCGAGACGGACCAGGCCATTGTCACGCGTATCCTGAAGATCGCCAACTCGCCGTACTACGGCCTTTCGGGAAAGGTGTCTTCGGTGCAGCACGCTTCGGTTGTGCTGGGCGTTAAGACCCTCATGGAGATTCTCAATCTCGCGTGTTCCTCCGAGATACTCGGCAAGACACTGACCGGCTACGACCTTGATGCCGGCGAGCTCTGGGCTCATTCCCTGGCCGTTGCAGCCGGGTCCCAGATCATTGCGCGCAAGGTGAACCCTTCTCTGGAGCAGGATGCCTTCTCGGCCGGTTTGATCCATGACGCAGGCAAGATCATCCTCGACCCTTATATCCAGGAGCGCAAAGAAACCTTCAAGGCCTTTGTGAATGAAGGCAAGGAGTCATTCCTTGATGCTGAAAAGAGCGTCCTCGGGTTCGATCATGCCGAGCTTGCTTCAGATGCCTGCTCGCAGTGGCATATCCCGGCCCAGATTGCATTCGCCATCAGGCATCACCATGACCCGAGCCCATCCAAGGGCGATACGCTCTCTTTCATAGTGCATATGGCAGATGCCATTGCAATGATGAGCGGTATCGGCTCGGGCATAGACGGAATGCTGTATCATATGAACAAAGATGCCATGACCATATTAAGGCTCAACACCGATGATATGACTACAATCATGGGCCAGATCGCCGAGTATGTGGACAAGACTACCCAGTGATCAGGAAGTGTCTATTCCCCGGAGATCTGCATCCGAAACTTGAGATATGTTACCGCATCATACATCTGGCAGTGAGGAGAACTCATGCTGGCCTTTGAACCCATTTCGCTTTCCCGGCAGCAAGAATACCTCAAGATCATGAATGCATCAACGGTGACGGCATCCGATTACAGCTTCATCAATCTGTGGGCATGGGCTGAAGAATATGGCCTTTCCTGGGCATGGGACAACGGGCTCGTATGGATAAAACAGGCCGGACATGTGCCTTGTATGTGGGCACCAATCGGGCCATGGGATGGTGTTTCATGGCCCGGGGTATTCGACAACCCGGAAATATCCGGGCTTCCCTTTACCCGGGTCCCCGAAGACCTCCTTTCCCGATGGGTAGCAGCGCTGCCCGGCAGGGTGCAGGCAGAAGAGGCACGGGAGCTCTGGGACTACCTCTATGCCGTATCCGAGCTCGTGGACCTTTCAGGCAACAAGCTCCACCGCAAGAAGAACCTGTTAAACCAGTTCAAGAAGAGGTACCCCTTCACATATGATGACATCACGCCGTCTCACCTACACACGGTCCTTGCAATGCAGGAAGAATGGTGTGCCTGGCGGGACTGCGAGTCCACAGAGATGCTGGCTGCTGAAAACCGCTGCATCAGGCGGGTGCTGGAGGCCTGGGGAGATCTGTCAGGCATAAAGGGTGCGATCATTTCCGTTGAGGGAAGACCTGCTGCATTCACGGTTGCAGAGGTGTTCAGGGAAGATTCGCTGCTCATCCACTTCGAAAAAGGACTTCATGACTATTCCGGCATATACCAGGCCGTCAACCAGATGTTCCTTGAACACAACAACAAGTATTCCCTGGTGAACAGGGAGCAGGACCTGGGTGATGCGGGCCTGCGCCAGGCCAAACTTTCCTACAATCCTTCGGGATTTGTCAGGAAGTACCGGGTGAGGATAACCTGAAACAGGTGAGGTCGGTTCAGAGACACATTCGGCATTCCATCATTGCAGTTGTCTTCCTTTGCACACTCCTCGCATGGTTCCCCGACCCTGTCCAGGCAGGCCAGGAGGCCGAAGGGCAGGGCTTCCGCATCCATGTCCGGCACTGGGAGGAGGCGGAGAATCTCTTCAGGAGCGACCCCTGCTGGCTGGGTGGTGACGGTGCGTCGTCAATCGACCTGGGCGCTCAGAAATCGCTGTGGCTCTTCGGCGACAGCTTCATAGGCGCCAAGGGCTCTCCTTCAAGGCGCTCTGCCGTGATGGTGAGGAACAGCATCGCCGTCCAATCCGGCCGGAACCCGGCAAAGGCGTCCATGAGATTTGCCTGGAAGACAGCCAATGGCATTCCTGCATCCTTTTTCCCTGAAAAGGGGGATGCATGGTTCTGGCCGGGCTCAGGGACACTTTTCAAGAAGGTGTTGATCATCTTCCTGGTAAAGGTACGGGCATCAAAGGACGAACTGGGATTCAACCCTGACGGATGGAAGGCCGTATCGGTCGCTGATCCGGGTAAAGACCCGCTCGCCTGGCAACTTCACGAGCTTGCCTGTCCAGACACCGGGGATATCCTCGCCGGATCGTCCAGCATACTCATCAGGGACGGATTCCTCTATGCCTTCAGCACAGGCTGGAAGGACAATTCGGCGTATCTCCTCAGGTGGCCCCTCAAGGCTGTTTCCCGGGGCGTCCTTACAAAGCCCCAGTGGTGGATGGGAACTGCGTCCGGCTGGCTGGATGCGAAGCCTGCGGACGTCAAGCCCGTGCCGGTCTTCAAGGCCGCCCAGGTGGAGTTTACGGTTCACTATGAACCGCGCATCAGGGGTTATCTGCAGGTCCAGACACTGAGCCTCCTGGAACCCTGTCTGTCCGTGCGTTCTTCCCCCGGTCTTGCTGGGCCGTGGTCCGACTCCGCATGCATCTACCAGCCTCCTGAAAAGAAAAGCCCCGGACTGCTTTTGTATGCGGGCAAGGCGCACAAGGCCTTTATCGGTGCTGATCTGAGCTTTACTTATGCCGTAAACACCACGGACAAAGACAGGATCTACGATGATACGGGCATCTACTACCCGGTTGTGCTCAAGGGAAAGATCAGCCGCAAAAGGGCACGCCCATGACGGACCTCTCAGAGGTTCCAGCCATCCTGGTAAATGCCATGACCTCCATGGAAAAGGCCGTGCGCAGGCTCCACCCCCTTGCCATCCCCGCACTCAGGGGACAGCTCCTCGCACATGAGGAACCCCTCAAGACGCTGCGGCATGTCCTCGCGGCCCAAGACAGCCCTGCCCCGGATGCGCATATCCGGCAGGTCTTCACACGTGCCTGTACGCTCATCGAGGATTCCATCAGGCTCTTCGGTACAGGCGACGACACCACCCAGGCCTTCATGTCCGTTCTGAAGGCCATGAGGAAACATTGCCAGGCACAGGAAGCACTCTTTGATCTCTGTGACGGCTTTCCCCTGATCAACCGGTACTTCCTCGAAGGGGAGCCGGTCCCTGGGGCAGTACCACGCCGGCCCGGCAAAACCCCGCTGTTTCACTCCACCCAAGGCCAGGAGCCATACGCCCGTGGCGGGTACTCCCTCTTTGTGCCGGAAACCTGCGACCCTGACCACCCCCTGCCGCTGGTTGTGGCACTGCACGGGGGCTATGGCCACGGCAGGGACTTTCTCTGGACCTGGCTGCGCGAGGCCCGCAGCAGGGGATTTATCCTCATGGCCCCATCCTCCATGGGAAGGACCTGGTCAATTGCGGATATCCCCATGGATGCACGGCAGTTGATCCGGCATGTGGAAGAGGTATGCTCCCGCTTCACCATCGATGCGAGCCGCATACTCCTGACCGGCATGTCCGACGGCGGCACCTTTGCGCTGGGATTCGGGTTTCGTGGGGACTGCCCGGCAAAGGCCATCGCGCCGGTATCCTGCGTGCTGCCCCCTGTGGACCTCGGGCTTGCGGGAGACAGGCGCATCTACTGGGTGCATGGCGCACAGGACTGGATGTTTGCGGTGGGCCGGGCCGTAGCGGCATGCAAGGAAATCTCTTCAGCAGGCGCGGACGTGAGGCTCAAGGTCGTGCCGGACCTCTCCCATGCCTACCCGCGCGAGGAGAACGACGCAATCCTCAGGTGGTTCGACCCTGGGCTTGCATCGTGAAAGCATCCTGGTAAAAACCCGGAGTATAAGATGCGTAAAAACTAGATCCGTTCAAAACCTCAATCTTGCAGCCATAAAGGACTGATATAATTAACGCTTAACAAAGGCTGCAAGATTGAGGTTTTGAACGGACTAAATTTTTAAAGCAAAACCGTGCTCGCCATGAGCTTCATGCTTGAGGCCACCTGAAGCGCATGGGGCGTTATGGGTACATTCAATTGCAAAATCCGGCATACATGGTATCATCAACTCCTGGGCTCTGATGCTTAAGCCATGAGGGAATGACAGGGTATGAAACAACCCACAAAGATTAAATTCTTTGCCGTGGGCGGCACCATCGACAAGGTGTACTTCGACCGCCTGAGCACCTACAAGGTGGGTGAGCCGGGGGTGTCCGAAATCCTCAGGGAGGCCAATGTGGGCTTCGAATACGACTGCGAGTCCATCCTGCGCAAGGACAGCCTGAACATGACCGAGAAGGACAGGCAGCTTGTGTTTGATCGCGTAGCGGCGGAGGAGGCCAGGCACATCGTCATCACCCACGGCACGGACACCATGGTCAAGACCGCGAAAAAGCTCAAGGGTATTCATGACAAAGTCATCGTGCTGACCGGTGCCATGCAGCCGGCCCTGTTCAAGCTGAGTGATGCCGGGTTCAACATCGGTGCCGCCGTGACCGCCGTCCAGCTCCTGCCGGA
>CAYMDG010000074.1:0-10143 GCA_964388905.1 uncultured Bacteriovoracaceae bacterium
TTCGGTTGTTGATGCCACCATAAACCGCTGGTTCACACAGTCCGGACAGGACCGTATGCCGGATGAGATCGATAAGGTGCGCCGTGTGATCTTGGATACCCCTGTAAAGGGCTACTGCGCCTGTTGCGCTGCCATCCGGGATATGGATCTGCGTGATTCACTCACCGTCATTTCGACACCGGTTCTGGTACTGGTGGGCGAGCAGGATCCCGGCACCCCTGTTTCTGCAGCAGAATTCATCCATGGACGGATATCCTCTTCCCAACTGAAGATCATTCCCGACGCAGCCCACTTTGTCAATGTGGAGCAGGCAAATGCCTTCAATGATGCACTTATTGAATTCATCACCCGGATAGATTAAAAGAGGCGGGGTTCACTCATCAGGTCTATCAATAGCAGATACATCAGATGCCGGACAAAAATGAAACAGGAGGTCTCATGGAAGATCTGAAAGCTGGAGGGATAGGGTTCATCGCAGGGAAATGGCCTCTTGACTCACACAAGCCCACCCTGGTCTTCATCCACGGCGCAGGGGCTTCGCGACTCCTCTGGGAGTCACAGGTTGAAGACCTTTCTTCATATATAAATACCGTGGCCATAGATCTTCCGGGTCACGGAACAAGCCATGGAAAAGGGAGAGATTCCATCTCGGACTATGCCCAGGCGGTCAACGACTTTCTTGACCTGGTTCAGATCCCCGGGCCCATACCATGCGGGCTCAGCATGGGCGGGGCCATTGCCCAGAATCTCCTCATCAATACACCCGGTCGTTTCCCTGCTGGGATATTAATAAACACCGGTGCGCGGTTGAAGGTCCTGCCCATGATCTTTGAGACCATTGGGAAGAGCTACGATGAGTATGTTAAGCTCTCTGCTGCCTTTGCCATTTCACCGAAAAACAGCACAGATGAGCTGATCAGGAGAGTCTCGGTATGCCTGCAAAGCACTGCTGAGGTTGTACTGGGTGATTTCCGGGCATGCGATGCCTTTGATGTCATGGGACAACTGGACATCATCACTGTCCCGGTGCTTGTGCTCACGGCAAGCGACGACATCCTCACCCCACCAAAATACGGCAGCTATCTGGCAGGCAACTTGAATGATGCACATGCAGTGAACATTGAAGAAGCAGGTCATTTCTCGCCCATTGAGAGGCCGACTGAAATTAATAATGCAATTCATGGGTTTCTCATGCGGTTGGCCCTCTAGAACTATTAGATTAGGTGGAACAAGGCACACCTGTCATAAAGGATAAAGGCAGACGTACCGTCTTATCGTAGTTCAATCCTTGCGTTCCCAGTGGCCTTTATTCCTGCTGAGGTTGTTTCGCCCGCCGCTATCCAAGGCATGACTCAGTTGATCCGGCCTGTTTCAGCGCCTCCTGTTATTAACTACCCCACGTCCATAAGAAATCCGCCTCCTGTCCCTTTATTGTCTATAACCCATAAAGCGTATGATTTTTTAGAAGGTTGACCGTATTAAAGATTTAATTTCCGTTATCCGATGTTTGAAAATCAGCAAAAGGGATTTGTGTAATAAAGTTCAAGGAGGAATTGAGGATGAAAAAGGGTTTAGCAGTATTGTTGGCAGTATTCATGCTTTTAGGGCTTGGCGGTGTTGTTATGGCAGCTACCGATACATCGAATGTTCAGGTAACAGTTGCTGAGGTTGATGCTCTTGTAGTTACCGAAGGAGGCACTATCTCACTTACGACAATAGTCGGCAATGACCTGTCAGGAACTGATGATACCACTGCTCGTTTAAGTTACACAACCAATTCGGCCACTGCTAGAGAGATTACAGCAGAGGTCTTAGCAGGTGGTATGCCTGCCGGCACACAGGATATTACCCTGACGGCAGCAGTTGCAGGCGGTGAACCGACAGTTACACTTGTCAACGCTGGTACACGTAATGCTACACCACAGGTAGTGAGGACCGGTATTACTGCCGGGGCCATCAGCAATGCAGTGGTAACCTACGGAGCACACTGCACTGCATCCGGCACCGTCGCGAACACTTATACGTTCGTGGTTACGTACACCAGTCAGGACGCCTAACAACGAGAAACCAGTCCCGAATGCGGTTCGGGACAGGGCACATTTCCTTTTGCTGCATACAGGCCCCCGGCATTGCCGGGGGCTTTTTCTATTCTTTCTCCGTTAATCATCGTCAAGACTGGTGAACGTAACCCTGAACGCATAATCGCCCGGTCGTGAGCCCGAGGCGGTAGCTGCTGCGCTGTATGTTACCGGCACATTTTCCCTGTAACCTGAGGTGATACCCGTCAGCACATTCACCGCGCCCTGGGTCACACCGCCTTGCACAATACTCTGCTCCGCACCCCCCATGACCGCAACCGTCAGGGTAATGTCTTGAAGCCCTGCCGGTATGTCCGCCGGGCTTACCTGCGCCGTTATCTTCTTGTTCACAGCCGAATTGTGAGAATAGCTCAAGCGGGCTGTGGGATCACTATCCCCTATGAGCGCATTTGAACCGGGTGTGCTGTCGGCGCGGAGCAGAATCCCTTGTGTTGCATCAGTAACTTGCAGATTATCGATTGGAGCAATGGTTACTCTCACTCGGGACTCAGTTTGTGCTGCTGAAAGGAAAGAAGGGTATAGAATCAGAAATGCCAGAAGGCATATCATGTGAAAAGCCAGGATCCTGTTTAGAAAATGACCCATATGCACCCTTAAAGCAGCTTCTATGCCAAAAGTATAACAGGCTATATTTACTTAATTTAATAGTATGCAGGAATTAATTTACTGATTAAGTACTATCATAATGATAGCGTCAACCTTTAGCCTTCTCTCATTTTGATCGATGCTCCTTACTATTATGCCCAAATATTTGCCCCCTATTGTTCTAATTTTCCAGAGGTCTCGTATTTAATTTGATATCCGGCAATCTTGCGGTACAGGGTTGCCTCACCGATCTTGAGGATCTTGGATGCCTTTTTCCGATTTCCGCCGCTGAGTTCAAGGGCATTGAGAATGGCTGCCTTTTCATATGAAGCCAGCGTCCCATCTGAGAGAGGCATAAACCTTTGCGCTGATTCCTGCGCAGAACCGATATGAGGGGGAAGATCACCTGGAAGTATGCGCTCTTGTGTGCCCAGGGCCGTTGCAAGCCGGATTGCATTTGCCAGTTCCCTGACATTACCCGGCCAGTCATAGTTCTCAAGACAGGCTATAGCCTCTGGGCTGATATCCTTTACAATTGAAAAATCAGTGCTGAAACTTTTAACAAAGTATCTCCCCAGCATGGCGATATCTTCCTTACGCTCCTTCAAGGAAGGTACGACGAGGCGCACAACATTGAGCCGGTAGAAAAGATCTTCCCGGAAATTACCCTTTGCCACCTCCTCGAGCAGATTCTTGTTTGTAGCCGCGATGATCCTTACATCAAGAGGAAAGCTCTTATTGCTGCCCACGGGCCTCACCTCACGCTCCTGGATCGTCCTTAATAATTTCACCTGCATGGCATTTGAGAGCTCACCTATTTCATCAAGGAAGAGTGTCCCGTTATCTGCTGAACGGATGAGCCCCAAGGTAGAGATATGTGCCCCGGTAAAGGCGCCTTTTGCATGACCGAAGAGCTCGTTTTCAATTACCGATTCCGCTATGGCCCCGCAATCTACGGGCATAAAGATGTTCAGTGCGCGATGGCTGTGATGGTGAATGGCCCGGGCCACAAGCTCTTTGCCCGTTCCGGTGTCTCCCTCTATAAGCACAGAGGCATCCGTGGGACCCACGACAGCAATCTTCTCCTTAAGTTTGAGCATTATGGGTGAATCACCTATGAGTTGATCATACTCGAACTTATGGGTTAGATTTTCTCTAAGCTTGAAGTTTTCGTCATGCAGTTTCCAGATCTGATAGAGATGGGCTACACGTGTCCTGATAACCTCCACAGAAAAGGGCTTTTCCAGAAAGTCAACCGCACCAAGCTTAATGGCCTGAATGGCCTCATCTATCCCCCCATGGCCTGTTATGATAATCACCATGAGAGAAGGGTGGTCTTCATGTACCATCTTCAACAGACTCAGCCCGTCAGTATCAGGCATCATGTAGTCCACGAGCGCGGCATCGATTCTTGTCTCTTTTATTAACCGAAGCGCCTCATCGGCACCCTTGGCAGTAAAGATCGAATAGTTCTCCTGCCGGAATATGTTCTTGAGCAATCGGAGAATGGCAGGGTCATCGTCAACACATAAAAGGTGGAACTGATCCTGATTCGTTGCCGTCTCATTCATGTATCCGCCTCCAGGCATTCACCTCAATGAAATCACACTATCAAAATGATAGCCCCTGTTCAATACACAAATAGATAGGTCACGGTCCTCATGAGAATCATAAAACCGCCCTCCTATGAATTCAGAATTGACTATCATAAAATATTGTATATTATCCCATGACAAATCGTACGTGACGAGAACGGTTTTTGAATTGTTTTTATGAAACATCCGTGAGCATTACAGGAGTGCTTGCGGGATCCTTATAATAGATAAGGAATTAACGTAAGAGGGGGTAATACCAGGAGAGATGTCAGATCGTATCTCCCGGGTATGTATCATGAACAAGCTTCTTTGCGCATTTATTTTTATCTTCCTTGTTTCAATTCTTCAATGCAGCGCTCACGGGGCACAGGTCGGTACCACTTCGGTTACCTTCACTTTTCAGGCAATCGATGAAATTGCCGTAACAGGGTCACCCACCCTTGTCATCAATTCTGCAATTGCCGGACAGCAGCCCCAACCTGCTGTAAACACATCATCGACATTCTCTGTTTCCACAAATGGCACCAATAAAAAGATCACTGCGAGCATCAATAAGCAGATGCCGGCAAACACCACCCTTGAAATACTTCTCACAGCCCCTGATTCAGGCACAAGCACAGGCTACAAGGCATTATCAACCGTTGCCACGGATGTGGTTACGGGCATCAGCCATGTGGCAGCCGCCAGCAAGACCATAACCTACCGGTTCAGTGCAACTACTGCAGCAGGCGTGCTCACAGACTCGTGCACGGTAACGCTGACCTTGACCGATTGAAGGGGCGCATGAAGAGCCTAGGCAATTGTCTTGCGAAAGGGATCCTGCTGTTTGCCATGGGGCTTGGCATGGTCCTCCTTGCCGCCGGCCCTGCTGTTGCTGTCATCGATATTACGGTTACCGGGAGCTGGACACAGAGCATTGACAAAAACAACCTTACCGGGGGTCCGGGAACGAATTTAACCAGCACCTTTACAAGCGCACAGAATGCAAACCTGATCAATATTACCGGCGCAACAAGCAAACGAGACAACTGGCAGATTAACATCAAGCGAATTAACACAACATGGACCGGCAGCCTCCTGGTCTTTGCCCGAAGAACCTCAAACGGAACAGGAACTGGCACGATATCCGGAGGCCAAGCTTATATCCAGGTAACAACTACCGACACCACTTTCTTTACCGGCGCAGGCAATCGAAACGGCATACAGATACAGCTGCAGCTCACCGGGGCATCACTAACGGTTCCACCGAATCAATATTCAACAACCATACAGTATACGGTCATTGACACGCCATAAAGGAGCATGTGTAATGAGAAAAATGCGTTGTTTCATTTGCGTGATAACATGCGCAATCATGTTTATTCCGTGCTTTGCCCGTGCCGGGATATCCATCGAAGGGGGGCTCACCCACGAGAAGGCTTCCATGGCAGGCGAAACGTACCAGGGTGAGATTGCAATAAGGAACCAGGAAGATACGCCACAGGAGTTGAAGATTTATCAATCGGATTACCGGTTCAACTATGAGGGGGAGACTGTCTACGGGGAACCGGGCAAGGATGCGCGTTCCAACGCCCGATGGATCACGTTCAGCCCCAGCAGGCTCACCATACCGCCTAAGGAAAAGGCAACCATAAGCTACACCATAACCGTGCCGGGCGATCAGCCCCTAGTGGGCACTTTCTGGAGCATGCTCATGATTGAAGGCCTCCCTGTAGGTTCGCCCGAGTCCGAAGGTGCGCAAGAAGACAAGAAACTCTCTTTGGGCATCACCCAGATCATGCGCTATGCCGTTCAGGTAGTGACCCATATCGGCGATACAGGCACCAGAAAGATCAAGTTTATCCAGACAAAGATCCTGAAGGAAAATGATGCGAGGATCCTGCAGGTTGACGTGGAAAACGAAGGGGAAAGACTCCTGAGGCCCCAGATGTGGACCGAGCTCTATACCCCGGATGGAACTTCTCTGGGCCGGTTTCAAGGCGAGCAATACCGCGTCTATCCGAATACATCCAAGCGGTTCAGGATCGATGTCTCAAAAGTACCTGCCGGCACCTACAAGGCGCTTGTGGTTGCAGACTGCGGCGAGAACGACCTCATCGGGATCCAGTATACCCTGAAATTTGAGAATTGAAAAAGGTACTGACATATCTGGTCTGCACGGTCATAGTGTTTTTTCTAGGGGCTCCCGAGAGTCATGCACGGGGCCTTGAAAGCAGGGCTACGGGAAATCAGCTTTTTGAGTCCAAGCCAAAGAACGTTATTACCGCAGTCTTTGAAGTAACCAACACAACGGATCAACGCATAGAATGCATGCCTGACATCAAGCTTCCGCCCGGATGGAAACCAATCACCTCTTTGAATTCCATATGGCTGGAGCGCAACCAGACTTCAGTAATCCTGGTGACCTTTTATATCCCTGACAATGCCCTGGCAAAATCCTATGATGTCGAGTGCATCTTTGCCTCTACACGCGACCCGTCCATGAGCACCCATCAATCAATAACAGTACGGGTCCTGCCGGTCACCGGGTTGAAGGTCCGTCTCATGGATTCACCCCGATCAGTTATTTCAGGTCAAGGGTATGTTGCATCATTCCTTGTCACCAACGAGAGCAACCAGGAACAGAACATAACGCTTCAGATATCGAGCAGTAATAATTTTCCCTTTAGCTTGGATGCCCATGAATTTACTCTTGGTCCAGGGGGAGCTCAAACAGTCCATGTAACCGTTCAAACGCCTGAAATAATGAATGCCGGATTGACCCACAAGGTAGAATGCACAGCCATAGTTTCCGGAAAAGAGGAGATTCGCGCACAGGCGCAATCACTCGTAGAGATCATCCCGCTTCGTGGCCGGGAGGATGTATACCACACGGTTCCGACAACCATACGCATCAGACAGAGCCTCGAGACAAAGGATAAAACGACGAACTCGCCTTTCCAGGCTGAAGTGCAAGGTGAAGGCACTCTTGATGAGGCGGGAACCAGACATATCTCATTTCTTTTCAGGGGTCCTGATACCCTGGATAAATCGTTATCAGGGACAAGGGACAATTACACTATTCGGACATGGGGCAATGCCTATGATCTTAGTGCAGGTGATGCCCAGTTCTCTCTCTCGGAGCTGACAGAGCAATATCTTACAGCACGGGGCGCGGACGGAATCATTACATATAAAGGGCTAAACCTGCGAAGCTATTATGCAAAATCTCAATGGATGGAACCTGAGATTACAGAAACGGCTGCTACCGTTGGATATGCTGTAACGGATAGCGCACGCTTTGCAGTGAACTGCCTCAATAAGGAGAGAGAAAACCTGGACGACAGCGATAAGCTCTTGACCGCAACAGCCGAATTGAAACCCATTCGATTCTTAACCATCCAGCTCGAAGGAGGTATGGGCAAACACCTTGAAGAAACTGATGCTGCTTACCTTGTAAAGCTCTCCTACCTCGACGACTTACTATCATCCCGCATGAAATACCTTTATGCCGCACCGTATTTCCCCGGGTATTACCAGGATAAGCAGTTGTTCTCTCTTGATCTCTCAGGACCTCTGACCGATTCTGTTCAAGTGAATGCCGCCTTCAACAAGGAAACGAACAACCTTGATATGGACCAGCTTCAGCAAAGGGCTGCCTTGGATACGCTCTATCAGACAGGACTGAACTACCGGTATGGACCGGACACGACTTTTACCACTTCCTGGCAGTATCGGACATCAAAAGACCGGATGGAGGCTGCCGCCTTTGATTATTCAACCAATACATTCCGGGCAGGAGTACTACAGAACTTTTCGAGGTTATCGCTTAACCTCTATGGAGAAGCCGGCAGGAAGAATGATCGATTGAACTCTCAGGCCGAGCTCATCTATCAAGCCTCTTCATCCATGTATCTCAGGTTGACAAACGATCAGACCTATGGAGGATATCTCCGATATGCCCAGGGGCAGAATGCAGAAGTGGGCAAGGACCAGAACCTCACAGCAGGCATTACCGGATCGATCCGCATAACGAACAATACTCAATTTCAATGTACCGGCCAGGTTGACACCTATTCCAATGCCGCTATCGGCAACAAATATATGCTTACCTCTTCTCTCAACCACAGCTTTGTGAATAAAAGCATCCTCACCCTGCAGTCTGCACACACCTTCTCTGCAAACCATGGAATAAACGATGACGAGACATCAGTCACGCTCGAGTATTCCTATCCGTTCGGCCTTCCTGTTGGTAAAAAGGAGGGCAGCAGCAGTGTCTCCGGGGTTATCCGGGATGTCAATACCGGTGAGGCCCTGGCGAATGTTCTGCTGAGACTCGACAACATGACGACTGCAACAGGAAAGGACGGCAGGTTCATATTTTCATCTGTCAGACCCGGCGTATCTTATCTGAGCATTGATGCATCAAGGCTTGGCTTTGATCAGATACCTACATGCCAAAATCCATTGCCCATCAAGCTGGAAGGCGGTCAGGAGAAAGTAGTTGATATTGATGTTACGAAAAAGGCCACAATCACAGGCAGAGTAGTGCTCTATGGGATAGGCGACGATAAGTCCACATCGCTCTATGAATTTGACCGTTCTGCCGGGATTGGTTCTTCGAAAGTACCGCCTCCCGAGCCCAAAGAGATCTCGGGTCTTGCAAATGTGCTCGTTGAGCTTGGGACCACAAATGAAACATCGCGGGTTCTCACTGACAGCCAGGGCAGATTCCGGTTTAATGAGGTGAGGCCGGGCAAAAAGACTCTGCAAGCGGCCACGGAAAACCTTCCGAAGTTTTACGGCTTTGATAAAAACAATATCATTCTTGAAATCGGCCCCGGCCAGACACAGGAAATCATCATTAAGGCACTGCCCAAGAAGCGGAGCATACAAATCATCGAACAGGGTGACACCATTATCCAGGAAAAGAAAAAAACGAAGTAAGTCCTATGGTGAGATTGCGTAAAACCTATTCTGAGGTATGGACGGCAGCAACATCACCGGGGGGACGTGTAAGCCGGTAGAAGCGGACCTTCTCTGCTGTGAGCCGGTCTTTCCCGAGAGAGACATCCCCGATGAACTGAAGCCCCTTAACCGCCTCCCATGGTGCCAAAGGTGTCTTTGCCTGGACGGATCGGGGATAGTAGAAGTTCACCACGAGCGAAATTCCATGTTCCCTTTCCCAAAGGGTTTCGATGAAAGGATTTCCATAACCCTTCATGGCAATCTCTGCAGCCGACCATGCCATGCTCCATCTGCGGGGATCTCTCGGGCAGAGGAACTCCTTGGAGAACGGAGATTTTTTTGAAACGGCAGGGTTGAACTGGCCTTTCTGGAAGATCACCCCACTGACCCCAATCCCATACACCTTCTGCATGGAAGGGGACGCATCCCCGAGGCGTACCCGGTTCATGACCCCCCAGGCAATGGCCTCATAGACAGTCCTGTGGTCCGGAAACCCCGTGGACGCGGTTTCTGCATAGACAAGCCTGGCAAGGAGCTCAACTTCACTGATCCCGGCTGCCTTGACAGCGGTTTCCACAGAGGCGGCAGGTTTCTGGACAAGACAGGCAGGCATCGCACCTGCAGTCACGGGAGAACAGAAGAGAATGCAACAGGCAGTAATCAAACCGAGAAGGCATGATTTCTTCATCAGTTTTTCAGGCCTTTTCGTTTCTTCCTGTGATAGATCCAGCCGTACACAATCATGTTTACCAGCACCGCCAAGACACCAAGGATTATTTGGAACTGCCTCGTAAGGCCCTCCAGGTAGATCATGGGTTCAATGTAATGGATAACAAAGTCACCGGAATACATACCTTGCCCTGCCCTTGAGCGCAGTTCATTCTCCAGGGGCGTCAGCGGACAGATTTTGCCGGTAA
>CAYMDG010000074.1:10243-12536 GCA_964388905.1 uncultured Bacteriovoracaceae bacterium
CGCAATTGATACTCATGATGCCTGAGCGCATTGCATACACACAGGGGGTTACATGAGCAGAAAGTTAGAAGAATCATTCGGCAAAAGAATCAGCAACTTGAGAGAGGAAAAGGGACTCAGCCTGGATGACCTGTCGCGGGACACGGGGTATGCCGTCGAACTGCTTCAGGATGTGGAAGAAGGACGGGTGGCCCCCCCTGTTGCCCTCGTTCTCCAGCTTGGCCGAACCTTCAAGATAGACATCGAGCAACTCCAGGGTCCTCAGGAAAAACAGGCCTCAAGGAAGCGCACGAAAAGCCATAAAAAGCGGGTAGCCTCCTACGCATATGCACCCCTGACACAGCCCGGTGAGGAAAAGCACCTGCGGGCATACCGGGTCACTATCGATCCGGCAACCGAGCACAAGGGCGTTGAATACCACCACGAGGGAGAAGAATTTGTGTATGTCCTGGACGGAGGGCTGACCATCCAGGTCGGCCAGAACACAACCATACTCAAAAAAGGCGGGAGCATACACTTTGATTCCTCGCTGCACCACAAGCTCAGCAACCCCACAAAAATGGTGGCCGAGCTCCTGGTCGTCATCTACGTTCCCTGAGGAGGGGATATGCCTTTGAACCTCAACGCAGAACAGGAAATGGTCAGGCTCATGGCCAGGGACTTTGCCAGGAGGGAGCTGGAGCCGTTGGCTGCAAAAAGAGACAAGGAAGAGATCTTCCCCTTGGATGTGGTGAAAAAGATGGGTCAGCTCGGCCTTCTCGGCATGATGGTGCCGGCCGAGTATGGCGGGGCAGCCGCCGGGGCTGTCAGCTATTGCCTGGCTCTCCAGGAGATAGCCTATTCATGCGCGTCCACGGCGGTAACCATGTCGGTGGCAAACCTATCCACTGAGCCGCTTCTCAAGTTCGGCGATGAGGGCCAGAAGATAAAATACCTCATCAGACTCGCACAGGGTGAGCTGCTCGGTTGCTTTGCCCTTACCGAACCCGGTGCCGGGTCGGACCCTTCAAGCCTGAGCATAAAGGCCGAGGACAAGGGGGATCACTATCTTGTCAATGGCACTAAAATCTTCATCACCCATGGCGCATATGCGGATGTAGTGAACCTCATTGTCCGGACCGGAGAGGAAAAGGGCAGCAAAGGTCTTTCTGCGATCATCGTGGAAAAGGGCACGCCGGGATTTTCCATCGGTTCGCATGAAGACAAAATGGGACTCAGGGCATCCAACACGGTGGAGCTCATCTTTGAAGATTGCAAGGTTCCCAAAGGGAACCTGATTGGAAAGACCGGGATCGGCTTCAAGATAGCCATGTCGGCTCTGGACAGCGGCCGCATCGGCATCGCCTCTCAGGCCATCGGGATCGCACGGTCCTGCCTGGATGAGGCCATCAGGTATGCCAAGGCGCGTAAACAGTTCGGTAAAACCATCAGCTCTTTCCAGGCCATCCAGTGGATGATCGCAGACATGGCAACCGGCATCGAAGCGGCTCATCTCCTTTCCCTGTCGGCTGCAGGAAGAAAGGACCAGGGTGTGCCCTTCACGAAAGAGGCATCCATGGCGAAACTCTTTGCCTCGGAGGCGGCGAACAAGACTGCATACCTCGCCCTGCAGATCCACGGCGGCTACGGGTATGTCAAGGAATTCAAGGTGGAGCGCCTCTACCGCGACGCCAGGGCCACCACGATCTATGAGGGTACGTCTGAAATTCAGCGACTGGTCATTGCGCGGGAGCTCCTGAGGGATTAATATGCATAATGAATCCCCAGTGCAAAAGGAAACTGCCATGAAGGTATCGGTAATCCTGGCCCATCCCGACACAGGGAGCTTCAACCATGCCATTGCTGAATTTGCCATAGACAAACTCCAGGAGAATGGACACAAGGCAATCTTTCACGACCTCTATGAAGAAGGGTTCGACCCTATCCTTACCTCTGATGAGATCCCAAGGGAAGCCCAACTGGCACCCCACCTCACACTGCACTGCGATGAAATCGCAAAGGCCGACGGCATTATCGTGGTCCATCCCAACTGGTGGGGCCAGCCGCCCGCCATCCTTAAAGGGTGGATCGACCGGGTTTTCCGCCCAGGGGTGGCGTATGAGTTCGAAGAGGGAGACCTGGGCGAAGGTGTGCCCAACGGCCTGTTGAGGGCAAAGACAGCCCTTGTGTTCAACACCTCAAACACCCATGCCGAGCGTGAGACCAGGGTCTTTGGCGATCCCCTTGAAGCCCTGTGGAAAAATTGTATATTCGGCCTGTGCGGAGTGCAGATGTTCGAACGCAGGACCTTCAG
>CAYMDG010000075.1:0-3792 GCA_964388905.1 uncultured Bacteriovoracaceae bacterium
TCAACATCTCTTTTTCCATATTCGCGATTACCTGCTCATCATCGATGACAAGAATCCGCTCGGTTCCGGTGGGGAGATGTCTCTTCTCGGAGAATTCACTTGCCTGTGGCGTGATATTCCTTTCCGGCAGATATTTGTGATCGGTAAGATTCCGGATTGCAGCATCCGTCAACTTATCATCCGGGCTGGCACACCATTTGACCCAGTGACACTTTCTTTTTATACAGGACAATGGGCGATCACCGAACTCATCCTTCTTATCCGGCGACCTTTCTGACTTTTCTTTTTTGCATTCCTGATTTGAGCTTGTATTTATCATGTAAGTTCCTCCCCTTTAATAGGGACTTCGGCCAGTTTGTTCGCTCACCATCAGAAGATATAACCTTGTTGAGGTCTTCTTCAGTTTAAAGTGCATCTCAGCATGAATCCCCACCCTTAAAAACGGTAGATTGTTTTTTAAGGAGAGAGATTCATAGTGATCCCTGTGATTCCATTGCATGGATTTGAGAGAGCAATAAGCGGGCCAGACTTATATCAGGCTATATAATAAATTAGATACAAAAGGTTTAAGGTTCTTTGAGTTAACATTGTTGTACATGGGTCTGCATTTTTTGTAACCACATCGGCCATGATAATATGTGGTTGAACACCTGGAGGGTAAGGTATCTAGGTTGCAAAATGATCGTACCCCTTTTTTACATCCTGCCTGCAGCCATCCCTGAGGATAGAGATCCCGGCTTCTTTCGGCAGGATCTCGCCTACAATCGTGAAGTCGGAAAATTCCTTTTGAAGGGCAGGGATATTACCCTTTGAAATCGTGAACACCAGCTCAAAGTCCTCACCTCCGTACAGGGCGTATTCATGGGGATCGCCGGATATCATCAGCGCAGCCTCCGTGGTGTCCTTGGAAAGGGGTATCTTCTCCCAGTTGATGCTCGCCCCGGTACCGCTCTCCTCGCAGATGTGTGTGACCTCGCTTCCCAGCCCGTCGCTCACGTCGATCATTGCATGGGCGTAACGGGCAATGGCCCTGCCTTCCCACTCCAGCCGGCATTGCGGTTCCAGGTGCCCTTTCAGGTAGCCTTCTCTCCTGTCGTTCAGGAGGAGTTTGAGACCAGCCTGGCTCTTGCCCAGGGTGCCGGTTACGCATATGAGGTCGCCCGGGACGGCATGTGAACGCAGGCGTACAAGGCCCTTATCCACGTCACCCACAAGCGCCAGGTTGATCACCAGGTCACGGCCGTGGGTGGTGTCGCCGCCCACAAGGGCAACACCGTGTTTTCTGGCAGAATCGTACAGGCCGCGATAGAATTCATCCATGAACTCCACATCGGTTACCTGCGTCAGTGACAGCGATATAAAGGCCCAGCGCGGTGTCCCGCCCATGGCAATGATGTCCGACACATTCGACTCCATGAGCTTTTTGCCCACCTGCTCGGGCGTGTGCCATGTAAGGGAGAAGTGGTCGTTCTCCACCATCATGTCGACCGTTACCAGGAGGTATTTATCAGCAGAATATTCAAGCACCGCACAATCATCTCCCACACCCTTGATTATGGCCGGGTCATCAGATTGAATGCCGGTGACGCGCCTGATCAATGCGAACTCACCGCCGATATCCGCTATCTTCATTTGTGGTAGTGCCCCCTGCATTCCTTGTTGATCTTGGCCGAGCAGAAATCGCCGCACATGGTACAGACGTCTTCCCCGTCCTTGCCGGTCTCCTTCCGAATGGCGCGCGCCTTTTCCGGGTTCAGCGAGATGTTGTACATGCCCTCCCAGTCAAGGTTGCTCCGTGCCCTTGACATGGCGTCGTCACGGTCGCGCGCGCCCGGTATGCCGCGTGCGATATCTGCTGCATGCGCAGCGATCTTGGATGCAATCACCCCGTCGATCACGTCCTGGATGTCCGGCAGTCCCAGGTGCTCCTTGGGCGTGAGGTAGCAGAGAAAGTCTGCGCCAAAGTAGGCTGCCAGTGCCCCGCCGATGGCGCCGGTGAGGTGGTCATACCCGGGCGAGCAGTCGGTCACCAGCGGGCCTAGAACATAGAAGGGTGCGCCGTTGCACAATTTCTTCTGCAAATCGATGTTTTCTTTGATCATGTGGAGCGGCACGTGGCCCGGACCCTCGATCATGACCTGCACGCCCTTTGCCTGTGCCCGGGCGGCCAGTTCACCCAGGGTCTTGAGCTCTGCGATCTGGGCCTGATCCGTTGCGTCGGCAAGGCAACCTGGCCTCAGGCCGTCGCCGAGGCTTAGAACAACATCGTGCTGCTTTGCCATATCAAGGATTTCGTCATACCTGGTATAGAGCGGGTTCTCCTTGTCGTGATGGAGCATCCACTTGATGAGAAAGCTCCCTCCGCGTGATACTACGCCCATTATGCGCGATTCCAGCAGGGGGATGCACATGCGCGTGATCCCGCAATGCACGGTAATGAAGTCCACACCGTCGGCGATGTGCATCCGGATGGAATCGAGAAAATCATCCTCGGTAAGCAAGGCCACATCCGGGCAGCGCACGATGGCCTCATATACGGGCACCGTGCCTATGGGCACCTTGGAGGCATTGATGATCATTGTGCGCATGGCATGGATATCACCGCCTGTGGAAAGGTCCATTACCGTATCTGCCCCGTATTTGACGGAAACAATGAGCTTCTCAAGTTCCCTTGCCGGGTCGGCATTGAAGTTGGAAGTGCCGATATTGGCATTGATCTTAATCTTCAGGCCTTTGCCTATTGCAACGGGGACGCAGTCATGGAGCGCGCTCTTGAGGATCACGGTATTTCCGGCTGCAATATTATCCCGGATCTGTTCCGCGCTTAACGGCTCATGCTCGGCCACTGAGCGCATCTCCTTGGAGACCTGTCCTTTTTTTGCAAATTCAAGTTGTGTCATAATCCGAACTCCTTTTGGAACTTTAGAATTTCTGCACTCACATCCGGTTTGGCTACAACCGCGGATATGGCGCATGCCATATCCGCACCCGCCTCAATGACCAGTCCGATGTTCGAAAGGTCGATGCCCCCGATGGCTACTATTGGCAGATCACAGGCATTCCGGATCGCCATTAATCCTTCTACACCACATGGCTTACCTGCGTCCAGTTTGGTGGCGGTAGTAAAGATGGGGCTCACCCCCAGGTAGTCGGCACCCAGGACTTGGGCGGCTTTTGCCTCTTCAAGGGTATGCACGGTAACCCCGATGATCTTGTCCTTGCCCAGGAGCCTTCGGGCCACTTGATAAGGCATGTCTTCCTGACCTATGTGGACACCGTGGGCATCCACTGCCAGGGCAATGTCGATGCGGTCGTTGATGATGAGCCGGGTGGAGGTTCCCATGCAGATGTTTTTTATGACCAGGGCCTCTTCATACAGCGTTCGCGAAACTGCCTCTTTGTTGCGGTACTGTATGATTCCCACGTTGCAGGCAATGGCCTTTTCACAATCGTTCTTCAACCCTGCGGCGCTTAAGCCGGGGTCTGTGATGAAGTAATAACCCCTCATTTCCCTACCTTCTGCATGGAGACTACGTCATCCTTTGTTAAAGCAAAGCAATAATCCAGGAGGTACTGCTTGAACGAGGCAGGCCCGAGGGCTTTTTTTGCAGCCAGTTCGGCTGCGATCTCAAAGGAGCAAAGACCTGCTGCAGCAGCCGATGCCATATCGCCAGGCGTTGCACCCACAAAGGCGCCGATGACGGAAGCGGCCATACAGCCGGTGCCCACCACGTGGGACATCATGTCCACACCGTTGCGCACAATATATGCCCTGTGTGCATCGGCAACGAT
>CAYMDG010000075.1:3892-6355 GCA_964388905.1 uncultured Bacteriovoracaceae bacterium
CCGCATACATCCAGCACTACCGGGATATTGCGGCTGTTTGCCGCACATGCTGCAAGCTTCATGCTCTCGATGAAATCCACGGTGAGTGTGCCGATGTTCAGCACCAGGGCTGATGCAATAGCTGACATATCTGCAACCTCTTCGGCGGCATGAGCCATGACCGGAGAGGCACCGAAGGATTTGACCGCCTGAGCGCAGTCATAGATGGTGACCCAGTTTGTAAGATGATGCACCACAGGGCTCTTCCGGCGGACAGCTTCAAGAAAGGAATACACATCCATAAGTCTATACCCCATATTTACCTTAAATTTATGCGGGAAGGATATTAGGGAGACTGATTACTCATATTGAGTTCCTACGCTGGCATTACCCAGATCAGGTTCAACGGGTATGATCTCAGGCCCCTTATGGAACCACCCCACACGGACAATACAATACTAGCATTCCGGGAATACCGTCAATAGGAACAACCTGAAGATAATTTATTTGCAGTTATTTCACACACTCATGCCGCATATCCATGGTAGAAAAGGGCATTCATACAATATCAATCATGAATGGAGGACAGTATCTTTGGAAAGCGGCAAGGGCATTGTACAGATGATCCGGCGATTACGCGACCCCATGAGCGGCCTCACTCACTTTATCGGTGCCCTGCTTGCCGTGGCGGGTCTTGTGGCCCTCATCATCAAGGCATCGATCCCGCTGAAGCCCTGGCATCTCACCTCTTACTGCGTCTTCGGCATGGGAATGATCCTCCTCTATACGGCCAGCACCCTCTATCACTGGCTGCCCCTTTCCCGAGAGGGGACGGCACGGCTCAGGAAGCTCGACCACATGATGATCTTTGTGCTCATCGCAGCCACGTACACGCCCATCTGCCTCGTCCCCCTCAGGGGTGCCTGGGGTTGGGGCATCTTCGGAACAGTCTGGGCCGTGGCCATCATGGGCATCGTATTCAAGCTCTTCTGGATACATGCCCCCAGGTGGCTTACATCACTCATTTACATAGGCATGGGCTGGATCGCTGTGGTGGGCATTGTACCGCTGGTCCGCACCCTTCAGGTAGGGGCCCTTTTCTGGCTCTTTGCAGGTGGGGTGCTTTATACTATCGGCGGCATTATCTATGCCCTGAAGAGGCCTGACCCTATCCCCCATATCTTCGGTTTCCATGAGGTATTCCATATCTTCGTGATGCTCGGGACCGCTGCGCACTTCTGGACCGTGTACCGGTACGTAAGTGCATTTGCATAGCCCGTTGCCAAGAATCTTTTTACCCTGCGAGGTGATACCTCCCGCCATCCTCATAGACCCTGTCCTGCCCCATAAGCACATCCAGGTGTTTTCGCATCATCATGCGTTCTGAGACGGACAGGTCCCAGGCTCCCAGGGCCTTGGGTTTACCGTAGATAATGCAGGCATTCGTTATCTCATCAAGAGTTTTTGGGCCTTTTGCGAGCAGGTCGAGGAGTTTCGCCTCCCGTTCATAGACGATGTTGAGGTAATCAAGGATAAGCTGGCTCGAGGCATCGAAGACACCGGTGCCATGGGCGGTGAGGTAGACATCGGCCCTGATGGCGGAGAGCTTCTTAAGGGAGGAGATGGTATGCTCCAGGCTGGAGGAGACATCTCCGTAATATGGGCCGGCCTTGACAAGGTCATAGTCGGCCAGAAAAAGTACACCGTCTTCAGGAAAGTGGAGGCAAAAGTGGCCGGGTGTATGGCCCGGGGTGTGTATGGCCACGGCATAGGTGTGCCCGAAATCGAGGATATCGCCATCTTTCAGGAGCCTCTGGGGTTTCCTCGGCGCATAATTGCACTCGCCAACCAGGAAGTCTTCCCAGAAGAGGGACTCCTCACGAGTGAGTCCGTACTGGTCCATAAGGGCACGGATATCGCTGAAGGGAAGTGCATCGAGCTGTGGGACCCATAGTTCGGCATTGGGGAACTCAGAGTTGTACATGATGTGGTCTTCGTGGGCATGGCTTGTGATGATGATATCCACGCTGCGTTGCCGGTGAAAGGCCAGGAGCTTGTCCCTGTCGCTCGCCGCATCCATGAGGGCACGACGCTCGTCATCTACCACCAGTGTATGGCAATGGGGGTAGCGGCCCCCAAGGATGAGCCCGACCCGGCCTTTCTGAAAGTCGAACAATTTCACCTCTTGGAGCTGAAGTTTTGTACTGCTGTCTCTTCGAGCCTAGATGATTTGGCAGACAAGGGCAAGAGGGGAGATGTTTTGTGAAAGTTTGGTAAAAAAGAGAGCACGTAGGTTGTTATCGTGGATCTCATGACTAATATAAGGTGCTCCTAATAAACCTCCTCATAACATTTGCCCCCTTCAACCTAAAAGAAGAGGGTTTTTTTGCCCGGACATCCTAAAAGATAACAATATAATTATACTGCTTTATCATTATATTGCTTGGGATTGGCCACCTTATGTCATGGCGGGCACTGGGCACA
>CAYMDG010000075.1:6455-12526 GCA_964388905.1 uncultured Bacteriovoracaceae bacterium
TATCATTATATTGCTTGGGATTGGCCACCTTATGTCATGGCGGGCACTGGGCACAAAAAGAGCGGAAGACCTCGGTGGAAAGATAACGGTCGCCCCGGTCGGGGAAGATGACCACAACGGTAGACCCCCGCGAGAGGTCGCGTGCAACCTGAATGGCACCCCACATGGCTGCACCCGAACTGAGACCGCAAAACAAACCTTCCTGAATGGAAAGGTCCCGTGTAGTCTCAAATGCATCCTCGTCATTGCAGCTTATGATGCCGTCCAGTCGTGACGGGTCATAGATCTTGGGCACAATTGCCTCATGCATGTTCTTCAGACCCTGTATGCGATGATCCAACTTGGGTTCAACGCCCATTATTTTCACCGGTGGCTTTTTTTCCTTGAAGAACATGGAGCAGCCCATGAGTGTGCCGGTAGTACCCATACCGGCAACAAAGGCATCGACTTCACCCTTTGTCTGCGCAAAGATCTCAGGACCGGTCGTGTGGTAGTGTGCCAGGTAGTTCTGGGGGTTGTCGAACTGGTTGGGCATGAAATATTGATCCCCAACGGATTCCATGATGTGATGAGCGCGGTTTATGGCCCCATCTGTTTTGTCGCATCCAGGAGTCAGTTCGAGTTCCGCTCCAAGGGCCTGTAGGACAGCCCGGCGTTCGGTGCTCACACAGGTGGGCATGGTGAGTTTGATCTTGAACCCCATGGCCGCCGCCACCATGGCCATGCCTATTCCGGTATTGCCGGAGGTGGGTTCCAGTATGATCTTGCCCTTTGTCAGCTTCCCTGATGCAACGGCATCCTTGAGCATGTAGAGCGCAGGCCGGTCTTTGACGGAGCCACCCGGATTGGAGCCTTCAAGCTTTGCCATGATCCGCACACCGGTCCTGTCGGAATCCCAGATGTTCTTTACTTCAACAAGCGGTGTATTTCCGATTGCATCCAATACGCTCATGCGGAACTCTCCTTTGAATCCTTGCCTGATGTTGTAAGGGGATATCCACTCACCTATGACTTTTTTTGATCTCTTGCAAGGTTTTAGCTGTCATAACGTAAACATATACGGCTGAATAAATAAAAGAATCAAACCATCCCTGCCAACTCAAGGATCAGTTTCTCAGAATCTTTCCATCCCAGGCATGGATCGGTAATTGATTTCCCATACTTGTTTCCGGTCGGCGATTGAGATCCTTCCTCAATAAAGCTTTCAATCATCAAGCCCCGGATCATGTTTTTGAGCACCGAGGAATGCTGTCTGCTCTGCATAACCTCTTTGGCAATGCGGGGCTGTTCGGCGAATCTCTTGTTGGAGTTGGCATGGTTTGTATCCACGAGAATCGTTGGATTGACAAGGCCGCGCTTGAGGTATGCTTCTGCGAAGCTGGAGAGATCTTCATAATGGTAATTCGGTTCGGCCAGACCGTGGTGATTTACCGCGCCCCTGAGGATTGCGTGGGTGAGGGGATTGCCCGATGTCTTAACTTCCCACCTGTTGTAGATGAAAATGTGGGGCGCTTGTGAGGCATGGATGGAATTCAGGAGCACTTCAACATCGCCGGAGGTTGGATTCTTCATGCCTACAGGGACTTCAAGGCCGCTGCAGGTGAGCCTGTGCCCCTGGTTCTCCACCGACCTGGCCCCGACCGCAACATAACTTAAAACGTCCTCCAGGTAGGTGTAGTTTCCGGGGTAGAGCATCTCGTCGGCTGCGCTCAGGTGGGACTCGCGAAGGGCCCGGATATGCATCCTGCGGATGGACTTGATGCCTTCTACCATGTTCGGTTTCTCCTGAGGGTTCGGCTGGTGCACCATGCCCTTGTAACCGACACCGGTGGTGCGTGGCTTATTCGTGTAGATCCGTGGAATGATGATGATCCGTTCCTTAACCTCTTCCTGTACTTTTGCCAGGCGGCCGATGTAATCGCACACCGCGTCTTCGTCATGTGCAGAGCATGGACCGATAATCAGCAGAAACTTGCTGCTCTCCTTTGTGAAGACCGCTCTGATACCGGCGTCTTGTTTTTTCTTTATATCGCTGAGTTTCCTCTCAAGCGGCATGGCTGCAAGAATATCCCGAGGCCTTGGTATCTCTTGAATAAATTCAAAACTCATATGTTCCCTTCTCTTCCTTTTCCCACCTGCATCCTGTTGCTGTTCCCCTACAGCTCCGTCATCCACCCCTTGCCCTGCAATACGGCCCCCACCTTCATGAACTTCAGGAACGAAGACCGCAGCGTTTCGCTCATGAGGGATTTTTTGACCGGGCTGAGCCGAAGGAAGGCGCCCATGAACGACCGCATGAACTGCTGGGTTTTGCTCATGGGGTTGTCGAAGATCTGGTTCTGCAGGGTCCCCCTCTCCAGGCCTCCCAGGATAAAGGTGTCGAAGAGCGTTTCCGGGTGGATTACCCTGGTGCCGCGCTCAGACATAACAATAGCATGCGTGGGGCATTTGTGTGCGCATACCCCGCACCCCAGGCAGGTATCCGTGTTTACACGGGCTTGTTTCTTCTTTGGCTTTTTCGGGTCGTTTGCAGAGACCAGGCTGGTGGCGCTGACCTGGCACACCTCCACGCATTTGCCGCAGCCCGTACACGATTGTGTTTCAACGGAAGCGATGAAATTCGATGTTACCACCACGTTCGGGTACCCGAACTTGTTCAGCCCGGCCAGGGCGTTGCAGCAGCACTTGCAGCAGTGGCAGACGGATATGGGCTTGTGGGTATTGTAGGCACAGAACACGAGGCCAAGCTCTTTGGACCGCGCAAAGTTATCAAGCATTTCAGACTTCGAAACCTCCCGGGCCAGGTTGTTCCTGATGCCAAGGTCCGCTCCGATGCCGAAGAGGCTGCAGCTTTCCAGGGGGGCATCGCATTCTTTCACGCCCTGATGAAACTTCTCGTTCCTGCACGAGCATACTCCGATGGCAAGCCTGCCGGCGTTCTCGATGATGGAGGTGGCCTTTTCATAATCCAGGAACCTTATGTGGTCATCCGTGCGGATGGTCTCTTCCACCGGGATTACCCTCATTACCGAGACCTGTTCTCCATGCGACAGGTTGGCGGAATAGAAGGTGTCGTCATTGCTTAGATATTCATGGAAAAGCTTGGCCCATTGCTTGATATTGAGGTCACTGTCTTTTCTCATCATGGTGAACTCGAAGATCCCCACGACCAGGGGTGAGGGCATGTAGTGGTACTGATTATCCTTCTCGTTCCAGATGTCGAAGACCAGACCCTTTTTGCACAGCTGTTTCAGCACGGCGCTCAAATGAGCCTTGTTGATCTTTGTCACCCGGGAAATCCTGTCCAGCCCGGAGAGGGTATAGGGCATTTTCACCACCACATCGGCCTCTTCGGGAGTATACAGTTCCCTTAGAATCCGGTGGAAGGCCTCATTCCAGGGCGCCCTGGCAGGCAGGTTGTCGATCTTGTGGCCTAGGGCGCGGTATAGGTTCTCTCCAGCAATCATGGTCACGAAAGCCCCCTTTGTGTCGGTTCATTCTATGGTACACATGAAACACATTTTAATACGCATGCTCAGTATATTCTATTTTCGTGTGTATGTCAGAAAAAAGGTTGTTAAGTTTCCGGTTGCCCATTGTTCAAACACTGATTTATGAAGGCTATGATGCAAGATGCTTTTTGCGACCCGATCTGAAACACTACAAAAGGGAGATGGGATGATGAGCCCCTTGCCTGATTATGAGACCCTCTATAATGCATTGCTGCAGAAAGACAGCACCTTTGAAGGCATTTTTGTGGCCGGGGTGAAGACAACCGGTATATTCTGCCGTTCAACCTGTACTGCACGGAAACCGAAGCGGGAGAATGTGGAATTCTTTCCGTCAGCCCGCGAGGCGCTCATGAACGGGTACCGGCCCTGCAAGATATGCAACCCGTTGGGGTATAATGGGGAGGTGCCTGAATGGTTGAGTCCTCTTCTTGATGAGATTGATTCCACCCCGGGGATCAGATTAAGGGATCATGATCTGAAACAGCGCGGTATCGATCCGAACCGTGCCCGGCGGTGGTTTCAGAAACATCACAAGATGACCTTCCAGGCATATGTGCGTACATTGCGGATAGGCCAGGCATTCGGAAGTATTCGGTATGGCGGGAAGGTCATCGATGCGGCCTTCGAATCCGGTTATGAATCGCTGGGGGGGTTTACCGAGTCTTTTAAAAAGACAACGGGCTTTTCGCCCAATTCAAGTAAGCATAATCAAATCATTACAATAACAAGAATTCTTACCCCATTGGGACCCATGCTGGCAGGGGCCACAGATGCCGGGGTCTGTCTGCTGGAATTCATTGATTCTAAAATGCTGGAGACCCAGTTATCCAATTTGAAAAGAAGGCTGCATGCGGAATTTGTCCCCGGTTCCAACAGACATTTTGCAGAGCTTCATCAACAGGTTCAGGAATACTTTGCCGGGAAGAGAAAGGACTTCACTCTCCCGCTGGTAATGCAGGGTACACCTTTCCAGCAGGAAGTATGGAAGGCCTTACAGACGATCCCGTACGGTGAAACCCGCTCATACCAGGAACAGGCCGAGATGCTGGGGAAGCCCAGGGCTGTCCGGGCTGTTGCGCAGGCCAACGGCGACAACAGGGTTTCCATCATCATTCCATGCCACCGGGTAATCGGGAAAGACGGGAAGCTGGTAGGATATGGCGGAGGGCTCTGGCGGAAAAGGTTCCTGCTGGATCTCGAATTCAGGTCATCAAAGTGTGTTTGACACATAACAACCTGCTCGAATTCTCCATCTTCCATATGTTATATTGGCAATACCTGAGGAGGTGAACGGTGTCCTTGCTTTTTACGCCAAAAACAATCGGAAATGTCGAGATCAAGAACCGCTTTGTCCGTGCGGCAACATACGAGGGGCTTGCAGACGAGACGGGCAGGGTAACCGATGATCTGGTAACAGTCTACAGCCGCCTGGCCCAGGGGGATGTCGGGCTTATTCTCAGTAGCTTCATGTATGTCCATTCGTTGGGGCAGGCCCTGAAAAACCAGATCGGCATCCACAGCGATATGGCTATTCCCGGCCTATCCCGTCTGTCCGATGCAGTTCACAGCAACGGGGGCAGGATTGCCTTTGAAATAACCCACAGCGGCAGGCAGGCAAAACCCGAGCTTATCGGGCAAAGGCCTTTTGGGCCATCTGCCATACGGCGGGACCCGAGCTTTTTTATCAAGCCTGCAGCAATGACCCCCCATGATATCCGCGAGGTGATCGCCGCCTTTATCTCTGCAGCCGGGCGCGCCGTAGCCGCAGGATGCGATATAGTCTATGTCCATGCCGGAGGGGGTGACCTGCTCAATCAGTTCTTGAGCCCCTATTTCAACTGCCGCAGCGATGAATGGGGGGGATCGGTAGAGAACCGGTTCCGCATTGTTCACGAGGTCATAGAAGGGATTCAGGCCGCTGTTGGCAAAGTTCCTATCCTCGTGAAGATGAATGCCCAGGATTTTACCCCAAAGCCCGGAGTTACCCCGGAACTGGCAAAAGAATATGCTGCCAGGCTTGAGGGGTTAGGCGTGGCTGCCCTGGAGCTTACCTCTGGTGTCAAGTTCTACAACTTCATGAACTGCTGGCGGGGAGAGGTTCCAATACAGGAGGTACTGCGGGCGCTGCCTGCATGGAAGCGGCCCATTGGATACATGAAGATGAAGAGATGGGTCGGCAAATATAACCTGCTCGAGGGCTGGAACCTTGAATATCTGAAAGTGGTGAAACCGGTAGCAGGGAATATGGCCCTTTTCCTCACAGGCGGAATGCGTCGTCTTGAGCATATGGAGCAGGTCCTCATAAAAGGGGAGGCTGACTTCATCTGCCTCGCGCGCCCCTTCATCAGGCAACCTGACCTGGTGAAGAAATTCAGGGAAGGGGCGAAACAGAGCACCTGCCGGTCGTGCAACAGATGCTTTGCAGCCGCGGCCAGCAATATACCCACACGCTGCTACCTGGGGGGGTTCCCTTAAAAAGCAGTGACAATCGCTGTCAGCTTTTCTTCCCCAAGATCGACCAGTACAATTTTGCGTTGCAGATTGTGAAGTATTCGATCT
>CAYMDG010000076.1:0-1790 GCA_964388905.1 uncultured Bacteriovoracaceae bacterium
TGGGACACTTCTGATATGATCGTCAAGGTCAAGGAACCCATTGAGGAAGAGTATTCCAGGATGCGCCATGGTCAGATCCTCTTCACGTACCTCCACCTTGCAGCCAACGAAAAACTCACCCGTGAGTTGCTCAAGAGCAAGGTCATAGGCATTGCCTACGAAACCATCCAGCTTGACGATGGGGGTCTGCCGCTTCTTGCGCCCATGAGCGCAGTTGCTGGAAGGCTCGCAATACAGATGGGTTGCACCTGTCTGGAATCCATCAATGGAGGTAAGGGCATTCTCCTGTCCGGCGTTCCGGGGGTGCGGCCAGGCAGGGTGACCATCATCGGGGCAGGGATATCCGGGATCAATGCGGCGCACCTGGCTGTGGGCATAGGGGCACTGGTCACCATCCTCGACATCAACCAGAAACGGCTCAACTACCTCGAGGACATCTTTCATTCCCGTGCAGTTATGCTCATGGCAAATGCAGGCAATGTCGAAGATAGTGTGATACATGCCGACCTGGTCATCGCCTCGGTGCTCATCCCTGGTGCAAAGGCCCCGCATCTCATCACCCGTGAACTGCTCAGAAAGATGGAACCGGGATCAGTCCTGGTGGATATCGCTATTGATCAGGGTGGATGCGCCGAGACAAGCAGGCCTACGACCCATGATAATCCAACCTATGTGGAAGAGGCTATCGTTCACTATTGCGTTGCCAATATGCCGGGCGCCGTTCCCAGGACATCCACCTATGCCCTCACCAATGCCACCATGCCCTATGTAATCGAGCTTGCCGACAAAGGAGTTGATAAGGCATTGAAAGAGAACCCTGCGCTGAGAAAGGGTTTGAACGTACATACCGGCCGGCTCACGAATTGCGAGGTGGCCAAGGCCATTGGCTGTGATTACGAGGAATACCGGGCATAGTGCTGGCCCGGGTGAGTTCTGTGATGTCTGTACTATACTTTGCTATTACAAAGGAGATTACCCATGAGTCATCAGCAGGAGTTCGTACTGGAAAATGCAGTGGTCTGGGCCCGGACACCCATGGCAAAGATCAAAGGCGGCATGTGCATAAGGGATGGAAAGATTATTCATGTTTATAACCAGGAGGCTGCCCCACCGGGCAATGCATCGTCAGTTGATCTCAAGGGGATGCATGTCATACCCGGGCTCATAGACGCACATCGGCATTTCTTCATATCGGCCCTGCTGCCGCTCAATGGAGATGCGAGCACCTGGACTTCTAAGGACCATGCCCTGTCGGCCATCGATGCTGCATGCCGGGCAAAGACATCCGACAAAGGCTGGGTATTCTTCTCAGGTATGGACCATGCCAGGTGGAATCCCCCCCAGATGCCCGGTTTAAAAGAAATCGATGCTGCGGCCAATGGATGCCCGGTCATTGTGGTGGATACGACCTTTCACAGCGGAATGGCATCTACCCCGGCGCTCGTGCGCTCCGGAATCAGCAGGGACAGACTGCGGTGTCCCATAGATATGGATATCAGCGGAGACGGCACACCCAAGGGGACCATCTGGGAAGACGCGCTCTCCCGGGTTCTTTTCACCATGATCCGGGAGATATTCCAGACGTATACAGAAGAAGAGAAGAGGAAGATCATCATAGATGAAGCTGAGCGGTGCCTGGCCAAGGGGCTCACCCATGTTCACGACCCCGGGATACCCGCAGATGTCCAGATGCTCCTGAAAGACGCACAGCTTTACACACCCCTCAAGATGAGCTGGTCCGTGACGGACTATGACAGCATGTTTGCACCACCGAGCGGCAAGGCTGATGA